>DBEYOB010000188.1:0-14547 GCA_048173955.1 Coriobacteriales bacterium
CGCCGGCGGCTCCCGACGGCGCCTCCGCGGCGGATGGCCCTGCAGCGGGGGATGCGGCGGATGACTCTGCGGCAGGGGACGCAGCGGACGACCAGACCGGTTCGGCCGACGGGTCCGCCGGCGCCGCGACGCCCGCTGCCGCGACGGCCGCCGCCGAGCCCCGGATCGTCTCGGACGATGTGGGGGTGCACCGCTACCTGATTACCGAGGACGTCCCGACCGACGACCCCGACGCCGTCTACGACGAGGCGTCCCGCACCTGGTCCGTCGACGGCGTCACCTACGATGCGGGGAGCTACCTGGTCACGGTCGACGTCTCGGCGTCCTACGACCCCGACACCCGGCAGGCCTCCATGCGCGCGGAGATAACCGGCATCGACCGCATCGACGCGCAGGGCGCCGCGACCCCGGTGACCGTGGCGGGCGACGACGGGGGAGACAACGCGGTGTTCACGAACGCGTTCGCGCCCGTCGCGCCGGCCGAGGTCGTGCTCGCGGGGAGCAAGACCCTGACCGGGCGCCCCTGGACGGCGGCCGACAGCTTCGCGTTCCTCGTCTACGACGAAGGCGGGGACCTGGTGACGATCGGGACCGCGGACGGATCGTCGGCGGCCGCCCCCGCGGACGGTGCGGACGGCGGGGCGCCCATCTCGTTCGCGCCGTTCGAGATCGCGCACCCGGGCACGTATGCCTACCGGGTCGTCGAACTGCGCGGGGGCGAGACGGCGGGCGGCGTCTCTTACGACCCTGCGGCGTACGACGTCGCGGTCGACGTCTCCGTCGGGGAGGACGGCCGGCTCGTCGCCGCGGTCTCCTATCCCGACGGGGCCGCCGGCGTGTCGTTCGCCAACTCGTATCGGACGGCCGGCGAGGTCGAGGCCACGGTCGAGGCGACCAAGACGCTCGCAGGCCGCGCCATGGGGCGGGGCGAGTTCGGCTTCGTCGTCCAAGAGGAGGTCGACGGCGTGTGGAAGACGGTGTCGGGGGGCATGAACGCGGCCGCGGAGGACGGCCAGGCGGCCGACGTCGCGTTCGCGCCGCTCAGGTACACCGAGGCGGGGGAGCACGACTACGTGGTGCGCGAGATCGCCGGCACGCTGCCGGGCGTGGTGTTCGACGGGGCGTCGTTCGCGGTGCACGTGAGCGTGGTCGACAACGGCGACGGGACGCTGGCGGCCCGGGTCTCCTATCCCGACGGGCCGGTCGCCTTCAGGAATACCTACGAGGATCCCAACCCCCCGACGGATCCCGACAGGCCGACCGACCCCGGCAAGCCGGCCGATCCCGACGGTCCCGACCCCGGGAATCCCCCGCGGCCGGGCGTGCCAGGCGAGACGCCCCCGGCGCCCGAGGTGCCCCGGACCGGCGACGAGGGAGGGCGTGTTGCCGACCGCGCCGCGGTGGCGCTCACCGCGTCCGGCTTCGGCACGCTCGTTCTGGGCGGGGCGATTGCGGGGAGGCGCCGCGCCCGCCCTGGCGTGCGGTGACGATGCGCGGTGGCGGCGTGCGGTGACGAAAACGGGGCGATGACGCGCGGTGACGATGCGCGGTGACGAAAACGGGGCGGAAGCCCGGCCCAGTGCGGCCGACCCGCCTACTTGCCTGCGCCCAGGTCGCCGCCGACGCCGCCCGTGCTGGCGCTGCTGCAGAAGTCCTCCGGCGAGAGCTCCTCGACGAAGTTGTGGAACTCCTCGATCTCGGCCTTCTGCTGGTCCTGGCGCACGTTGACCCACGAGGGGAACGACGCCGACGCCATGACGGCCTCGTCGACGAAGATGGGCGCGTCGAGACGGATGGCGAGCGCCACCGCGTCGCTCGGCCGCGCGTCGATCTTCACGGTTTCCATGCCCCGCTTGATGTGGAGCGTCGCATAGAACACGGTGCCGCGCACCTTGTCGATCACGATGCGGGTCAGCTTGCCGTCGAACTGGGCGAGGATGGTGCCGATGAGGCTGTGGGTCATCGGGCGCGCACTCGGCTCGTGGCTCAGCGCCTTGCCGATGGCGGCCGCCTCGACCGACCCGATGCAGATGGGAAGGACGCAGTCGTGCTGCGCCTCTCCGGCGACGGGGCGCAGCACCATGACCGAGGCGCCGGGCATGTTCCCCATAACGAGCGTTTCAAGACGTACGCGAATCATGGCAAACCTCCCTGTCGGTCATCCGTGGCGCAAGGGGGGGGGACGGAACCGGCATCCCGCGTCGGGCGAGCGGGGTCGGCATCCCGCGCTGGGCGGGCGGGACCGCTGTCTCGCATCGGGCGGGAGGCGAGGCCGTCTCCGGGTTTCGTCGCTTGCGCTGCTTACCTGCGCTATCGTTCCCTATTGTAGCCAAACCGCGACGCCCGCCGTCCAGAAAGTTGGAAACGTGCGTATTGGGCGGCGTGGGGTACCTTGCGGCCGGAATCGTCCGCGTGCCGCGTGGGGGTCTTGCGGCCGGGGGGCTGTCCGTGGGCTGCGCCGCCGGCCGTCGGGGCTCGTGCCGGGCGCGGGCTGCCGTGGGCCGTTTGTGGAGGTTACGTTCAGTGAAAGTTTTAGTTGACTGGTTCGGGCTGGCTCGCGTATTATATCTCGGCGTTGCAAGGGCCCGTAGCTCAGTTGGTCAGAGCGTCCGGCTGATAACCGGGAGGTCACAAGTTCGAACCTTGTCGGGCCCACCACCTTTTCAACAATAAACGCCCCAGCGTGAGCCGAGTCGCCGCTGGGGCGTTTATTCTAAACGGGGATGTAGCTCAGCTGGGAGAGCGCGGGCTTTGCAAGCCTGAGGCCGAGGGTTCGAACCCCTTCATCTCCACCAGCGAAACCGCAGGTCGGACGGGGTAAGCCCGCCCGGCCTTTTTGTTTGGTGCAGCGGCCGGCGCAACGCGGGTGCAGCGATGGTTCCCGATGCCGCCTGCTACATGGCCGCACCTTGCGCCCTGCCGCACCGTGCGCCCTGCCGTACCGTGGATCGTCCTGAAATCGCCGCCGCACCCTGGTCGTTTTCGCGTCGAATGCGTGTTTTCCAAAAAGTGTTGGTCATTTTGCCAACGAATGTATGCTCAGAGGGGCCCGGCAGGGGACACTTTCGATTCTAATGGAGGAGAAAGGCCAGGTAGAGCGCCTGTCCGCAAGACTGGCACCCGGCGGCCGGCGACGCGCCGCCCCAACCGGCATGCACTCGTTGGCGAAATGACCAGCTTTTTCCCAGAATCACGCACTCGCGCCCCTTTTGGCCACCCGCTGCCCTTCCTTCACGCACTCGCGCCCCGTTTGGTCACTCCGCCCCCGCCATCTTCCTGTCCGCTGTCCCCTTTCACGCACTCGCCCGCTTTTTGACCGCCCGCCATCCGCCAGCCCGCCCGCCGGCCCCCGACCCGCCAGCCGCTCGTCCTTCCGGCCCGCCGTTCCTGTCCGTCCTGCAGGATCGCCCCTCCGGCGCTCTTTGCCGCCTCCGCCTGCGCGGTTTTTCCTGTAGACTGTTCCTGTTCGCGCAAGCAGTCGGCCGATCCGGCAGCCCGTCTGGCTTGGGACGTCCCGGCTTGTCGGTCGGAACCCCGGCCTCCGTCCCGGCTGCCGTTCCGGTTGGCACCCAGGTCGGCACCCCGGCCAGCGGCCCGTTCGGTCCGCACGGCCGCCGGCCGCCCGATTACAACGGCAGGAGACACCCGTTGAACAGGTTCGAAGCACTCCATGCGCTCGGTCTTGAAGAGAACGCGTCCGAGGAGGACGTGCGTCTGGCCTACTACGGGCTCGAGAAGGCCGTCGGCGCCTTCGACTTCTCCGACTCCGAGCGCATCGACCAGCGCGTCAAAGGCATGGTCGAGCACGCCAAGGAGTCGCGCAACTTCCTGCTGAGCGTGCGCAACCAGACCGTCGCCCGCAAGGTCCGCTCCTTCGCTGCCAAGCAGCGCGGCAAGCTTTCGGTCACGCCGGTAGAGGAGAAGACCGCGCGCCTGCACGGCCTCGAGCAGCTCCGGGGCGTGATCGTCTCCTACCACAGCGATGAGCGCAGCAAGCGGCGGGGGAGCATCATCGCCCTGCTCGCCTGCATCGTCGTGGGCTTCATCGGCATACGGTACCTGCGCGGCGGCCCCCGCGTCGTGGCCTTCTCGATCATCGGTGCGATCGCCGTGGCTGGTTCCACGATACTGACCGCCTCCCACCTGCAGGTCCGCAAGGCGCGCGCACACGTGCTCGAGCTCGACGACGCCATCGCCGGGCTGCGCCGCGAGCTCGGCCTCGAGCCTCCCGAAGAGGACGGCTACGACGCGGCCGAGGCCCAGCGCCGGGCGGAGGCGGCGGCGCGCGGCCTGACGGCGGGCGGCGTGGGCGGTGGCCCCAACGACCCCGGCGACCTCGGTGATTCCGGCGCTCCCGGTAACCCCAACGATTCCGACGCCCCGGAGCCCGACGCCTTGGAACCCGATTCCTACGAGGTCGACGACCCCGACGATTTCGACGGCGACCGCACCGCACGGAAAGGAGCGCGCGCATGACAGACCGCATCGACGGGGCCGGCACCGCCGCCGGAGCCCCTGCCACTCCGGAGCCCGAACCCATCTCGCAGGAGATGGACGCCCTGGCCTGCGCCCTCATCGACTACAGCCTCGATCTGCTCGGGGAGACCGGCGAGCTCGTCCCGACGCTTGCCGTCGAAGACGCCGCCGGCAACCGGTCGCTGCTCTCCTTCGACGACGAGGACTTCGAGGAGTGCCTCGACGAGGTGCGCAGCCGCCTGACCGCGGCGGCCCGGGGCGAGAAGACCCTCGAGGGCCTGCCCGGCAAGCCGGTCCGCTACGCGATCGCCTACGACGGCGCCGTCGAGATTCCCGACTCCGACGTCGAGGGGTTCGAGCCCGCCCTCATCGTGGAGTACGGCGAGCACGGGATGACGAGCGCCTACTCGGCCTACATGCTCTACGAGAACCCCGGCGACCCGCAGGAATTTGCATGGACTGAGCCGGCTGCGGCCGGAGAGGGCGACCTGCTCGTGTAGCGGCGTGGTATCCTAAAGCGTTACCTTATAGGCGTACGTCCGACCGAGCGCTGCCATCCGGCGCGCCCGGTATCCCGGCTGCGCGCCGCGTCCACGAAAGGTCATCGCTCTATGCGCCAAGATCACCTGAGGAACATCGCCATCATCGCCCACGTCGACCACGGCAAGACGACGCTGTGCGACAAGCTGCTGCGCGCCACCGACGCGTTCCGCGCCAACCAGGAGGTGCAGGACCGCATCCTCGACTCCAACGACCAGGAGCGCGAGCGCGGCATCACCATCCTGGCCAAGAACATCTCGATCGAGTACAAGGGCGTCAAGATCAACGTCATCGACACCCCCGGCCACGCCGACTTCGGCGGCGAGGTCGAGCGCGTGCTGCGCATGGCCGACGGTGCGCTTTTGCTCGTCGACGCGTTCGAGGGCCCCATGCCCCAGACGCGCTTCGTGCTGCAGAACGCCATCGCGGCGGGCCTGTCCATCATGATCGTCGTCAACAAGATCGACCGCCCCGGCGCCCGTCCCGAGGAGGTCGTCAACGACGTCCTCGACCTGATGTGCGACCTGGGTGCCTCCGACGAGCAGCTCGCCTTCTCGATGGAGCACGTCGTGTACGCCTCCGCCATGAACGGCTACGCGCGCCTGTCGCCCGACGACGGCAACGCCGACATGTACCCGCTGCTCGACATGGTCGTCGACGAGATGCCCGCCCCCGAGGTCGACCCCGACGCGCCGCTCGCGATGCAGGTCGTTAACGTCGACCACGACAACTTCGTCGGCCGCATCGGCGTCGGCCGCATCTATTCGGGCACGGTGCACGACGGCGACAAGATCCTCGTCGTGAAGAACGACGGCTCGACCTCCAACGCGACCGTGCGCAAGCTCTATACCTTCGACTACCTGGGCCGCAAGGAGTGCTCCGAGGCGGTTGCCGGCGACATCGCCGCCGTGGTGGGCGTCGAGGGGACCGACATCGGCGACGTCTACACCTCGCCCGAGAACCCCCAGCACCTCGAGCCGCTCCACGTCGACCCGCCCACGCTCTCGATCATCTTCGAGGCGTCGACCTCGCCGCTCGTGGGCCGCGAGGACCAGAACAACATCGTGGGCGCCCGCCAGCTCAAAGAGCGCCTGATGGCCGAGAAGGAATCGAACATCACGATGTCGATCAACGAGCTCGAGGACCACTCGGGCGTCGAGGTCGCCGGCCGCGGCATCCTGCATCTGTCGGTGCTCATGGAGACGATGCGCCGCGAGGGCTACGAGTTCCAGGTCGGCCGCCCGCGCGTCATCTACAAGAAGGAAGACGGCAAGACCCTCGAGCCCTACGAGGAGGCCGTGGTCGAGACGCCGGCCGAGTACGCCGGCAAGGTCATCGAGCAGTTCGGCTACGTGGGCGGCGTCATGACCCATATGGAGACCTACGACGACCGCGCCAGCGTGAAGTTCAAGATTCCCACGCGCGGCCTCATGGGCCTCAAGACCCGCGTGCTCAACGTGAGCCACGGCGAGGCCATGATGTACCACACGTTCCTCGAGTACGGCCCCTATGCCGGCGACGTGAACGCGCGCAAGAACGGCCTCATGATCTCGATGACCACCGAGAAGGCCGTCGCCTACGCTCTGGGCACGCTGCAGGAACGCGGCCAGCTCTTCGTGGGCCCGGGCGACGAGTGCTACGAGGGCATGATCGTGGGCGAGCGTCCGCGCGAGGGCGACATGGTGGTGAACGTGGCGCGCACGAAGCAGCTCGGCAACCAGCGCAGCTCCACCGCCGACATCGCCGTGCAGCTCACACCGCCGCGCACCTTCACGCTCGAGGAGGCGCTCGAGTACATCGCCGACGACGAGCTCGTCGAGATCACGCCGCGCCACATCCGCATGCGCAAGCGCCTGCTGACCGAGACCGAGCGCCGCAAGGAGAAGGTCCGCAAGATGAACGCGGCCGCCGGCGAGCAGGGTTAAGGCGCGGGTGCGACGCTGGAGCGCGTGACTGGGGCGCATGGGGCGCCAGGGCGTGCGGGCGGCCTTGCCGTCCCTGCCTTCGGACATGAACGATAGCGGCCCGGCCGTCGGAGATAATCCGGCGGCCGGGTTTGTTTTGCTGCGGCCAAGCGGGCGCCGGGAGCGGCCAAGCGGGCGGCGCATGGTCAAACGGGCGCCGAGTGCGGCCAGGCGGGCGCCGGATGGTCGAACGGGCGCCGAGTGCGTGCAGGCGGGCGGCGCATGGTCAAACGGGCGCCGAGTGCGTGCAGGCGGGCGGCGCATGGTCAAACGGGCGCCGAGTGCGTGAATTCAAAAAAGTGCTGGTCATTTTGCCAACGAGTGCATGCTGCCGCCTGCCGAAAATGGATGATTGCGGTGCTTCCTTCAATGTGACGGGCGCCGAGCGAGCCTTTTACCTGCGCGTTTCGTAGTACGGCAAAGATCGGCACAGGAACCGTGCGGATGAAGGACACGCACTCGTTGGTAAAATGACCAACGTTTTTTCAAAATCACGCACTCGCTTCGATATTGACCGCGACGCGCCTCCGGCGGCCCCCAGCGGCTTCCGGGGATTCTCGGCGGCTCCCGTTGAACGCCGCGGCCTCCCCGGCGGGCATCTCGGGTTCGTGGTCGAGGCGTCGGCCGCGCCCGAATCGCTGTTATCTTTGATTTCTAAGCGGATTCTAACGGTGCTTTTCAGCAATTCGTTTATATCGTAAATTCTATCAATATTGATTTATTTGAGCTGGGCAGATGCCGGCGTAAGAAGTCGGATACAAGAGAGTGTGCGTTGCGTTAGAACCGCGTCATGCCCTACCGGCTACCCTCGTGTTCCCTAAGGATGCAGACTGGGAGAAAGGGGGACGCCATGGGGCAGGCGGCACAACAGGCGGATGAGCGACTCGTCATAGCCAAGGCCACGCTCATGGACGACCTGTACATGGCGAAGTTCTTCGAAGGGCAGCCCCGTTGCGCCGAGGTGGTGCTGCGCGCGGTGCTCGGCAACCCGTCGCTTCGGGTGATCTCGGTCGATGTCAGACGCGATGTGCTCAGCCTCGGCTCGCGCTCGGTCCAGCTCGACATCGCTGCCGAGGACGAGGACGGACGCCTCTACGATGTTGAGGTCCAGCGCGATCCCGGCAGGGCCGAACCTCAACGCGCGCGTCTCTATGCTGCTCTGATCGACTCGCAGGCGCTGGGAAAGGGCGCAGGGTTCGCAGATTTGCCCGAGTCCTACGTCATCTTCATCGTCAACGGGGACGCTTTGGGCGACGGCGTCCCCCTGAGCGTCTTCGAGCGCACCCGTCTCCAGGACGGGAGGCTTTTCGGCGACGGTTCCCGCATCGTGTACGTCGACGCATCGTATAATTTCGGCGACACGGTTTTGGGCGACGTCATGCACGATTTTGTGTGCCCCGACCCCGATTCGATGCGCAATCCCGTGCTGGCCGAGCGTGCACGCTATTTCAAGAAAGCTGAGAAGGGAGCCGAGGAAATGGGAGACGTCATCTACGACTTCATCGATGAGCAGGTCGAAAAGCGGGTGAAAGAGCAGGTCGAGAGGCGGGTGAAAGAGCAGGTCGACGAGCGCATGAAGCTTGCCGAAGACGAGATTCGGCAAAAGGCCATGCGGACGGGTCTTGAGCAGGGCATCGAACAGGGCATCGAGCGGGGCATCGAACAGGGTCTCGAGCGCGGTCGGGAGCAGGAGCGGGCCGAGATGGTGGCGCGGCTGGCCAGCAACGGCAACCTGTCGCGCGAGGCTGTCGCCGAGCTGCTCGGCATGACGGTCGACGAGGTCGACGCCTGCATCTCGGCGGCCGAGCGGCTCGCTTCCGCCTAACCTTCGCGGAGAAGGGTTTCCGCCAGCTCGATGAGCTCGCCCTTGCTGTGGATGGCGAGCTTGCGGTAGATGCCCTTGGTGTACCAACGCACCGTGTTGAGCGAGATACCGAGCTTGTCGGCGAGCTGGGGGAGCGTGTATCCATGCAGCAGCAGGTCGACCACCTGCTCCTCGCGTGCCGACAGGGCGAAGCGCCCCGCCCAGTCGACGCCGCCCTCGCTCGCGCCGACTTCTCCCGCCGCGTCCTCGGTCGACCCGGCGCCCCGGCTGTTCTCTACCGGTCCGCCTCCCGCCAGCCGTCCCTCCGGCCGCCGGTTGAGCAGCACGAGGGTGTAGACGATCAGCGCGATCGCCATGGCGAACGAGATGCCCGTCGTGGCGAGGCTGCCCGGGTCGAGGTCGAGCGACGGGAACGCCATGCCGACGACGCTTGCCGGCAGGTCGGTGCGCATGAACACGATGGTCGCCAGGCCGAAGGCCGCGAACGCCGGCAGGCCGTTCCTCCAGACGAGCCCGGCGGTGTATATCCAGGCGAACATCATGAGGCAGTCCTGCGTCGCCTGCATGAAGGCGTAGGCCATCGCGGTGTCGAACAGCGAGAACGACGAGTATCCCAGCAGGCCGCAGAAGATCACGAACGCGAACAGCTGCCAGAGCTGGTCGGGATCGTCGCGCTTGAGGACGCGGACCCACACGGCGAAGAACAGCGCTATGGCGCAGAACACGGGCGCGCGGAACATGTTGGCGGTGTAGCCCGACAGGACCTCCTGCCCGACCGTGATGAACAGCTCGCTCACGGCGCACGCGCAGCTGCACGCCGCGAGCAGGCCGAGCACGCCCCAGGGCAGGCGCGCCGCCGCCTCGCGCCAGGCCGCCTCCGCCGGCTTGCGCCTGGTTGCCCCCGCCGCCTCGCCTCCCGCCTTCCCTGCGAGCGAGTCGGCCTCGGAGAAGAGCAGCGCGCCGCAGGCGAGCGGCGCGACGAACGCGACGGCCTGCATGAATGCGGGAGGCGCCGCCTGCAGCGCGAGCGTGGCGAGGCCGTACAGGGCGAAGGCGGACGAGACGCCGAGCGCCGCCACCCTGGGTTCCTGGGAGCACGTGTAGGCGCCCCATCCCACGAAGAGGGCGGCCGAGCCGAGGCCGTGCATGACGCGGCCGAGGGTGAAGGCCGCCGTGTCGGGCGTAAAGCCGGTCGAAAGCGCCGCGCCGACCAGGAGCGCCGCGGTGCTTGCCGCTATCAGGGTCCTCGCCGCGCGCGGCGTCTTGGTCGCCCGGGCCGCGAGCGCGACGAGTGCGACGGTTGCGGCGAGCTGGGCGAGGCGCGAGAACGCAAACGCCGACACCGCCGTGCTGCTGTACTCGCTGCCGTAGACGCTCCATGCCATCATGCGGTACAGGAAGACCCCGAGCAGGGAGACGGCGATGGGACGCATGGGACGGATGCCGCCTTGCGGTGCGCCGTCTCGCGCTGTGGCCCCTGAACTTCCCACGTCGACCCCCACGCCGTCCCTTCCGTCTCTCGTCGCGCCGCCCCGCCGCCCTGCGGCCGTCGGTTTTCTGCGGGCCATTATAGCAACCGCGCCGCGGCGGGCGGGCGGCTTCACGCCCCCGCGTAGAGCGCCGCGCAGAACACCACATCAATGATGTGGGCCGCCTGACCGGGGCTTTTGTATGGTTGAAGGCGTACGTGCGCCGCGCGCCTGCCATCCATCCCGGGCGCGTGGCGCACGCTTGCGGAACCGAAGACAAACGGAACCGAAGGAAGGGGAGATTCGCATGACCGCACACAAGAACCTGACCCGCCGTGGATTCGTCGGCGGGGCCGCCGGCCTCGCCGCCGCCTCGCTCGCCTCGGGGGCCCTTGCCGGCCTCGCCGTCGCCGACGAGGCCGCGGCCCCGGCCGAGGAGGCCGCGACCGAAACCGCCGCGCCTGCGTCCGACGAGGGTCTCATCGCGGGCGCCCAGCTCAACCCGCAGGACTACGACTACCGCTCCAACTCCATCACCGACTTCACCCAGACGACGCTGTTCTCGCCGTGGAAGTTCGGCTCCATCGAGCTGTCCCACCGCATGGTGAAGTCGGCCGCCGGCTCCGACACCCAGAGCAACCCCGAAGAGATGGTCGCCTACTACAGCAACTTCGCCAAGGGCGGCGTCGAGATGGTCTGGGTCGAGGACTTCGTCGACAAGTACGAGCACTTCCCCATGGCGCGCGGCGTGGCCATGGACCAGGCCCCGCTCAAGGAGATCGCCGACGCCGTGCACGAGGCCGGCGGCCACATCGGCTACCAGATCTCGTGCATGGGCATCACGTTCAGCGGCACGCCCCAACTCGACAACGGCACGTTCGCCTCGGCCGTCGCCGGCGACATGACGCTCGACGAGATCCACCAGCTGCAGCAGGACTCCGCCAACTTCGCCAAGACGCTCCAGGACCTCGGCTTCGACGCGGTCGAGATCAACGCAGCCGGCAACAACATCGGCCAGTCGTTCTTCTCGCGCATGCGCAACGCCCGCGACGACGAGTACGGCCCCCAGTCCTTCGAGAACCGCGCCCGCTTCGTCTGCGAGATGGTGCAGCAGATCAAGGAGGCCTGCGGTGCCGACTTCCCGGTGCAGGTGCTCATCAACGGCATCGAGGAGAACGACTCGACCCTGGGCGACAGCACGCTCATGACCACGGTCGAGGAGAACCTCGAGATCGCCAAGATGCTCGAGGCAGCCGGCGTCAACGCGCTGCACGTGCGCCTCGGGCCCCTCGGCATGCACGTGTGCCAGTTCGCGAGCGACCTGTACTTCACCGGCTACGGCATCGAGGGCACCACGGCCTACGGCAACCAGTTCGACTTCAAGCGCCACTGGCAGGGCAAGCTCATCGCCAACCACTCCGGCGCCGGCATGATGCTCGACGTCGCGCAGCAGTTTAAGAGCGCCGTCTCGATCCCCGTGGGCACCGTCACCTACATGGACCCGGCCCACGCCCCCGACTTCTTCGAGGCCGCCCTGGCCGACGGCAAGGCCGACTTCTTCCTGATGACCCGCCCGCTCACCGTGGACACCGAGTACGTCAACAAGCTGCGCGAGGGCCGCATCGACGAGATCGCCCCGTGCACCCGCTGCATGCACTGCCACTTCGACGTCGACCTCGAGGGCAACACGGTGGAGCACTGCCGCGTGAACGCCTGCACGCAGCGCGCCTACCGCGAGGAGATGCCCGAGGGCTTCGAGCTCCCGCCGCTGTCCGGCGACGCCAAGAAGGTCATGGTCGTGGGCGGTGGCCCCGCCGGCATGGAGGCCGCGCGCATCGCGGCCCTGCGCGGGCACAGCGTCACCCTGTACGAGAAGAACGGCATGCTCGGCGGCCTGCTCGACTTCGCCAACACCGTGAAGGGCCCGCACGAGAACATCGCCGACCTCAAGGCGTACCTCGAGAAGCAGCTCGAGCTCACCGGCGTCACCGTCGTCACCGGCACCGAGGTCACGGCCGACACCGTTGCCTCCGAGGCTCCCGACGCCCTCGTGCTCGCCTGCGGCGGTCTGCGCGGCACGCTCGGCCTCGAGGCGACCGCCGGCACGCAGGTCGTCCCGTTCGACCAGTTCATGTTCGCCGACCTCGGCGAGAACGTGACCATCGTGGGTTCCAACGCCCAGGCCGTCGACGCCGCCCTGTGGCTGCAGGCCCACGGCAAGAACGTCACCATGGTCACGCCCGACCCGCTCGCGATTGTCGACAAGGGCCAGTCCAACTGGGTCAAGACGTTCGTCATGCCCATGCTCTACGCCCGCGGCATGCGCGTGTGGCCCAACGCGTCGCTGAGCGCCATCGGCGACGGCGAGGTCACCATCTCGGGCGACACGGGCGTCGGCATCACCATCGCCTGCGACGCCGTGATCGAGGCCATGGACATGCTGCCCAACAAGGCGCTGCTTGACGGCGTGTCCGTCGCCGAGACCTACGCGGTGGGCGACTGCGACGTGCCCTTCAACATCGCCGACGCCATCAAGACCGGCAACCTGGTGGGCCGCAAGCTCTAAGGCCGATCCGGGAGCTGCCGCGCCGCGCGCGGAGGCGGCGATAAGGGCCTGACAGGCAGATTTGCGGGGTGTCGTCCAATCGGGCGGCGCCCCGCTTCGTTTTGCGCAGGGACGCCTGCCCGCTTTTGTTCCAGGTGCGCTCTCTGTCTGCGCCCCCTGGTCAATCGGGGCGCGAGTGCGTGTTTTCCAAAAACTGTTGGCCATTTGACCAACGAGTGCATGCCGATGGATGCCAAATCGAAGGGTGCGGCGGTCGCGACGGACGGAGAGGGCGACCGCGCAATCCTTCTACCAGCATGTTTCATAGTACGGCAAAAATCGGCACAGGAATTGAGGCGGCGGGAGGCACGCACTCGTTGGCAAAATGACCAGCACTTTTTTAGAATCACGCATTCGGCTCGATATCGACCACCGCTTTCCGGTTGGGCGCCTCCCGACTGTCCGTCACCCGCCCTCAGCCCGCCCGGCCTCCCGCCCTCCCGACCGGCCGCCCTCTGCCCGGGGGCGCTCCGCTCGCCCGCGCTCTCGATCGGCCGGCGCCCCCTCCCGCTTGTACAAGCCTCCCGCCCGCCTCTCTGCCACACTGCTTGCAGACGGCAGGAGCCCCGTGCCGGACCGAGCGGCCGGTGCCGTCGGCCGCGCGGCGCGGGGACGCATGACGGGAGGGCGCAACGATGGCGACAGGATCACCCGAAAGAAGCCTGATCGCGGCGACGCGGGGCCCCAGCTGGGCCGCCACGCTCGCGGCGGTGCTCGTGCTCGTGGGGGCGCTCGACGCCCTGCTCAGCTATCAGGCGTTCGCCCTGTTCCTCGACGCGGACCTGCTCGGCACCGGCGCGCGCGACGCGGCGGAGCGGCAGGCGGGCCTGGTGGGCGGCATCAACGCCCTTGCGGCCACGGGCATCCTCACCATGCTGTGCATCGTGCTCCCGCAGGTGGCGGCGCGTCTCTTGCGCGGCGACCAGGGACCGACGCTCGCGCGCATGCCGCGCTGGCTGCGGTGCGCCCTGGCGGCTTTGTTCATGGTGGCCGCGCTCGTCTTGGCCGCGGGCATCGGAGCCGTGCGCTACATGGGCCAGCTTTCGATGCCGTCCGACACCGTCTCTTCGAGCTTCGCCGTCGAGGCGCTCGAGGCGGCCGGCCTGTCCGGGGGCGCCCAGGTCGACGCGACCGCCCTCGTGTGGTCCGCCTTCACGGCGTTTCTGCTCTTCTTGGCCGAGATGCTCGGGTTCGCGCTCGCCTGCGTCAAGGGCGGCGAGGCGGCCCGTCGGCAGGCGCGCCTCATCAGGATGGAGCGCAGGGCGGCCGATCTCGAGGAGCGCTCCAAGATGTTGGCGGAGCGTGCGGACAAGGTGGAGGCGGACGCGCTGCGCCAGGTCGAGGCGTGCGAGGCGGCGTTTGCCTCCGAAGTCGACGAGCGCCTCGGGGCGCTGTTGATGCGCCACCGTCCACGCGACGCGCGCGGCATGGTCGACTGGCTGTGACCCGGCGGCGCCACCCGGCCCGGTATGCCGCTTGGCCCGGCTGGCCCGCCTGAGCCGGCTGGCCCGCGCGGCCCGGCTGGCCCGCCAGGCCCGCCCGGGTGCGCGTCCGTCGGGGGCTCCGCCCGGCCGCGGGCTGCCTTCCGTGACGCATCCGAAGCGTGGCGCACCCGAAAACGCGGGTTGCCTGAAGAAATGCGCGTTGCGAACGATTGGGGTCGACTCA
>DBEYOB010000189.1:0-11704 GCA_048173955.1 Coriobacteriales bacterium
ATCTGCAGCACGACGCCCTCGCCGTCGGCGGCCTCGGCTTCCTCGCCCTCGGCAGCCTCCTCCTTGTCCTCGTCCGCCAGGGCGAACGCGGCGGGGATGGAGGCGATGGCGGCACCGCACGCGGCGGCGCCCTTCACGAAGGCGCGACGGTTCATCTCAAAAGACATGGCTCTTCCTCCCAAGGAATCGACGTCGGACGGCGCGGCGTCTTCAAGACGTCGCACTACAGCGCATGGTAGCACCACCGTAGTGCCGATTCCGTCGGCTGGAGAACATTTCGGGCGAAACGTGCGCCCGAATCCGGCTCTCCCGGCGTCCCCAGACAGGGGCGGCGACGGCGCGGACCGCATGCGCCAAACGTCAGTGCCCGCCCCCGGCCGTCATCTTCATCGCATGGTCGAGCTGGTCGGCCACGACCTCCCAGCACTCCCGGGCCGCCTTCTCGCTGCCGGGGAAGTTGATGACGAGATGCGGGCCGCGCTGCATGCACAGGGCGCGCGACAGCATGGCGCGCTTGGTCTTCTGCATGCTGCCGGCGCGAATCGCCTCGGCGATGCCGGGCACGTTGCGGTCGCAGACGTCCATCGTGGCCTCGGGCGTCACGTCGCGCATCGACAGGCCCGTCCCGCCGCACGTCAGCACCACGTCGGCCCCCGCCTCGTCGCATGCGGCGACGATCGCCTGGGAGAGTGAGGGGCGATCGTCCTTGACCACCACGTGCGACACGACCTCCCAGCCCTCGTTCTCCTTGATGAGGCACTCGAGCGCCGCGCCCGCGGAGTCCTGGGCGAGGTCGCGCGTGTCCGACGCCGTCACGATTGCAAATGCGATACCCATGTGCCGATCTCCTCTCGTGAATCAATGCCCGCGCAACGCCGCGGGCGAGGTTCCGCAGCTAGATCTCAGCTCCTTCGGCCATGTCGATGCGCATGCAGACGACGCTCTCCCCCGCCGCCATGCCCATGTTGTCCTCGGGGACGACAATGAGGCAGTTGCAGCGTTCGAGGTCCCCCAGAAGCGCGCTCGACTGCGTACCGTACTCGCGGGCGACCCAGCGGCCGTCCTCCGTGCGCGCGACAAGCCCGCGCTGGTAGAACGCGCGGCCCTCCTTCTTCTTGATGGGAACCGCCAGCTCGGCGGTCACCGTGGGGCGCACGACATCCTCAAACCCCTGCATCTTGCGCAGGGCAGGGCGGATGAGCAGCTCGAAGCCGACCGAGGCCGCAGCGGGGTTGCCCGACAGGCCGAACACCGGCGTGCCGTCGACGATCCCCATGGTCTGGCGCTTGCCGGGACGCAGCGACAGGTAGGTGAAGACGAGCTCGCCGCGCTCCGCTATGACCTCGCGGATGAAGTCGAAGTCCCCCTGGCTCGCCCCGCCTGCGGAGACGACGAGGTCGCACTCCGCGAGGGCGCGGTCGAGCGCGCCGTTGATGGCCGCGCGGTCGTCGGGCACGATGCCGTAGACGCGCACCTCGGCGCCGGCGTCGCGTGCCAGACCCGACAGGCACCAGGTGTTGCAGTCGCGGATCTTGCCGGGGGTGGGCTTCTCGTCCATGCGGACGAGCTCGCTGCCGATGGTGAACACGCCCACCACGGGGCGGCGCCACACGATCGGCTCCCGGGCGCCGGCGGAGGCGAGCATGCCGAGGGCGTAGGGGTTCACCACGGTCCCCATGGGCAGGGCGACCTGGCCCGCCTTGAACTCCTCGCCCGCCTTGCGCACCGCCTCGCCGGGCTTCACGGGCCGGGAGAACGAGACGCGCGAGCCGCTGCCGCCGTCGCCCTCCACCACCTCGACGATCTCGTACTTCACGACGGCGTCGGCGCCGGCCGGCATCGGCGCGCCTGTCATGAGGCGGACCGTCTGGCCGCGTCCCAGCTCGCCCTCGAATACGGAGCCTGCGCCGATGTAGCCGACGACGTCGAGCACCGTCGGGGACTCGGGCGCCGCCCCGTCGAGGTCGGCGGCGTGCACCGCGTAGCCGTCCATCGAGGAGTTGTCGAACGGGTTGACGTCGATGTCGCTCAGCACGTCTGCCGCCAGGACGCGGCCGAGCGCCTCCTCGAGCGGCACGCGCTCGTAGCCGAGCACGTCGACGCGCTCGAGCACGCGCCCGAGCGCCGTGGCGATGTCAATCCTCTGGTCGGGATCGAACGTGGTCGGGTTCTCCATATCCGCAAATCTCCTAGCCTTCACGCCCCGCGCCCGTGCGGCGTCTCCCCTCCCGCAAAGCCGGGCGGCGGGCGTTCCCATCGCTGTCGGGACACATGGTAGGCGATTTTCATCCGGCGTGGGGCTACAATGGCATGGTTGCCTACAGCATTTTCCCGGCACCGGGCCGCAAAGAGGGCCAGGGGGCGGGCGGAAGGGAGGGCGCCCATGAGGCTGCTCCATCTGGCGGACCTGCATATCGGCAAGCGCGTCAACGAGTTCCCCATGCTCGAGGACCAGCGCTTCGTGCTGGGCCAGGCGCTCGACCTCGTCCGCGAACGCGGGGTCGACGCCCTGCTCCTCGCAGGCGACCTCTACGACAAGTCGCTGCCGAGCGCCGAGGCGGTCGCCCTGCTCGACTGGTTCTTGGGCGAGGCGGCGGCCACGGGGGCGCGCGTGCTTGCCGTTTCGGGCAACCACGACTCCGCCGAGCGCGTCGCCTACGCCTCGGGGCTGCTGGCGCACCAGGGCATCCACCTCTCTCCCGTCTACGACGGGACCATTGTGCACTGCACGCTCGAAGACGAGTACGGCCCCGTCACGTTCTGGCTGCTCCCCTTCCTCAAGCCTGCCGACGTGCGCCGCTTCTTCCCCGACGCCGAAATCGCCTCGTACACCGACGCGCTGAGGTGCGCAATCGAGGCGTGCGGCGTCGACACCGCCCGGCGCAACGTCGCCCTCGCGCACCAGTTCGTCACATCGGGCGGCAAGGAGCCCGAGCGCTGCGACTCCGAGACAGTCTCGGTGGGAGGGCTCGACAACGTGGACGCGGGCGTGTTTGACGCGTTCGACTACGTCGCGCTCGGCCACATCCACGGCCCGCAGCGCGTCGGGCGCGACGAGGTGCGCTACGCGGGCAGCCCGCTCAAGTACTCGGTGTCCGAGGCGTCCCACCGCAAGTCGGCCCCCCTCGTGGAGCTCGGGCCCAAGGGCGAGGTGTCCGTCGAGCTCGTGGAGCTCAAGCCGCTGCACGACCTGCGCCACCCCCGCGGCACCCTCGAGCAGCTCGTCTCCCCCGAGGCGGTGGCCGCCGGAGACCCCGAGGACTACATCTTCGCGACGCTCACCGACGAGCAGACCGTCCCCGACGCGCTCGGGCGGCTGCGCTCCGTGTTCCCCAACGTCATGGGCATCGACTACGACAACGCGCGCACCCGCGCGGCCGGCGCGCTCGGTCGCACCCCCGCGGCGCAGCGGCGCGACCCGCTCTCGCTGTTCGAGGAGTTCTACGAGCTGCAGAACGGCAAACCCCTGTCGGACGCCCAGCGCTCCTGCGTCATAGGCGAGCTTTCGAAGGTCGAGGCGATGTAGCATGAGGCCCCTCACCCTCACCATGAGCGCGTTCGGCCCCTACGCCGGAGTGGCAACCGTCGACTTCACCGCGTTCGGAGGCTCCGGCATCTACCTCATCACCGGCGACACCGGGGCCGGCAAGACCACCCTCTTCGACGCGATCGCGTTCGCCCTGTTCGGCGATGTGAGCGGGTCGGACCGCTCGGGGATGTCGCTGCGCAGCGACTTCGCAGACCCCGCGACCGAGACCTACGTGGAGCTGACCTTCGCCTACCGGGGCAAGGAATACCGCATCCGGCGCAACCCCGAGTACCTGCGCCCCAACAAGAGGCGCGAGGGGGAGCTGACGCCCCAAAAGGCCGCGGCGTCGCTCTGGATGCCGGACGGCTCCGTGGAGTCCAAGGCGACGGCCGTCACCAAGGCCGTCGAAAACCTCCTCGGCATCACGCGCTCCCAGTTCTCCCAGATCGTGATGATCGCGCAGGGCGACTTCCGCAAGCTCCTCTCGGCCGACACCAAGAGCCGGGGCGAAATCTTCAACAAGCTCTTCAACACGGGGGCATATCGAAGCTTCGCGATGAAGCTCGACGATCGGCGCAAGGAGGCGGCGGCCGAACGCGAGCGCGACGCCGGGGACGTGCTCGTGCTGCTGCGCCAGACGTCGTTCGCCGAAGACGACCCGCGTGCCGAGCAGATCGCCGCATGGGCGTCCCAAAAGCCCGGCGACTACATCGACTTTGCCGGCATCGCCACCTTGCTCGACGGGGCCCTCGAGGACGACCGCGCCGAGCAGAGCAGGCTCGACGCCGAGGCCGAAGGGCTCTCTCGCACGTCCGAGGAGCTCAACCGCGCCTGCGAGCGCGCCCAGCAGCAGCAGACGATCCGTCAAAAGCTCGCTGCAGACAAGGAGGGCAAGGAGCGGCTCGCCGCACAGCGCCCCGTAATCGAAGGGGCCCTCGCGGCGCAGCGCGCACGCGAGCCCGAGCGCAAGGAGCTCTCGGACCGCATCGCCGTGCTGTCCGACGACCTCAAGCGCTACGACGAGCTCGACCTCGCCCAAAACGACCTGACTCGTGCCCGAGAGACGCTCGCGCAAGCCGAGAAGGAGCTGACCGAAGCTGACAAGGCCGCGGCGGCCTCCGCAGAGGCGCTCGGGCAGGCAAGGCAGCGCGTCGCAGACAACCAGGGCGCCGAGGCGGGGCTCGCTCGGACCGAGGCGGCGCAGCGCGAGGCCGTCCTCGCCCTCGAAGAGGCACAGGGGCGCATGGAGGTCCACAGGCGCCTTTCCGCCTGTCGCGCAGAGTACGACGAGGCCCAGCGCACGGCCGCCGAGCTCAAAGAGGGCCGCACGGCCCTCGAGGCGCGCATCGAGGCGCTCAGTGGCGAACGCGGGCGTCTCCAAACAGAGGAAGCCGGCCTGCTCGACGCCCCCGAGAACCTCGTCCAGGCAGAGGGCGCCGAACAGCGTGCAAACGAGGAAATCGTGCGCGTCACCGAGGCGCGCGCCCGCCTCGAAGCCCTCGAACGCTCCGTCTCCGAGGCACGCAGCAGGCAAGAAGAGACCGAGCGGCGCTACGAGAACGCCAAGGCCGGCCTCGCCACCGCCCAGCAGACCGCGGCCGACCTGCAGATGCGCTACCTCGACGGGCAGGCCGGCGTCCTTGCGCGCACGCTCGAGGAAGGCAGGCCCTGCCCGGTCTGCGGCTCGACAACGCACCCCGCACCGGCATCCCTGAACGGCGACGTCCCCGAAAAGGAGGACGTCGAACACGCACAAACGGCGGCGACGCGTCTGGCGTCCGAAGCACAAAAAGCGGCCGAGGAGAACAGCGCGGCGCAAAGCGCACTCGAAGAGCGCGCCAAGGCCGCAACCGACTTCGTCGAACAAAACGGTACGGACGAGCAGCTTGCCGCACGTCTCTCCGAGCTGCGGGAAACGCTCGCCGAGGCGCGCGCGCAACTCGAGGACGCCCGAACCCGCAAGGGACGTCTCGAGCAGGTCCGCGCCGCACTCGAGCGCAACGAGCAGGAGCGCCTTGCCTCCGACGCAAAGCTCAAGAAGGACACCGACGAGCTGGCCGACATCGAGAAGAGGCTCGCCGCGCTCGACGTCGAGCAGCAGGGGCTTTCCGAGCAGACGGGCGGCACGAGCCCCCAGGAAGCCGAGGCATCCCTCGCTAAGGCAAAGGCCGATGAGGCCCTCGCCGCCCAGAAGGTCGCAGCGGCACGCATCCTGGTCGACAAACTGACCCAAGCGCGCGCCGACGTCGAACGGCTCGAATCCGAGCAGGGTACCCTCGCTGCCAGGAAAGACTCGCTCGCCCAAGCGCGCGGCGACGCCGCCATCGCGGCCGCACAGTGTGCGAAGCACGTCGAGACGCTCGGCCAGGGGCTCGCCCACGCCTCGAAGCCCGATGCCCTCGCCGAGCTCCAAAGCCTGCGTTGCGAGTTCGACTCCCTAACGCAAGCCCTCGAAAAGGCCGAAGCCGCGGTGCGCGGCCTTGACGTCGAGGAGGCCCGCATCGACGCCGAGATCAAGACGCTCGCCAGCCAACTCGACAGCTGCGAGGGCCCCTCGCTCGAGGAACTCGAACGCAAACAGGCTGACTGCCAGGCGCAGATCGCGCTACTGCGCACCCGTCAACGCGCGCTCTCCTCGCGCATCGACGCCAACGACCGGGCGGCGCGGGGCATCGCCGACATCGGCGCGAAGCTTGCCGAGGGCGATGAGTGGTACCGCGAGCTCGACGCGCTCGCCCGGACCGCCTGCGGCCACCTCACGGGCAAGGACCGCCTCTCGTTTGAGACCTATGTCCAGACCATGTACTTCGACCAGGTGCTCGACGCCGCCAACCTGCGTCTCTTGTCGATGAGCAGCGGCCGCTACGAACTCGTGCGCCGCAAGGAGACTGCAGGTGGCTCGGCGCAGACGGGCCTCGACCTTGACGTGTTCGACAACGCGAGCGGCAAGTCGCGCGACGCGCGGTCGCTCTCGGGCGGCGAGTCGTTCATGGCGTCTCTGTCGCTCGCGCTCGGCCTCTCCGACGTGGTGCAGCAGCACGCCGGCGGCATCCAGCTCGACACGATGTTCATCGACGAGGGCTTCGGCACGCTCGACCAGGAATCGCTCCAGCTCGCGATCCGCACGCTTGTGGAGCAGTCGGGCCCCAACAAGCTCGTGGGCATCATCAGCCACGTCGAGGAGCTCAAGGAGAGCATCGACCGCAAGATCGTGGTCACTCGCGGGCGCTGCGGCTCGACGCTCAGGGTCGAGTCGTAGCACGACAACGTGCGCGCGGGTGCGGTGCGGGCATAGGCGCAGATGCGAGCGCAAAAGGAGGGGGCGCGACGCGGCACGGCGCCGCAGCGCCGCGGCGCAGCACCGCGGCGCGACCAACGGCACGACGCAACGGTAGACGGAAGGCGGGACACCGGCATGGCATACTTCTGTTCGAGCGACTGGCACTTCGGCCACAAGCGCATGATCCGGAGCGGCGAGCGCGTATTCGAGAGCATCGCGGATCACGACGCGTTCATCTTCGAGACCGTGCGGCGCTGGTTCGAGACCGACGAGGTTCTCGGGCATGTGCCGGGACCGGCTGACACATTCTACTTCCTCGGCGACCTGGGCGAGGCACCCTGGCGCATCGAGCGAGAGATGCGCCTGCTGTTCGAACGGACGCCGCTCAAGAAGGTCGCCGTCCTCGGCAACCACGACCACACCGATCAGCGCAAGCTCATCGCGCGCCTGTTCGACGAGGTCTATGCGTTTCCGGTGTACATCTCGGACACCGTGGTGCTGTCGCACTACCCGGTCGCCGTGTACGACTCGCAGGTCAACGTGCACGGGCATCTGCACGGCAGCCGCCTGCGCGATTCCAACCACCTGAACGCCTCCATCGCCGTGGCGGGCTATGAGCCGCTGACCCAGACGCAGGTCGAAGGCATGCTGGCCGGGCTGCCGACATGGTCGGGCGCGTTTCTGCACGAACCCTACGCCGCCGACTACCTGTTTGTCGACGGCACACCGCGCGACGTGGTGGTGCACGACGACGGCAGCATCGACCTCGCGGCCTCGCTGCGCATGCGGGAGGAATCGGCACAGGGCGACACGGCGCAGGAGGATGCGGCGCAGGGGGAATAGGGGCGCAACAAGTTAAACGGGGCAACCGACAAAGGGCAAACCGTTCAATATCCCCTGATTTGGCTATCAAATGTTGAGTTGACAACCAGTAGGGGCGATATTGAACGGACAGGTTGGCCGCTTGGATTCCTGTTGCACCCGAAGACTATCCCTTTGCCGCCCTTCCCGTACGCCGGATTGACGTACGGGAAGGGAACGGAGAACAAAGATGCAGGTCAGAGTTAGTGTTTAAAGACAACCGCCCAAGCGCGCAAAAATTGAGGGCGCACGGCCGCCGAATGCGACGGACCGTACGTCCCTCCAGGCCGTTCAATATCGCCTCAACTGGCTGGTGTGTCAGCCTTTGATAGCCAAAACGGGCGATATTGAACGGACACCTCTACCATCGCGGCACGAGCCCCCACCACCTGCACGCAGCCAAGGCGCGCGCAGCAGGCGGCGCAAGCTCCCCGACCGCTCGCAAGCTCCCCGACCGCCCGCACGGCGCCCGCTCGCAGCGCTCCGCTACCGCACGCACTCCGCGACGGCGCGGGCGACCACGTCGGCCACGCGCCTGTCGAGCGCCGACGGGATGATGAAGTCGGGGCCCAGCTCCTCGTCGGAGACCATCGACGCGATGGCGTAGGCGGCCTTGACCTCCATCTCCTCGGTGATCGCCTTGGCGCGGGCGGACAGGGCGCCCTTGAAGATGCCCGGGAACACGAGCACGTTGTTGATCTGGTTCGGGAAGTCGGAACGGCCGGTCGCCACCACGGCGGCGCCGCCGGCGCGCGCCTCGTCGGGCATGATTTCGGGCACCGGGTTGGCCATCGCGAACACGATGCCGTCCCTCATCGTGCCCACCATCTCGGGCGTCAGCACGCCGGGCACCGACACGCCGACGAAGGCGTCGGCCCCGCGCACGGCGTCGGCAAGGGTGCCGGTGAGGTGCGCGCGGTTCGTGCGCGTCGCGATCTCGGCCTTCGCCGCGTTGAGGCGCGGGTCGCCCTCGCACACGATGCCCTTCGAGTCGCACAGCACGACATCGCCGAACCCCATGGTCAGCATCAGGTTCGCGATGGCGATGCCCGCCGCGCCGGCGCCGTTCACGACGATCTTGAGCCCGCCCATCTCCTTGCCGGTCACCTTGACCGCGTTGAGCAGACCGGCGCAGGTCACGATCGCCGTGCCGTGCTGGTCGTCGTGGAACACGGGGATGTCGCAGATCTCCTTGAGCCGGCGCTCGACCTCGAAGCAGCGCGGCGCGGCGATGTCCTCGAGGTTGATGCCACCGAACGACTTCGAGATCAGATAGATCGTGCGCACGAGCTCGTCGACGTCGTGGGTGTCGACGCAGATGGGGAACGCGTCCACGCCGCCGAACTCCTTGAACAGCACGCACTTGCCCTCCATGACGGGCATGCCGGCGGCCGGGCCGATGTCGCCCAGGCCGAGCACGGCGCTGCCGTCGGTCACCACGGCGACCAGGTTCGAGCGGCGCGTGAGCTCCCACGACTTCTCGTAGTCGGCGTGGATCGCGCGGCACGGCTCGGCCACGCCCGGGGTGTAGAGCAGCGAGAGGTCGTCGGCGCTCTCCACGTGGCGGCGCGCCACGACCTCGATCTTGCCGCGGAGCTCCTCATGGAGCTTCAGGCTCTGCTCGCTCACGCTCTTGGTGTCGCTCATGGTTCAGACCATCTCCTCGGGTTTGCACACTTCATCGAACTTCTCGGGCGTCATGAAGCCCAGGGCGACGCACGCCTCTTTCAGGCTCGTGCCCTCGGCGAACGCCTTCTTCGCCACCTTGGCGGCGTTCTCGTACCCAATGTGGGGGTTGAGGCAGGTTACGAGCATCAGGGAATGCTCGAGGTTGAACGACATGCGTTCGCGGTTCGCCTTGATGCCGCTCGCACATCGTGTGTTGAACGAGTTGATGGCGTCGGCAAGGAGGCGGACCGACTGCAGGAAGTTATAGGCGATGACGGGCATGAACACGTTGAGCTCGAAGTTGCCCTGGCTCGCCGCGAAGCCAATCGCCGCGTCGTTGCCCATGACCTGCACCGCCACCATGGTCAGCGCCTCGCACTGCGTGGGGTTGACCTTGCCGGGCATGATCGAGCTGCCCGGCTCGTTGGCGGGGATCGTGATCTCGCCCAGTCCCAGGCGCGGGCCCGACGCGAGCCAGCGCACGTCGTTGGCGATCTTCATCATGTTGGCGGCGAGCGCCTTCACCGCACCGTGGGCGAACACGACCGCGTCCTTGCCCGAAAGCGCGCTGAACTTGTTGGGGTCGCTCACGAACGGCTCGCCGGTCAGCTCGGCGACGTGGGCGGCCACCCTCTCGGCGAATCCAACCGGGGCGTTCAGACCGGTACCGACCGCCGTCCCGCCCAGGGCGAGGCGGCAGAGGCCGGGCAGCGAGGCCTCGAGCTGGGCGATCCCGTTTTCGACCAGGCCGCGCCACCCGCTGATCTCCTCGGAGAACGAGATGGGCACGGCGTCCTGCAGGTGGGTACGTCCGCTCTTGAGCACGCCGGCGTTTTCGACCTCGAGGCGCCCGAACGTCGCGACGAGGCGGCGCGCGGCGGGCATGAGCCTGTTCCGCAGCGCGAGCACGGCGGCGATGTGCAGCGCCGTGGGGAATGTGTCGTTGGAGGATTGGGAGCGGTTCACCGCGTCGTTGGGATGCAGGCGGATGTCCTCGGCCCACTCGGCGCCCCAGCGCTCGACGGCGATCTGGTTGCCGCGGTTGGCGAGCACCTCGTTCATGTTCATGTTCGACTGGGTGCCCGACCCGGTCTGCCAGACCTTGAGGGGAAACTCCCCGTCGTGGTGGCCGTAGAGGACTTCGTCCGCCGCCATGCCGATGAGCTCCGCCCGATCCTCATCGAGCACCCCGAGCTCGGCGTTGGCCTGCGCCGCCGCCTTCTTGAGCAGGGCGAACGCACGGATGATGCCCTGCGGCATCAGCTCGGTCCCGATGGGGAAGTTCTCGAAGCTGCGCTCGGTCTGAGCCCCCCACAGGTGATTCGCGGGCACGCGGACCTCGCCCATGGAGTCGTGTTCGATGCGATAGCCTTGCGATGCTGGAGCGCCCATCGGCACCTCCCCGTGCGGTTGCGGTATGGATTGCGGGCGCATCCGCCGCGCGACGCGCGGGAAGGACGGGCACCGCTCTGGTCGGTCATCGGCATTGTACGCAACCCCCATGCGACGAAAGCGTGGGCGGTGCGGACTGGACAGTCTTTCCAGACGGGACGCCGGCGCGGCAGCCGGGCTAGCGTCCGCCCGCGCGCACGAACGCCCGCTCGACGAAGTCGGCGATCGCGGCCGCGTCGTCGAGGTCGAAGGCCTCCAGGCCAATCGAGCGGGCAGCGTCGCGCACCTCGGGCATGTCGCTCGCCACGCCGACGGTGAGTCCGTCGGGCATGCGGTCGGCGTCGCGCCCGAGCACCGTCGGGTCGAACTCGAAGCGCTCCCCCGCCCCGACCGCCCGCACGAACTCCGCGGCCGCGACGGCGTCGCGCTCGTTGCCCGACCGCATGACCTCGATGGCGGGGATGCCGCTGTGGCGGTAGCCCTCGACGACGACGACGTCGTGGGGGCGCATGAGGTTCACGATCTCCGACGCCTCCATGGGCGCGTCGAGCTCGCGGGTCAGGGCGAAGCGGTCGGGCGAGCAGACCGCGACCTCGTTGGCCCCCGCCTCGCGGTGGCGCCAGGAGTCCTTGCCCGGCACGTCGATCTCGAAACCCACGTGGCCGTGGTGCTTCACCGACCCCACGTCGACCCCGCGCGCCGCGAGCTCGGCGATGACCTTGACGACTAGGGTGGTCTTACCCGAGTTGTGGCGTCCCACAAAGGAGACGGCGGGGCTGCGCAGCGCGGGCGCACCCGAGGGGGCGTCGGCTGCAGACGACGGGGCGGACAGACCAGCGGGCCGTGCGGCGGTCGGGGCGGGTGCCGCCGGCGCGCTGCGGTGCCAGCCGGCCGCCTCATGCCCCTCCCACCAGGCGTCGACCGCGCGCGCGAGCGATGGCTCGTCGCCGTCGTTGGCGAACACGGTCGTCGCG
>DBEYOB010000190.1:0-4526 GCA_048173955.1 Coriobacteriales bacterium
ACGACGAGGCGTCCTCCCCCGCGGCAAGCCCGTCGAGCACGGCGAACGCGTCGAGCCCGTCGCGCGCGTCGATGCCCTCGGCCTGCGAGCGCGAGCAGAGCGCGCCCTCGAGCGCCGGCGCGGCGGCCCTGCGGCCCCGCAGCAGCCACACGAGCACGAGCGACAGCAGGTAGATGGCGACCATGGCGACGATCAGGGTGCGCACTGTCGCGTCGAGCTGGCCCTGCGCCGCGAGCACGTCGCCGACGAGCATGCCCGCGAGCAGGAAGACGCGCGACGCGAGCGATATGGCGCCGACCGTGGCGACCACCGGGATGCCGTGGCGCTTGGACGCCTCGAGCAGCATGAAGAGCACCATCGGCCCCACCATGCCGTGCATGAACATCAGCAGCGCGCCGAACAGGGCACCGTAGACGTGGTCCATGAACGGCAGCGCCATGAGCAGCAGGGCGACGACGGGAAACAGCGCGCTGAACGCCTTGCTGATGTTGGGCATACCCCAGGCGAACACGGCGACGAACACGAGCAGCAGGCTCGCCACGGCCGAGGCGACCGACTTGAAGACCGCGCTGCCGTCGACGGCCTGGGAACCGGTGACCTGGAACGCCGCGATGAGCCCGAGCACCATGTTGAGCACGACGTAGACCGCGAGGGGGCCCGCCAACTCGACCAGGACGGCCTTCGCGCACGCGAGCGCGCCGGAGCGGCCGGCAGCGACCTCGCCCCCATCGCACGCGGTACCGTCGCCGGAACGGGCGCCGTCGCAGCGCTCCCCCGCATCCCGCGCGGCCCCCGCGCCCGGCACGGTCGCAGTCTGGCACGACTCACGGCAGGCCCCCACCGCGAACAGCGCGGCGGCAACCAGCCCCAGGGCGGCGAGAACGACCGGGGACGAAACCCCCGGCAAGCCTCCCACCAGCGGCGACAGCACGTTTGCGATGAAGAACGCCGCCGCGAGCGCGGCGAGGCAGCGGCGGGCGCTGAACCGGGCGATCGGCACGAGCCAGGCAGCGTTCGCCACGATGCTGGCGATTCCGTACACCGCAGCCATGCCGACCGCCAGGGCGTTCGGGGGAAGCCCCGCGAAGGCGCCGAACGCCGAGGCGAGGTTGACCCCGGCGAGCGCGGCCATGCACGCCACGGCGGGCACGCGCAACGTCCACGAGGGGCGATGCCACGAAACCGCGGCGAGCGCGGCGGCGCACACGATGATGAAGAACGACGTGACGACCGAGAACTCGACGCTGTTGATGATCAGAAACGCGCTGTGGGCCGTGGACATCGCCGACGAGTAGGTTTGGTCGGACAGCGCCTTGAACAGGCCGTAACCCACCGTCAGGCACACGAACGGCAGGTCGACGCGGGACAGGCGGAACTTTCGGAGGCTCCCGTCCCCCCGCACCGCACTCGCCGACATCGCTCCACCCCCTGTCCAGCCCCGATCCACAACGGCCGCCCCGCACGCGCCGACCCCCGCGCGCCTCGCCGGCGCCCCCCACGCCGCTTCCACGCCACCCGCGGCGCGCGTTTCACCCGCAGTCCGCGTTTGTCAGCCGCGAGCCCGTCGGAAGGGCTGCAGCCGAGCTACCGGACTGCGCCGAGGCGCCACGACGCGGCATGGTATGCTAAGAGACTATAGTAAACCTTTTTTGGCGGCCTTTCGACGGGACGCGGAAGCACGCCGACAGCGTTTGCTTTCGCTCCACTTGACCATCAAAGGTTGACTCATCGGCCAATTCGGGCGATTTTGAACGAATCTTGGGCAGAACGGGGCGCCCCGCCCCAGGCGACGCACTGCCCGGCGGGGCCCCGAACGGCGACGGCGTTCGGAGGCAAGGCATGTACCTGCCCTTTTCGTTGCCCCGTTCTCCCGACGTGCATGGAGCAGGGCTTCGGCAAAAGGGAGATGGCGCCTGCATCCGTTCAATATCGCCCCTACTGGTTGTCAACTCAACATTTGATAGCCAAAAGACGCGATGTTGAACGGTGTCCCCGACAAACCCCATTCCGAGTCCGCCCCGGGCCCGTTCTGACCCCGAGCAACAAAAAGGCCCCGGTCGAAACCGGGGCCTCTCATCTTCGTTATGGTGCGGGCGAAAGGACTTGAACCTTCATGGGGTTGCCCCCACATGGACCTGAACCATGCGCGTCTGCCAATTCCGCCACGCCCGCGTAGCTCTGAGACTATAACGGCGCCGTCGGGAGAAGTCCACGGGAACCAGGCGGTCGGCCACCGCGTTCGCAGAATCTACAAAACCCGCAGGACTCACGCCACACCGGCTGCGCGCCGCCGCGACAAGCCGCACCGGGCGCGCGCCTGCGCGGCGGACCGTCAGAGTCCCAGCTGCGCCTCGGCATCGGCGACGCACGCCTCCACCGTCCGCAGGGCCCCGCACGCCCCGTCCGCCGCCTCCGCCAGTGCGCCCGACGCGCCCAGCGTCCCCGCCTGCACCTGCCGCACCGCCGCGACGAGGGACTGGACGGCCTCGGCGAACTCCTGCGCCGCCGCGGCGGCGTCGCTCATCTGGGCGCGCACCCCGGCCGGCAGCGACGACGATATCCCCGCCGCCGCGGCCGTCATCGCATAGCTCGCCGCGTTGGCGCTCACCCGCGACAGGGCCGTCTCGTCGAGCCCCACCAGCACGTCGCCCGCCGAGGAGCTGCCGCCGGCGACGCCTTCGAGCATCTCCGCGGTCACGCCGGTGCTGCCGAACACGTAGCCCATCGGGTCGCCCACCGACCCCTCCCAGGTACGGTACGCCCGTTCCTGCGCCGACAGGGAGCCCGACGCCGACGCGCCCGACGCACCGGTCCCGTCGCCGGACGCGGCGCCGACGCCCGCGGAATCCCCGCCCGCGGGCTCCGCCGACCCGGAATTCGAGCCGAACAGCCCCGCCAGGTCGATGCCCCAATCGGTGTCCATGTCCTCGGTCGCCTGGGTCACCGCGCCCTCGATGGCGGCGGCAGCGCTGTCGAACCCGGCGCGCACCGCCGGCGCGGCGAGCGTGTACACCAGGCACACGACGAACGCGAGCGCCAGCAGCGAGAACAGGATCCGCGCAACGATCGCCAGCACCTTGTGCACCATGCTCTGCCTCCTCGCCCCCGCCCGCCGGCCGCATCGCCGCGCGGAAGGGGTGCCGACCGAACGAAACCGCCACCATCCTATGCCCGCCGGGCCGCATCGGGACGGCGATCGACCTCAATCACGGGGTGCACACGACTGCAGGGTACAATTGGCGCGCAGCAGACCGAGACGCGCCGTACCGAAACGCAGCCCCATCACACACCCGGAGGTCCGCAGCTCGTGCCCATAGACGCCGCCACCATAGCAGACCAGCTGCTGCTGGGACGCTACCGCGTTCTCGAAGAGCGCGGGAAGGGCGGGTTCGGCGCCGTCAGCGTGTGCTGGGACCCGCGCCTGATGCGCCGCGTCGCCATCAAATGCATCCCGCTCCATATGGCCGAGCCGGTCGTCAAGCCGTCGCGCAAGCGCGCGGCGCGCAACATCCCCATGGCGGGAGGGCTCGACTCAGTCGAGCTCGCTGCCCTCGCCGCCAAGATGGGCGGCGCCCAGGCGGCGCCCGACCCCGCGGCGGAGCAGGCAGAGCGCGAGACGCTGCTGCGGGCCGCGCTCGCCGAGACGCGCACGGCGAGCATGCTCTCCCACCCCAACATCGTCTCGATGCTCGAGTTCGAGCACGACAACGAGAACGCCTACATCATCATGGAGTACGTCGACGGGGCGAGCCTCGCCGAGCTGCTCGACGCGACCGACGACGGCCTGCTCACCGCCGACGAGGCCGCGGCCGTCGCGGAGGGCGTCTGCGACGCCCTGCAGTTCGCGCACGACAACGGCGTGCTCCACCTCGACATCAAGCCCGACAACATCCTGGTCGATCTGTCGGGCCGCGTGAAGCTCGCCGACTTCGGCATGGCGGCGCTCTCCTCGGTGACCGGCTTCTCGGGAATGCACGGGGGCACGGTCGGCTACATGCCGCCCGAGCAGATCCAGGGGACCGGCGTCGACGTGCGCACCGACGTGTTCGCCTTCGCCTGCGTCATGTACGAGGCGCTCACCGGGGTGCGCCCCTTCGCCGCGGCCAACCTGAGGCAGTCGCTCGAGCTCGTCGAGCGCGGCGCGGCCGACCCGTGCGCCCTCAACGGGTCGGTGTCGCCCCAGGCGGCCGACGCCCTGCTCGCTGCGCTCGACCCCGACCCGGCAGGCCGTCCCACGAGCGCCGAGGCCTTCGCCGACGAGCTGCTCGCCGGGCTGGGCCGCCCCAAGGCGGGCCGCAAGAGCCTCGCGGCGTTCACGGCCGACGTGCTCGACGACTCGGCGCCCGCGCAGGAGGCCGACGAGGGCGGCGCGGGCGACCCCTCCGCCGACGACGGCGCGTGGGACCGCGAGCTCGGGCCGCTCTCACGCTCCTTCCCCCGCCTCGCCGCCGAGCTGCTGCGCGGGCTGGGCGCCCTCGGGGCGGGCGGGACGGTCGCGCTGTCCGCGCTGTCCGTCGCGGGAGACG
>DBEYOB010000191.1:0-40768 GCA_048173955.1 Coriobacteriales bacterium
GGGCGGGGCGGCGGACCTCGGCGCCGCCATGCTACAGCTCGCCCGCGCGCAGCAGGCCGCAGACCTCGCCGAGGTCGGAGCAGACCGCCCGGCACAGCGCGCGGATCTCGTCGGTCGGCTGCATGAGGTCGGGCACCATCACGGTGACGAAACCGCCCGCGGCGCCCGCGCGCACGCCGGCGAAGCTGTCCTCGAGCACCAAGGTCGTCGCCGGGTCGCATCCCAGACGCCGCGCGGCCTCGAGGAAGATGTCAGGGTCGGGTTTGGAGCGGGCGACCTCGCCGCCGGCGACCACGGCGCCGAAGCGGTCGGTCAGGCCCGCACGGGCCAGGTTGCCCTCGACCATCGCGCGCGGGCTCGACGAGGCAACCGCCCGCGGGATGTCCCGCTCCTCGAGGTAGGCGAGCAGGCCGCCGAGCCCCGGCTTTGGGGGAACGCCCCGCGCGAAGCGCTCGGCCGCCAGACGGTCGAACTCCCGGCGGATGCCCGCGGCGTCGACGTCGGGCCCATAGAAGCGCGCGATGATCGGCACCGTCTGCGGGGCGGCCACCCCGCGCGCCGCATCGGCCAGCCCCGGCAGCTCCCCGAGCCCGAACAGCGCGAGCGCCGGCGCCCAGCAAGCCTTCCACAGCGGCTCGGTGTCGAACATGAGGCCGTCCATATCGAAGATGACGCCGGTGACCATGGCTGGGGCTCCCCTCTCGGCACGACCGCGGGATGCGGACCGGGACAGTATACCCGTTGAGGACGCGTTAGAGCCGCTTACGGCCGACGCGTCAACGGGTTAAGAGTCCACACAGGAGACGTTCGGAGCCCCCGCGGCATCGGCCCCTTCCGGATTGAGCGCATCGGACGCAAACGAAAGCCACTCGTCAGGGCGGTAGACCGCTAGAGTTCCGTGGCCGCATCCCTTTGCCTCACGCACACGGCAGTGCGGGGCCTTGGAGACGAGCAGGCGTGCGGACTCCTTCACGCAGCGCATCTCGTGCTCCCCGTACCAGAACTCGATGTCTGCGCCCGATGTGCCGATCGCGTCTTTCAACCGGTACGATCCCATGTAGGTGCGATACACAGCCCGCAACGCCTTGCGGCTCAGGCGCGGCATGTCCTCGACGTAGCGCCTTTCCAGCTCGGGAGGGAACCTCATCTCGTCCGGGAAGAACGTCCTGAGCGCCCACATCTGCAGGCGGCAGGCGGCTTTGCCGAACATGAGCGGCCAAAGGAGCGCCGCGCAGGCGGAGCACGCCCTCGCCATGGCGGGCTGTGGGATGCAGAGCGCCCCGTCCACGATCGCGCGCCGCGCCACGTCGGGCCGCCGGCCCAGCATCTCCATGACGATCTGCCCGCCCAGCGAGACCCCTCCCAGCAGGAAAAGCCCGCCGCCGCACCGCGAGTCGACGTACTCGAGCAGGCCGCACGCCTCGTCCTCGGTGGAAACGTACTCCTCCCCGCACTCCTCCGCGTGCCCGTCGAGCGTGGGCAGGATCACGCGGAACCGTCCCTCCAGAGCGCGCGCCTGCCGCAGAAAGCCCCACCAGGCGTTGCCGGCGCCATGGACGAGCATCACGGCGGGGCTGCGCGGGTCGCCGAACTCGTGGAAGTTCATCGCCTGCCCTCCTCGCCCCTCGCGCCCCCTTCGGGCGGTGCGGAGACGATTTCGAGGATTCGCAGGCGCCTTCCCTTCTCGGCGGCGTTTCCCAGAAGCCCCCCGATCGCCCTCCGCGATGCGGGAGAGCAGCGCGTCGTACTCCTCGTCGGTCGCCCAGAAACGGGCGGGCTGGAAGAACACCCTGTCGGCAGCGAGGTTCGCGTTTCCGTTCGCAAAGTAGGCGTCCATCGTTCCCATTGACTCGAGGTGGAGGGCGGCAGAAAGGGCGCGCGCGTCCTGGGGGGAAGGATTTACCACCCGCGGCGACGGCACGTACGTCTTCTCCGTGGCACCGCGAACCCGCCTCATCCGCGCCACCTCGATGGCGCCGCCCTCCTCGAGAGCCTTGACGTGTCGGTAGGCGGTGGCGCGAGGCACGTCCTCCATAGCCTCGGCAATCTCCTTCGCCGTAGCCTCGCCCGCCGCACGCAGGTGCTGCAGCGCTCTGAGCCGCACGGGGTGGAGCACGAGCTCGTTCCAGTCCATGCTGTTCCTCTCTATTAGTCTCAATAATGAGACCAATAATAGCGGGAAGCGGCGCCCGCATCAACGTGACGAAGGGGAGGACGCGCTCAAGGGGACCGTCCTGACGCACGCCGCCGCGGCGGCGCCCCGCGCCGCATGAATCGCAACAGAGGCGGTGTCATGTCCAGCGCCGGCGCATGCACCGTCCCGACGCGCGACAAACCCGGCGTACAATGCACCTTGCAAACCAGTCCCAGGAAGGGTGACACCATGCCCGTACATCAGACTCCCAGCGAACCGTCCGATAGCCCCGCGCGACCGGACGACCGCGCCCAGCCCGGCGGCAACGCCCAGGCCGGCGGTGCAAAACCGTCGTCGTCGAAGGGCGGGTGCGTCCTCGTCCTCCTGGTCATCGCGCTGATCTGGTTCGGCCCGGGAATCTGGGACGCCGTCTTTGGCGGAGGGGATCCCGCGCCCGCCGAATCCACGGCAGCATCCGACCGGCAGGACTCCGGCAGCGAAGGGGTCGACCCTTCCGCCTCCGACGGCGCCGGCGGCACCGACGACGGCAGCACCGACGACAGCGCGGAAACCCCCTGGTACGAGTCCATCCCCACCGACATCCCGATCGTCGACTTCCGCAACGATCCCGACGACCCCACCTCCAACGACCGCTTCCTCGACGCGCGCGACGAGCTCTACCGGCTCATCGGCGACTTTGCGCCCGAGGTCTACGTCATCGGGCTCAACCCGTCGTGGAGCTTCTTCGACCCGTCCCAGTTCTGGCTCGAGGGCTACACGAACATGACGGCGTACAGCTACGACCCCGACGACGAATACAACTCGACCCAGCACGGCATCGTGAGCTTCTCCTACAACTGCACGCCCGAGGAGCGCGACGCCATGCAGGCCCAGGTGGACGCGGCGTCGCAGGAGATCCTCGCATGCATCCCCGCAGGCGCGGACGATTGGACGGCAGCGCTCGCCATCTACGACGAGCTCGTGCGCCGTATAACCTACGACCCCGCCGTCAAGGCGGGCACGGGCGAAGGCAGCCTGCACTGCCAGGACATCTACGGCGCCCTGGTGGAGCACAACGCCGTATGCATGGGGTACGCCTACGCGTTCGACCACCTCTGCGGGCTGGCCGGCGTCGCCGCCAACCTCGTGCTGTCCGACGACGGAAGCCACATCTACTCCGCCTTCGCCGAGCAGTGGGACGACGGCAGCTGGCACTGGTGCTTCGTCGACCCCACCTGGGGCGATATCGACCAGGCCGACGTCGGCGGCAGGGCCTATGTGGACCACAGCTACTTCGGCGTGTCCGAGGAGGAGATCGAGCGCTACGAGTCGCACGACGTCCGGATGAGCGCCTTCATCGGCTACGACGCGAGCCTCGGCTGGCACGCGCGCACCGGGGCCTACCTCTACGATGCCGGCTACGAGTCGATACGCTCCGTGTTCGCGCAGCAGTACGCCGGGGGCGGCAACTGCCTCGAGGTCCGGTTCGACACCGACGAGGCCTACCGCCAGGCATGCGACAGCCTGCTGGCCGACGACTGCGCGACGCTCCACGCGATGCTCGGCGAGCTCGGATGCGACGGGGCGCTGCGCTACTGGACGAACGACACGGCCAAGACGATCTGCGTCGGGCTCAACGCAGCGCTCTAGCAGGCGCGCGATGACAGGAGCGGCACGGGGCGACAACGGTCCGAGTCACGGCGCGCAATGCGGCGGCAACCCGGACCAGGCGCGCGGAGCTCGTCCCTAGAACCCCAGGCACACCACGGCGTAGGACGACTCGCCCTCGTCGGCCAGGTCGACCACCCAGCCGTCGTCGAGGGGATGGATTCGCGGGTAGATGGTGTCGCCGAGCCGGGCCGCGGTGCAGTACTGCACGTCGAGCCGACGCAGCGGACCGGGCTGGCGCGCCGGAACCGCCTCCGACAGCAGGGCGGTCCCACCGGACGCCGGAGCCGCCTCGGACAGCGCCCCCAACGCGATGTTGACGTACTGCGCGTTATTCACGTGGTGGTTCGTATCGATGTACGCCTGGGTCACCGCCACCGGCGGCATCGGGACCCCCGCGCCGGGCCGGTCGATCCTGCGCTGCACGGGCGGCATGTCGAGTGGGACGGCGCGCAGGTCGGCCTCGTAGGGGGCAATCTCCTCGGCAGGCGGGCGCATGGGCCGGCCCGTCTCGTCGTCGTACATGAACCACAGCGAGTCGGCGCTCACAAGCCGCTCCCCCGCGCGGTCGAGCGTAAAGTTGCGGTGCGCGAACAGGCCTTTGAAGGAGGTCGCCCACGTGCTCACGACGATCTCGTCGGTAAAGCGGGGCAACTCGGCGATTCGGACCTCCCACGCGGCGAGCAGCCAGCGGCGGCCCACCTCGTTCGCATGGGACACGCCCACGCCCAGCGCCTCCGACTGGAACAGCGCCCCGTCCTGCAGGTAGCTCAGCAGCGCCGCCGGGGACAGCGTGCCCCGCTCGTCGACCTCGCTGTAGCGAACCCTGCTGGAAAACGAATACATTGAGACACCCCCGTAGCAAAACAAGCCAGATTCGATGACCCGCGGCCAGACCAGAAAGCCCGTGGCCGAAATCGGTTTATAGCCGCCGCCTGCAGACCGGCGCAACCTAGGGGCAGGCCGCGGGCAGGCTATGGGCGGACTTGGACAGGCAAGCTGTACTGTGGCACTTCGCCATGAAGCGCAGAATTGCTGGCGGCCAACGCGGCCGGAGCCGATGTCCTTGTCGCCGCAACCGGTGAAGCCTTCCCGCAGACCGCGGCCCCTGCTGTCCTTCCGACGGAAAATCGCCGTCGCGTAGCAGATCTGACGGGTATGTACGGTCCAGGCGGGGCCCGGGCGGGGCCCAGGCGGGGCATCCAGGGCAGCTTTGATATTCTACCATAGTAGCAAGCTGCGAAAACAGCCGGTTGGCGAAGGCTCCAGAGGGCAGCCGGGACCGATTCCGGCACTTCCCGCCGCGCATACCCGTTCAATCTGCTACGCAAAGCGCAAAATCGGTCGGAAGCAGGCATCAGACAGCAGGGCGGGCGCCCGCATTCGCGCAGGCACCCGCCCCGTTCGTTCGTATCGGTTCCGCCGGCTTCACTGCACGCTCGCTAGCCGCACCGCTCGTCGCGCCGTCCGGCGCCGGCCCTCCCGACCGCTACGCGCGCGCCTCGGCGGCAGCGGCGGACTCGCCGGCGATGTGGCCCCAGACCAGGCCGCCGGTCAGCGAGGTGCCCGAACCCGGGTAGTACAGGCCATACCAGCCGCCCGAGTTCATACCGCCGGCGTACAGGCCGGGGATGACCTCGCCGTTGTTGTCGATGACCTGGGCGTTGGTGTCGATGAGCAGGCCGCCGAGCGAGCCGAGGTTCGCGCTCACGTTGAGGTTCGCGTAGTAGCGCGGGCCGTCGAGCGGGATGAGCTGCGTGTCGCGGTTGTACTCGAGGTCCTCGCCGCTCTCGGCGATGTTCTGGTTCCACAGGTCGATCGTGTTCTGCAGGTTGCTCGCCGGCACGCCGATCTGCTCGGCCAGCTCGGCGATGCTGTCGGCGCCGAAGATGGTGCCGTCGGCCACGGCCGCCTCGACGTCGGCCGCCCAGGGGGTGAGACCCTGGTCGATCGCGTTGTGGTCGAAGATCATGTACGTGTGGCCGCCGAGCTGGGTCTCCTGCTGCCAGATGGCGCGGTAGGTGTAGGCGTAGGTGGCGTCCTCGCACACGAAGCGCCTGCCCTTGCAGTTCACGAAGATGCAGGGGATGAGCGGCAGGTCGTTGGCGGTGGCGTTGCCGGTCGCCATGTCGTAGTCGATGGTGCCGCCCACGCTGGCGAGCTGGGCGTTCACCGCAAGGCCCATGCGGATGCCGTCGCCGTTGGCGTGCTCGGAGATGTAGCTCATCTGCGTGGTGAGGTCCCAGTACTGCTGCTGGTTGAAGCTCTTGCAGAGGTCCTCGGCGCGGTCGATGCCGCCCAGTGCCATGATGACGCCCTTGGAGGCCTTGATGGCGAGCTCGGCGCCGTCGCGCTCGACGATGGCGCCCATGACGCCCTTGTCGGCGGAGTACACGAGGCGCAGGGCCTTGGTGTTGAACTCGAAGCGCGCGCCCAGCGCCTCCGCCTCTGCGGCCTCGGCGTCGGTCAGGACGCCGCCCTGGCCGGCAGCTCCACCGCCCTCGTAGACGTGGATGCGGTCGGCGTGCAGGCCCTCGGTGACGTAGGGCACGTGGCAGTTGCCGTAGACCTTGTTCCAATTGATGCCGATGGTCGAGAGCCACTCGATGAGCTCGGGGGCGCGGTTGCACATCGTGGTGACGAGGTCCTCGTGCGCGATGCCCTCGGCCTGCTCGATGTAGCACTGGGCGTGCTTCTCGGGCGTGTCGTCCTGGAAGTCGGTGAACTCCTTCTGCCACTGGGTGCCGGCGGCCTGGATGACGCCGCCTGAAAGCGCGGTGGTGCCACCGGTGCCCTCGGCCACGTCGATCACGAGCACGTCGGCGCCGGCCTCGGCGGCCGCGCAGGCGGCGGACAGGCCGGTGCCGCCCGCGCCCAGGATCAGGACCTCGCACTCCTCGTCCCATGCCTCGGGCTCGGAAACGGCGGCGGCGTCGCCGAGCGCCACGCCGGGGACGGCGGCGGCCAGGGCGGCGGCTCCGCAGGCGGCGGCGCCAACAAAGGTGCGACGGGTCATTTCTGCCATGGTGAATCTCCCCTTTCAACCGGTTCGGGCGCGCGGCGCGGCGGCCTCGCCTTGGCGCGCCACCGGACGATTCCTCCGCCCCGGTGTCGCCAGGGGCCGCATCCTGCGGCCGAGCGCCCCCTTGCATGCCTCAACTATGCCACGCCGCACGCCCCGCCGCATCACCCCGATGGCAAAGAACCCCTACCACGTTGGGTGGTAGGGGTTCTCACCTGCGAAAACGCAACCTCTGCAACCGGAGGCGCCGGGGCGCCGCGCACCTACCGCAAGGTCGCCGCACACCAGCCGCCGGGCCGCCAGGCGACGGCGGGGCGCCCCTAGCCGTGCGCGCGGAGCACGCGCATCTTGAGGTCGAAGTAGGCGGGGGACATGTCGATGTAGTGGCGGTGCGGGTTCTCGAAGCGCTGCTCCTCGGGCCAGATCTCGCCCTCCAGCTGCCCGCGCACGAACGACCGGATGGCGCACAGGTCGGGGCGCTCCCCCACGGGCTTGCCGTCGCGGACGACCGTCTTCAGGAGCGGCCGCGCCGTGCATCCCTCGAACCAGCGCTGCTCCCAGGGCTTCTCGGGATCGACGTAGCGGTACGGCGCGCTCAGGTCGACCTCCTCGTCGCGGGAGGCGATCAGGTCGGCCACGGCCATCCCCTCGGCGTCGTAGACGCGCCACACCTGCTTGCGGCCGGGGTTCGTGATCTTCTCGGGCGCCTCGGAGAGCTTGATGCGCGGCTCGAACTCCCCGTCGCGCTCGACGCCCACCATCTTGTAGACGGCGCCGAACACCGGGTCGCTCGCCGCGGTGATGAGCCGCTCCCCCACGCCGAACGAGTCGACCAGGCCGCCCTGGTCGACGATCGAGCGGATCGTGTACTCGTCGAGGCTGTTCGACACGATTATCTTGCAGTCATCCAGCCCCGCCTCGTCGAGCATCGCCCTGATGCGCTTCGAGAGGTAGGCGAGGTCGCCCGAGTCGATGCGGACGCCCCTGAGGCGCTCGCCGCGCGGCTCGAGCACCTCGTGCGCCGTGCGAATTGCGTTGGGGATGCCCGAGCGCAGCACGTCGTAGGTGTCGACGAGCAGCACGGTCCCGTGCGGATAGGTCTCGGCGTAGGCGCGGAAGGCCTCGAACTCGTCGTCGTGGAACATCACCCAGCTGTGCGCCATCGTGCCGCTCACCGGGATGCCGAACTTCTGCCCCGCCAGCACGGTCGCCGTGGAGTCGACGCCCCCGATGTAGGCCGCACGCGCGCCGTACACCGCGGCGTCGACGTTGTGGGCCCGGCGCGCACCGAAGTCGGAGACCCCGCGGCCCGCCGCGGCGCGCACGATGCGGGCGGCCTTGGTGGCGATCAGCGACTGGTGGTTCACCTGCGCGAGCAGCATGGTCTCGACGAGCTGCGCGTCGAGCAGGGGCGCCGTGACGCTGACCAGGGTCTCGCCGGGATAGACGATCGTCCCCTCGGCCATCGCCTCGACGTCGCCGCGGAAGTGGTAGCCCTCGAGGTAGCGCAGGAAGTCCTCGCCGAACAGGCCGAGCGAGCGGAAGTAGTCGATGTCCTCGGGCTCGAAGTGCATGCCGACGATCATGTCGAGCATCTGCTCGAGCCCGGCGAACACCGCGAAGCCGCCGCCGTCGGGGTTCTTGCGGTAGAAGAGGTCGAACGTCACGTTGCGCTGCGCGTTGCCGTGCGCGAAGTAGCCGTTGGCCATCGTCATCTCGTAGAGGTCCATCATCATGCTGAGGTTGCGCCTGTCGCACTGCGCCATGGCCCGCCGCCCTTCCGCCCTGCCACCGGGCTCGCTTGTTTCGCGCTCAAACAATCCGCAGAGTCGCCGGGGCCGCGTTCCGCTCGGGCTCACGTGCGACCAGCACGCATCGCCCTCGCGCGCCTTGCCCCGGCGACCCCGAGTTTCGCGCTAGTGTATATCCTGCCCCTCGTCCCGCGCCCCATTTGTATGAACCCCGCGCTGAAATAGCGCAGAGCTGACAGGTGCGGCAGCAAAACGCATAGAATGGCGACCCGAGCGGAACGTGCGCCCTGCCGCGCGCCCCGCCCGCACGGGTCCTGTCCATCGTTCCAGCAAAGGAGCCTGGCTCAACATGGATTTCAACGATTCCGAAGTCGTAGCCCTGGTCGAGGGCCTGTCGAACGCCCGCGGCTGCTCGGGCTTCGAAGACGACGTCCTCGACGTCGCCCGCACCTTCTGCGAGCCGTTCGCGACGTTCGAGACCAACTCGCTGCGCTGCGGCTTCATCGTCCCCAAGAACTTCAGCGGCACCAAGCCGGTCGTGATGCTTGACGCTCACGGCGACGAGGTCGGCCTCATGGTGAAGTCGATCCGCGACAACGGCTGCCTCACCTTCATCCAGCTCGGCCGCTTCACCAAGGGCACGCTCGGCGGCGAGCAGGTGCTCGTGCGCACCGTCGACGGCGGCTGGGTCCGCGGCGTGGTGGGCATCAAGCCCCCGCACTTCATGAGCGCGGCCGAGAAGGCCTCGAACGCCAATCCCGAGATGACCATCGACGTGGGCGCCACCTCGAAGGAGGACGCCGTCGAGAACTTCCGCATCGGCATCGGCGAGCCGGTGGTCCCGGCGACGCGCTTTTCGTGGGACGAGAAGAACCGCGTGATGTTCGGCAAGGCGTTCGACTGCCGCGTGGGCGTCGCCGCGATGCTGCTCGCGCTGCGCGAGCTGGCGAAGATGGACCTGCCGTTCGATGTGGTCGCCGCCATCAGCTCCCAGGAGGAGGTCGGCGAGCGCGGCGTGGCGTCGAGCGTGCGCCGCTTCGACCCGACGCTGTGCTACATGTTCGAGGGCTGCCCCGCCGACGACACCTTTGGCATCGAGGCTGACATGCAGGCACGCATCAAGCAGGGACCGATGTTCCGCTACGCCGACTGCTGCATGATCACCAACCCGCTCTACCAGCGCTTCGTGCTCGGCGTCGCCGCCGAGGAGGGCATCCCTGCCCAGGGTTCGGTGCGCGAGGGCGGCGGAACCGACGGCGGCGTGGCCCACGTCATGGCCAACGGCATCCCCTGCGTGGTTTCGGGCGTGCCGTCGCGCTACATCCACGCCGGCTGCGCCATCGCCTCGCTCGACGACGTCGAGAACGCGGCGCGCCTGTGCGTGAGCGCGCTGTCGAAGCTCACGGTCGAGGAGGCCGCGAAGTTCTAAGCCTGCGGGCGGCGCGGGTCGCTCGGGCCCGGAAGCCGCGCGGGGTCCAGGAGTCGCAGGGTGTCCGCGCCATCTCGCAATGTAAGGATCCGTCGCGATGCGAAGCCCCGCGGCAGGTTCGGAAGAACCAGCCGCGGGGCTTTTGCGTGCTTCGCATCTGGGCAGAGGGGCAGCGGGGCGTGCGGGAAGGTGCAACGGCGTGGGGGCGGTCGACCTCGGAAGACGGGAGGCGCTGCCGATTGACGGGGGCGCCGCCGGTTGATGGGATTCGCTGCCAGCTTTCGACGCTATCTTGGAGCATATGCGCCCTATTCAGTAAGTCGGCTCCGCAAAAACGGTTCCGAACGCCTGCGCATACGGCCGTCCGGACGTCGGCAACTGCGCCCATCAGAGAAAACCCCTGGTAGAAACCATATATCATTAGCGAAATACTATTAATCAATAGTATAAGTTACTGAATAGGCCGCTTTTACGGCAAGATAGCCCTCGAACTTGACAGCGGGGCGCCCATCGGCTCGATGCAAGACGATGGGCGCTGCAGAGTCATTCAAACAGGGCCTACTTTTATGCAGATAGCCTCGCAAGAAGCCGACTCGCCTATTCCCGCAGCACGGCAGTGCCGCCTAAGGCTGAGGTGCCCCGCCAAGATCGACACCATAGAGCTCCTTGTAGGTCGCACCCTCGCTGTCGAGCGTACTTTTGAACAGCGCGACCTCGCAGACGACGTCGTCGTTGGGAAACTCGAGCGTCGGCAGGTCGCCCTTGGGAAGGCGTGCGCGACGCGCCAGGGTGATGTGGGGCCTGAACGGTTTGCGGTCGTAGTCGAGCCCGCAGGCGTCGAGCTCGCCGCGCAGGCATTCGACCAGGTCGCGCAACTCGGGGGCGAGGACGACGCCGAGCCACAGCGTCGCGTCGCTCGGCCGACCGAACCTGCCCAACCCATCGGCGCGCAGGCGCACGGGACCCAGGCCGGCACACGCCCGATCGAGCGCGACAACGGCGTCGCGCGCTTCGGCCTCGTAGATATCGCCGAGAAACGCCAGCGTCAGATGGAGATTCTCGTGCGGCATGAAACGCCCTTCGACCGCCAGAGCCAACCGGCGCGAGAGCGCGAACACCTCGTCGGCAAAGTGCGGTGGGAGCTTGAGAGCGATGAATGTACGCATGGCGGAGCCTCCTGGAGGGTAAGGGGCACATGGGTGGAGACAATTCGGGCTGCAGGCGCCATCTGCTATGCGATGCTGGGTATTTCAGCGCGTCCACAATCTGACTGTACCCAATGGGGACCGCATGGGCAAATTGTTTATCGGCACGTTTGCAGGGCGTTCATTTTAGAGTTACGCGAAAGGGCAGTTCCATCCCACAGAAACAAGACGCCCCGCACCCCAAGCAACCCCCGAGAAACGCCAAAATCCGAGCGGGGCCGGACGTTGTGCCCGGCCCCGCCCCCTCAGGCTCTAAATGCCCCAGCGGGGGCACCGCCCTGCGATTCCCACAACATGCAACGGCGTCGCCAAGGCTACAGCGTCGCCAGCAGAGCCTCCGCCGCCATGAAGCCGCCGACGAATGACTGGCCCACGTCGCCGTATATGCCGCCGAACGGACGGCCCGACGCATTGTTCTCGCCGTTGGCGCCGCCGGCGGTGTGCCATCCCGCATACAGGCCCGGAATCACGGCACCCTCGGTGTCGATCACCTGCATATCCTTGTTGATGCGCACGCCGCACTTCGTCGTGAAGATGTGCCCGCCGATCTTCGCGCCGTAGTACGGGGGCTCGTCGATGGCAATGAGCCCCGAGGGGTCGTACTTATAGTCGTCGACGTAGTCCTCCCCCGCCGCGCAGGCGTCGTTCCACTTCTGGACCTCCTCGACGAGCAGGCCCTCGCGCAGGCCGAGCGCGGCCTCGAGCTCCTCAATGGTGTCGCAGCGCTTGATGGCGCCGGCGTCCACCATCAGCTGGAACCCGGTGCGCCAGTCGCGCTGGTAGTCGGGCACGCGCGCGATCAGCGGGTCGTCGTCCGGGATGACTTTCGCCACGCGGCACACGGTCTGGCCGAAGTAGTTCTCGCTCACCAGCTCCTCGTACTTCGAGTCGAAGCAGACGTACACGCCGCCGCCCGGCTGGGTCGACTCGGTGGAACCCTGGTCGGTCAGGCCCGTGCAGACCTCGGAGTCGACGTAGGAATAGGGGTACGCACTGCCGGTCGAGGAGAAGTAGGGCACGCGCTGGCCCATCTGGTTGATGCGCAGCCACGGCTGGCGCACCGCCTGGTTCCCGTCCTTGTTGAGATGAACCTCGAGCTCCGTCTCGAACTCGTCGTAGTCGCGCCACCACACGCCGCCGTCGTAGGTCGCCATGGAGTTGTAGCCCATCATGTCGGCGCCGACGCCCTGGGCCATGCGGATGGCCTCGCCGTAGTTGTAGACCGGCGACGCACAGTTGGCGATGCCGTCGGCGATGTACGGCGCGTACTTCTTGAGCATGGCGCGGTTCATCTCGAAGCCGGCCGCCATGAGGAACACCGCCTTGGTGCCGCGGTAGTACACCTGGCCGTCGGGCCCTTCGGCGCAGACGCCCACAACCGTGCCGCCGTCGACCACGAGGTTCGTCGCCGCGGTGCTCGTGTGAATCTGCACGCCACGCTCGGTCGCCATCTCGGTGATCTGGTCCATAAGGTGGTTGTTGATGTTGATCGAGTTGTACTTGGCCGTATAGCGGTCCTAGGTAACTACCTAGGTCAGAGCCGTTCGCGGGCGTGGTATAACTAAGCAGGCGGCAGAGACCCGTTGGGAGTGGCGATGAACTTCAACCAGCTCGAGGCGGTGCTTGCGGTTGCGGACGCGGGGAGCTTCATGCAGGCGGCCCGCAGGATGGGTGTGACGCCGCAGTCCGTCATGCAGCAGGTCGGCGCCGTCGAGCGGGAGCTGGGCTTCGAGGTGTTCAGGCGCAGCAGCAGGGGCGCGGCACCGACCGACGCGGGGGCGGCGTTCTGCGCCGGGGCACGGGACGTGGTCGAGCTGCACCGGCGAACCGTTAAGCAGGCCCAGTCGATAGCGAACCGGTCGCGCAGCCTGCGCGTCGGCATACCCTCGGGGGTGACGCCGACGTTCCTTTTGAGCGTGTGCGCCGCCTTCGCCGCGGCGCACCCCGAGGCGACGATCACGCACGTGTCCCACAAGCCGTCCGAGATGGCCGACGCGCTTACGCGCGGCGAAATCGACCTGTGCATGGAGGTCGGGTCCGAGGAAACCGCGACGCCCAACTCGTCGAAGCTGTTCGACGTCCTGCTGTACTGCGTCGTCTCCCACCGCCATCCCCTGGCCTCGTGCACGAGCGTCGCCCCCGAGCAGCTCGCAGGCGTCCCGCTGGCCGTGTGGGAGGCGGCCGGACGATACCGCTCCCTGTTCCGCCGCTTCGACACGCCCTCCGTCGTCGACCTGCACCGTGACATCGGGGCAGCCCTGTCGCTGTGCATCAACGGCGGCATCCTCGTCACGAGCATGCCCGCGGTGCAGCTGCTCAAGAACACCCTGGCCGCCATACCGCTCGACTGCGACACCGGCATCCACTACTCGGTCAGCTGCCGCGACCTGGGCGAACCGCTGATAGCCGACTTCGTCCGCATCGCGCGCAAGCTCGGGACCTCGAAGGACAACACGTGGTTCCGCCAGCACGAGGAGCTGATGGCGGAGATGGAGGCGAGGAGGAATTCCTGCTAGGCACTGTCGTCACGAGATATGGTATAACCGAGGAGACATAAACCAAGAAAGAAAGGTCCGCCTTGGAAGACGCCTCCTACCACCGCCACGACATCGAGGACCGCTCCCGGGACCTGATAAAGGACCTGCTCCCGGGCCAGAGGGGCCAGTGGGGAGGCGTCGCCGAGGACAACAGGCGCTTCATAGACGCCGTGTTCTGGGTCCTCGGGACGGGCGCCCCCTGGCGCGACCTGCCCCCGGACTGCGGCGGCCGGAAGAACGCCCACCGCAGGTTCTGCCGCCGGCGGGACAAGGGGGTGTGGGAGCGGCTGCCGGAGGCGGTGGTGGACGACCCGGACTTCGAGCGGCCCATGGTCGGCTCGGCCTGCGTCAAGGCCCGCCGCGTCGCGGCGGGCGCCGTCGGGGGCGCCGAGGCGGTCGGGCGCGCAAGGGGGGGGCCAACACCGAGGTACGCCTGGCCGTGGATGCGCATGGTATGCCGGTCGGATTCTCTGTCGCGGCTGGTGCCGAGGCGGATTGCCGGCATCTGCCGGAGCTCGTAGCGGAGCTGCCGGCAAAGCTCGTCCCGGCCGACCGCGCCTGCGACGGGCGCATATGCAAGCTGCGCCGCCTCGCGGGGAACGCTTTCGAGAAGGTCAGGAGGCGGCGGGGCCTGGCCACGCGCTGCTGCAAGAGGGCCTCCTCGTTCGAGGCCGCCTTCCAGATCCGCCGCCTTACACTTTGGCTACACATCTTGTGACGACACGCCCTAGCTTTTCCCAGCGACTTTTCCGCAGCATCTGCTTTTAACATCACCTTGGTCCCGAAAATCAACGCTACGCCCCTCTTGGACCGCCTTCACCATCTGCCTCTTTCACGGCAGGCCATGGTTAACAGAACTTCTCCGCTTCAAGGAGACACCCGAACCCCATCCCGACCCGCCACTCCCCTACCCCTCCACCCGCTCGCGCACCACGGCCGCACTCTGCCCGCAGAACGCAATCCCATAACGCGGGCGCTCGCCTGCGGCGTCATGGTGCAACGTCGTTCGAAGGATCCTGGGTGTCCTCGGTCGTCAGGTAGCCAGTGTTGCGGAGCAGAATGGGCATCCTGCCCGCTCCGCAAAGAAAGGCCTGGCCGGGGCCCGGCACGTATGCAACCTGCTCGTCCCCAACTGCCCGGCCTTGCCTTGCAGCAGGGAGCGTCCGTTCGGTGAAAAAACGCGCGTCGCGAACGATGGGCGGAGCGTTCGAAGGGCGGTCGGGAGAAACAACGGAAAGATAGCTTTCCGATTTAGCAGTCGAAGCTTCCATCGTTCACACCGACCGCTGTACGCACCGTCGTTGCATCGTTCGCAACGCGCTAATTTTCACCGGGTTCGCCATCGCCGATGCACGGGCATCGCACGGGCAGCAGAAACGGCCTGATGCGACCGGTTTGCCGACCACTGCGCCGTGTTCGAGCAAGGGTGCGGGCTATCGCCGAGCACCCGGATGGTGCAGAAAGGTGCCGTTGAAAGACGCCGCACGAAAAAGCCCCCGGCGCGTGCCGGGGGCCAGAAGCGGGCACTCGTTCTGCCGGAGCCGTTAGTTCTCCAGATACATCTCCTGAAGCTGGGCAATCTCCTCGTCGGTTAGACCAATCTGGTTATGCAGGTACTCGTCCATGGAGCCGTACTCCTCGTCGATGAAGTCGAGGGCCTTGGCCATGTAGTCGCGGTTCACGCCGGTGAGGGTGGCCACGGCCTCGACCTGGTCCTCGTCGTAGCCGGCCTCCTCGGCGGCGGCGGTCATCTGATCGATCTGGTCGGCGACGAACTCGTTTGTCAGGGCGAAGTCGTCAAGCGCGGTCTCACGGTCGACGCCCAGGGCCGAAAGCACCAGCACCGCCGCAAAGCCGGCGCGGTCCTTACCGCCGGTGCAGTGCCAAAGGACGGCCTTCCCGTCCTCGTTGTTGAGCAGCACGTCAAAGAACGCACGATAGCCCTGCTGGTAGTGCTCGTTGCCGACCATCGTGACATACATGTCGGACAGATCGGCGGACTCGGCGTAGCCGACGAGCATGGCAAGCATGTCCTCGCCGCCCGCCGTGGCGGCAGCGCCCGCGAGCGCGGCGCCGGTGTCGTCGGTGCTGGAATCATCGGCGCTGGAGTCGTCAGTGCCGGCGTCAGCCGATTCGCCATCGGTGGACGCGGCCTCGTCGTTCTCGGATGCGGATTCGTCGGAAGCCTCGTCGTCAGAGCTCTCCTCCAGCACGGAGCACCAGATATTCTCGACGCCGTCGATCTCGGGGTCGGGCGCCGAGGCGATCTCGGAGGAGGTGCGGAAGTCCACGACATAGCCCAGGTTGTACTCGTTTACAAGCCTGTCGATGTCGGCTTCGGTCGCGCCGGAGAGCGCACCGGTGCGCAGCAGCACGCCGTCCTTGACGGTGCGCCCGTCCTCGGTGGTATAGCCCCCGAGCTGGCGGGCGTTGCTCACGCCCTCAAGGCCAATGGTCTGCGCCTCGAGGGTCCCGGCCTCTTCGATCGCGTCGGCTTCTTCAGCGGGCTGCTCGGCAGCGGCCTCGTCGGCCGCAGTCTCGGTCGCAAGCGCCGGGCTTGCCGCAAAAGCGGCTCCACAAGCAAGGCCAGCGGCAACGAGGGCAGATGCGATTCCGGCAGAAATACGGTACTTGACCATGCGTGCTCCTTCAGCAAGATGTTTTGGTGCGGCCGCGCAACGGGAAGGTCGGCGGCGACCCACCTGGGGCCCGTCCGACCCACCCGCCTCGGCACAGTACGCGCCACACCTTACCGCGCCTCTAAAAGCCAATCGGCATGCGCATGTCTTGCTTTTGTAAGCGCCTCGAGCGCAGTGCGTTCCATGAAGAATGGCGGCAGGGGGCGCATATCGTAACCGAGGGCATTTGAGGACAAGTTCTTGAAGTTGATATAGTTCGCTCTCGTTTCGCCTGCGCGAAGACAGAATTGCCCGACACTTCACGCCGCGGGTGCGCATGCCCATATCGCTGGTATATAGAACGCGCGGAAACGATGGCATCGACGACGGAAACAGCTTGGCGCTCAAGGCGTTCGTTGACTTCCTGCGACAGAAGGAAGAAAGCGCATAGGTAGATGGGATGGGCACCGCTACCTTACCCTGAAAGCAAGCACGGCCGGGCGCGCCCTGACGTTGTTCTAGATGCGCCCCATCTCCGTTGCATGTGCCCGCTGCCAGTTTTCGGCTAGCCCCGCCCGAATCCGCTCCGCAGCCCCTAACACCCGAGATCATATACATTTAGCGATATTGTCTATGCAGTAATTCGAAATACCGCGCCGCCCGCAACGCGCCAGTTCTGGAGATGCAGGTTCACGACGCTACAGAAAATCGCCCGCGGCCTCGCCTTCACAAGGCCTCGGGCGACTTGAGATTTGAGTTTGAGATTGGGAGACTCAACCCACCTGACGCGTGGGCCGCTCGCCGCTTCGCTACGCCACCGTGAGCCACGGCTTGCTGCCCACCGCCATGAACGAGGACGAGTGGACGTCGCGGTTCATGATGCGCGCCACGAGGCGGCGGAGGAACTCGCGGGGGTCGCCCAGGAAGCGCGTGAGCTTCTCGTCGTTGTGCTCGATGCCCTCCTGCATGGTGGCAACCTCGCGCAGCGAGGTCTCGCCGGCGCAGATGCCGAGGTTCTGGGGGATGCTCACCGAGGTGATCCCAAGATCGAACGTGGTCATTGTTTGCTCCTGTCTACAGCGTTTCTGTTCCGTTTTTCACCGCGAACTTTACCCCATTTACGGACGAAATAAAGCCGTTCACAGAAAGCAAAGAGCAATATGGCCGAATTGTGCTACACGCATGACGGATTCATGACAAACGGCTCTGACCGCGCTTTCAACGCATAGGCGGGGCATCGCGAGATGCCGCGGCGCCCCGCCCGATGCCCCCGAACGCCAAGCTAGACCGTTCGCGCGTCCTTGACGTACAGGCCCACGTACACCTGCTCATAGGTGGCGGCCGACGGATTGACCTGCTGCACGCACAGCTCGAGGATGTCGGCATGACCGTAGAACGCCAATAGGGCGGGCAGCTCGTTTTCGGAGCGCGGGACAAACCCAAGCTTGACGGAACCACGGTAGATTGCAAGGGCGTTGGGGTCGTGCGGGTTGTCGGGCTCGGGAACCAGCGTCAGCCTCTCGCTGGGCTTGAGATCGGCAAGCACTGTGGCACCGTACCAATACTGAAATCCCGCGATATAGAACGATGCAATGTGGCGCGACGGCTCGTACATGAGATCCCCTTCCTGTTGGCAACGCCCCCGATGACCTGCGGTTCTGGCGCCTTCGCCTGTGTGAGGCGAATCGCCCGCGCTTGCCAAACGAGGACTTCGACCGATGTTGCCGTCAGGATACCAGGGACCCCGGATGGAAACGATGCACCGGTGCTGGCAAACGTCCAACGCGAGATGACATGCAACCGATTGGTGGCGCTTGCGGCCATAACCCCACCGAACGAAACCGTGCCCCTGGGGAGCCCCTGACCTTGCCGCAAATAACTTAATCACTTACTTGCACTAGCATGAGCAAGTGAGTATGATAGAACAAACGTACGAGTTTTACGACAAGCGTTTCGGGGCAGGCGGAGAAACGGGGGTCAAAACATGGCGGGCAGAAACGGACCGGCGCACCACCGGGAGCGCTACGATTGTCGGCTTGTGGCCGAGGCCGTCCTCGGGGACCTGGATACCCAGCTGACCGCGGGCTACCTTGTGCGAATCCGCGAGGCCGCGCCCCGCGTCTTCGGTCAGCTGTCCGACGAAGAGGCGCTGCTGCGCTCCCGCGTGCTCGGCCTCGACGAGGAGACCGCCCGCCCGACACTCGGCGGACTCATGGCGTTGGGCGTCTACCCGCAGCAGTTCTTCCCGCGGCTCGGAATCTCCCTTGCGGTGTTCGCCGCGACAGACCGGCAAGCTCCCGAGGACGGCAGCGAACATCCGGTCAACCTGAAGTCGATCGTGGGCCCCATCCCCGTCATGGTGTCGGAGGCGCTTGCGGAGATACGGTCGGCCTGCCTGGCCGACATGCGGGACTATCCCGACGATGCCGTGCGGGAGGCCCTGGTCAATGCACTCGTGCATCGCGACTATTCCCCGGAGGGATGCGGTTTTGCGGTTCAGGTGAACCTGTATCCCGACCGCCTCGAGATTATCAACCCGGGAGGGCTGTGCGACGGGGTGAGCGTCGAGCAGCTCGGCCGCTTCGGCGTTTCGGCGACGCGCAACGAACACCTTGCCGCCATCCTCGAGTCGACCCCCTACGCCGCCGAGGACATCGAGAGCGGCTACGTCACCGAGAACAAGGGAACCGGGTACGGGAAGATCCTGCAGGCCCTTGCGCAGGCGGACATGCCTCCCCCGGTCGTGCGGGACGACGGCTCGTCGTTCTGTCTGACGCTCTACAAGCGGGGTCTGAGGCTCGACTGCGAGATGGCCCGTGTCGCCGCCGCCCCACCCGCACGGGAAGCGGCAGCGGCGGCTGCCCTGGACTTTGCCGAGGAGGCGTCGCACTGCCGTCCGCCAATCAGGGGCGGACGGGTCGAAAGCGGCACCATGACGGTCGAACTCGACAACGACCAGCAGTGGATTATCGAATGGCTCAGCATCAAGGGCGCGTCGAAGGCGTCGGCGATTGCCGAAGGGCTCGGCGCATCGCGGGCGACCACGGTGCGCAAGCTCAACGCGCTGTGCGAGAAGGGCCTGGTCAGGCGCAACGGCAGGGCGCGAAGCCCCGAGCTCACCTACAGCCTGACGGGATAAGGAGCCCCAGGTTTCATGCCCGGGCGCGATTAGCTCACATTCAGGTAGCTCAGGCTCCACGCGCTCCACGGCAGGAAGTCGAGGTCCGCGGCATAGGATTCGCGCGCCGACGCCGCCATCTCGGCGTAGTCGGGATCCGCCTGCGCCAGCGCATCGAGCGCGGGCAACGCGTCGGGCGAGCTCAGCATAAGGTACCCAACGTCGATCTGCTCGATACGGCCGGACAGGTACCCGTCGACGTTGCAACGCGCGACCACGGCGTTGACGTTCATGAGCGCGAACCCGAGCCAGAGCACGATACCGGCCGTCAACACGGCCTGGAAGCAGCGGGCCTGAGGGCGCGCGGCCCGCACGCACGCCGCCACGAGGCACACCGCCACGAACGCGATGGCAAACAGCGCCAGCACGCGGGAGAAGGACAGGCCGTAGCGCTCCACATAAAGCGCCAGCCGCCAAATCGCCGACACCAGCATGACGGCGGTCGAGACGCCGATGACAACCGCAAGGACGCGCACCGGCCGGTTCCGCTGCGTTCGGCTCCCGCCCAGTTCGAACAGCCCGAAAACTGTCGTCAAGTTGAGGACCGCCGCAGCACACAGCTCGAAGAATCCCGACCGGGCGTACGACGCATAACCCCCGTGCAGTGCCATCGCGTCCGCCTGGGAACCAAACAAGTACGAGAACTGCACGCCGACGAACAGGAGGCACGCCATCGCGAGCATCCCCAGAGCCACCGCAGCCGTCGATGCGCCCAGGCGCGCGGGCCGCTCCGCCGCCAGCTGCCCCTGCAGACGGCCAAGCACCGCATCCCCCTCCTGATGGGAGACCGCATGGAGCAGAGAGAACAGCATCGGGGCGATGAGGGCAACGCGCACGACGCGCCACACGCCCTCGGAAATCGAAACCGTGCCATCAAAACCGAACAGCGCGAGCGCAGACGAGACCAGGTCCGCGAACCGCTCGTCCGCCGACGAGAGCAGTGCGACCGACTCGAGCAGCAGCACCGCACCTATGGCGACTCCCAGCATGGCCGATCGCACCGCCAAAGCCGAGCCGTCACCGGGGCGCCCCGCCGCAAACACCATGCGCCAGGTCTTCGCCCAGCTGCGCACCAGCGATCGGGCAAAGAAGCCGACCGCCGCAACGACGCCGCGCGGCCGGCACCACACGGATGCGGGCACAGTCGCCACCGCGCCCTCGGCCGCGCCCGCGGAGCCCGCGCCATGCCCCGAACTGTCGTCCGCGGCGCCGGCCAGCAGCAGAAACGCCACGCTGCCGACGACGAAGAACACGAGCGCGTCGAGCAACCACAGCCCGGCATCGACGTACAGCGCCGGCACGACAGCGCACATGACAACCGCTGCCATGAGCCAGGGAAGCGCCGGCACGCGGCGCAGCGCGGCCTTGGTCCGAACCGCCCCCAAGCACGCGACGGCGCTCCCCATGAACAGCGCCACGAACACGACGACCCCCACACCGGGAGGCGCGAGGACCACGTCGCCCGGCGCCACAGCGTCCAAGCCGAACACGCACCAGAACAGCACGGCCAAAACGACCGCTGCCGCCAGGGCAAACGCATCGCGTCCCGCAAACGAGCCGCACGAACCCAGGGGCGCCGCCACGGGCGTCCCGCAACCGTCGGTATGCTCCATGTCGGGAGCTCCTCTCTCGATTCTCTTGAGCCAATGCTAAAAAGAGCGCAGTCTACCCTATGTCGGGGCCGCCCCCCTCATCGCGGTATTCCAGCAAGTCGCCCGGCTGACAGCCGAGCTCGCGGCAGATGGCCGCCAGCGTGGTGAACCGCACCGCCTTCGCCTTACCCGTCTTGAGAATGGACAGGTTCGCCATGGTGACGCCCACGCGCTCGCTCAACTCGGTCAAGGTCATCTTGCGCTTCGCGAGCATGACGTCGAGGTTGACGATGATCTCTCCCATGGCTCGCTACACCACCAAATCGTTCTCGTCTTTGATCCGGGTGGCCTCGGCCGTAAGGTGCGACAGCGCGATGGCGACCACCGCCAGCCCCACGGCAAAGACGAGCAGCACGATGGGAATCGCAATGCACCCGAGGCTCTGGGGCTGCGCATGCAGGGCATATGCAACCGTGACAACCGCCCACAGCAGCACGTCGACCGCCGCCAGATACCCCATCGCGCGCAGCCGCACCGCGTTGCGTGCGGTGAACGACGATCCGCGCCCGATGTCGGCAAAGACCGACCAGGCAACGCACCCCACGGCGAACAGGGGGAGCATGCCAACCGCAAACGACCAGACGAAGCCGGTCGGAGCCAGACCGCTCCTCTCGAGGTGAGGCACGATGCCGACGGCAGCGGCGACGCATATCGTCAGGCACAGTATGTCGATCGCCCTGAGGACATAGGACATTTCGCGCTGGTGCATAGACCCCGCTCCCTTCGACCGCCGCCCCGCGTCAGGGGCGCATCGCGTTGGGCAGAGCGCCCTATCGGTTCGCCGTGCAGTGCCCGGCTTGGCCAAGCTTGGCTCCAGCATAGCAGGGTTCATATCGTTTTACTAGATGTATTTATTGTTTTTCAATAAACACTGGATCCATCATCCGCCGCCTCTGCAATGACGGTGGTTTGCATTGCCCACCCTTGCACGGCTCTTACGCGGCCCTCTCCTGAAAAAACTTGCCCGTCAAGCTGTCCCTTGCGTCGGCATTGGGGCACAATGGAGAACGTAACTCTCGGAAGGGGGCCCATGGCGGCAGAGAGCGAACTCGAAATCCACCAGATCCGCTATTTCGTCGAGACGGCAAAAACCGGCAGCATGTCGCAGGCGGCCAAAAACCTCTACGTCTCGCAGCAGGCGCTTTCAAAAGGCGTCGCCAACCTCGAAGAGGCTTTGGGGGCCGAGCTGTTCGTGCGCACCAAAAGCGGCGTCAGCCTCACGGCGTTCGGGCAGTTTTTCCTGTCCCGCGCAAAGCTCGTGCTTTCCAGCGTCGAGTTCGCCGGCAACAGCCTGCGCGACTTTTCGACCGGCACGCGGCGCACCATCGCACTCGGCATGCCGTCGGAATGCACCACGGACTTCGGCGGCACGCTGAGCCCGACGAAGCTCTACGCCCTGCAACAGACAAGCCCGAACGTCACGTTCGAGTTCGTCGAGCTGAGGATTGCCGAGATTCAAAAACGGCTCGACAACGGCACGCTGCAGTTCGGCATCTCCGACGAATACGACGAGAAGCGCTACGACAACGTCCTGCTGGACGTGTTTCCCATGACCGTGCTGGTGAGCAAGAACAACCCGCTCGCAAATAAACCGTATGTCTCCCTTGCGGACCTTGCGGGGGGACGCCTCGCAATACCCGCCGGCGGAGAGGACCTGATCCGGCGGCTCGAACGCCTCGATCAGGAAAGCAACGTCGAGCTCAGGACGCTGCCCATGCACGTCAACCCGGTCGACGGCGCGGAGCTCATCGTGGACGACGACGTCTTTGCAATCCGTCCCGAGCAGCACGCGCGCAGGACCACCTCGCTCGACTGCGTCGCACTGGTACCGCTGGCCGACCGTAACGGCAACCAGACGAGCGTGTCCCTGCGTTTAATCTGGCGCAAAACGCTCAAGCTCGGATCCGCCGAGCACGACCTCATCGACTATATCGTCGAGCTGTACCAAAATCGGTAGCAACTCCGATAAAGAGCCCGCGGGACACTGCCCTTCTCGCCGCACGGCCTACTTCGCCGCGGCGTCCTGCCCCTTCTTGTGGTACGCCAGCCAGTAGCCCACGCCCACCAGCACCGCGCCGCCGATGATGTTCCCGATCGTCGCAAAGACCAGGTTGTAGGCCATGCCGCCCACCGTCAGCGCGTCGACGTTGGCCACGCCCGCGCCGAAGCCGGCCGCCTTGCACGCCAGGCCCATCGACAGGAAGAACATGTTGGCCACACAGTGCTCGAAGCCCATGGCGACGAACGCCGCGATGGGCAGCAGGATGCCGACGACCTTGTCGACCACGGTGTGCGCGCCGAAGCCGATCCACACGGCGAGGCACACGAACACGTTGCACAGGATCGCCTTGAACAAAAGGGTCACCCAGTCGAGCGCAACCTTGCCCGCGGCAAGGCTCACGAACGAGTCGCCCACCGCACCGGCGTTCATGCCCTGCAGGTTGCTCATGTAGAGCATGAACGCGGCGAGCAGGCCGCCGGCCAGGTTGCCCAGCCACACGACGACCCAGTTCTTGAGTATCGCACCCCAGGAGATCTTGCCGCTCAGCTTGGCACAGACCATGAGGGCGTTGCCGGTGAACAGCTCGGCGCCGCAGCACAGCACCAGCTCGAGGCCCAGGCAGAACAACAGGCCGCCCAGCACGCGCTGCACGCCGAACGGCAGGGTGGCGTCGCCCAGGAACATGCCGAAGAACGCGCCGCCGAACGCGATGAACATGCCGGCAAACACGGCGAGCACGAACATCCGAGAGACCGGGGTCGCCACCTTGCCGAGCGCGACCGCCTCCGCCTTGGCCTCGATCGCCGCGGGGGCCAGGGCGTCCGGGGACATCGCGGCGACCTGCTTGTCGGACAGTTCGTTCATAGAGCGCTCTCCTTTGCGGTTCCTCTCGCGCATTCAGGCATGCATTCAAGCGCTGTTCAGGGTCGCTCAATCTCGCCTCCCTGCAAACCCGGAAGGGCAAACATCCATACAACGAGCGGCAAAAGGGCAGGCAGACGGCATGATGCGACCGGCAGGCGGAAAACAGTGCGGCCGCGGCACCCAAAAGGATGCCGCGGCCGGCGTCGCTTGCTGGCAGGGCCGTCGGGCCGCCAGACCATCAGATGGCCCCCGCCTACCCCAGCTGCGAGGCGGTGATGCCGACGTTGGGGCTGTTGGGGTACTCCATGCCCTCGCCGGGCGCGGGCGGGACCTCGGCCTCCTCGGTCACGCGCACCTCGACGATGTCGCGCACGAAGTAGTTGGCACTCGCACCCGCCAGCCACAGCTGGTTGTTGCCGCCCACGGAGGCGGACAGGTCCTCGCCGTTGACCTCGTACGAGATCACGCCGTGGTGCGCGACGACGTAGGACAGCGGCATGGCGATCTCGGTGCCGTCGGACGAGACGAACGTGACGGTGTTGACGCCCGCCTGCGCCAGGGCGCGGTCGAGCAGGTAGGTCACCGGGATGCCCTTGACGTCGGCCGTGACGATGGCGCGGCCGTCCGCCGGGTTGCCGCCGCAGGTGCAGGTCATGGTCTGCTGCACGCTGTCCTCGCCGGCCAGCTCGTCGACCGTCGCGGTGAACTCGTTGTCGACGTCACCGGTCACACTCAGCTTCCACTCGAGCGGGTTGACCTCGGCGAAGTCGGTCGTGGCGCTGCACAGCGTCGCCGTCGCCGGGCGGAACGTCGAGGCGATCGTCGTGTTGGGGGTGATGGTGGTCTGGTCAAATGCGAACGTGCCCTCGGCGGCGTTCGCCTTGACGAGCAGCGAGCTCGTCATGTTCTCGACGGTCGCGAGCACGGCGTCGTTGGCGGTCTCGACCGTCTGGGGCGCGTCGGCGAGGGCGGCTCCGGAGGCGGCGACGGACAGGGCCAACGATGCGGCCATGCCGCCGGCCACGAGGTTCTTCTTGTAATCCTTCATGATGTTCGTCTCCTTCCCCTACTCTACGGTGAACAGGAAGTTGGTGTCGCGGCCGCTCACAAGCTCGGTGCCGTCGGACAGGGTGCACGTCGTGCGGATCTTGAGCAGGTACGAACCGGGGTTCTCGGGCGTGAAATCCATGCGCCAGTACGTCCAGCAGGTCGGGTCGTTGTCGGGCGTCTCCATGGTGATCCACGTCTTGCCGTGGTCGAGCGAGTACTCGACCTTGGTGATGGGGGCGTCGAACGCGTCGGCAAAGCCTTCGAGGTGCACCGTCTCGCCGGCGGGCAGCACCACGCCGTCGGGGTAGTTGAGCACGGCGCTGTTGGGCTTACCGTCATAGGTGCCGGTGTGCGGGTCGACGATGGGGTTCGACTCGGTACTCAGCTCATAGCCTTCGGTCGTCACGAACTCGATGGTCTGGATAGCCTTCATGAACGAGGCGGCCGAACCGCGCGGGACGATAAGCGTGAGGGGATAGCCTTGGGTCACGGGCAGCGGCTCGCCGTTGATCTCGGTCACGAGCAGGCAGTCCTCGTTGTTGACCGCATAGAAGCTCGGAGAGACCAGGTTATAGCCGTCTTCGGTGGTGCACTTGAGGTTGGTCACCGTGTCGGCCGGCTTGACGTAGTCGATGACGTCCTTCATCGAGACGCCGGTGAACTCGCCCTGGAAGATCCAGGCCCCGCCGTTGCCGTTGGCGATGCATACCTGCTTCATGGTATGGGTCTGCGTGCCGAACGTCTCGACGAGCTCGGAGACGCTCATCTCGATGGGGTTCTCGACCTCGCCGCCGATGCTGATGATCCACTCATCGGCCACGGCCGGGTCGGTGGTGGTGCGCCACTCGGCGGGCTCGTTGTTGAGCGACTCGAAGAACATCTGGTCGGTCTCGGAGACCGTGGTCTGGTCGTAGCTCACCTCGACGGCAGCCTCGTCGGCGGAGACATCGGTGATGCCCTTGTACAGGTCGTACTTGGCGTAGTCCCACATCTCGAACATGTTGTTGCCCGGCGTCGTCTCACCACTCGAGATGTAGTGGCACGAATCGCAGCTGCCGTTCATAGCCTGGAACGCCGGATTGCTGTTGTGGATGCCGTGCAGCGATTCGGACAGCGGGATGCGGCCGAACTCGGTATGGCGATGGCACCCCAGGCAGTTGGCGAGCGTGGTCTGAGCGGCATAGCCCGTGCCATAGAGGTTGTGCTTGGTGTCGAGGCTCATCACGATGTCCTCGAAGCTCTTGTGGCACGAGAGGCAGCCGCGCTCGTCGGCGTTCAGATAGCTGATGTTCCAACCGGTGGAATCGTCGGGGACGGGCTGGTAGGTGTTCCCGAGCGCGTCGGTGTAGCGCTTGGACTCGTTGGCCTCGGCGTTGCCCTCAAGACGCTCGCCGAAGTCGACCTTCTCGGTGTACTCGGCGTAGTTGTCGAGCGACGTGCCGCCCTCGGTCCCGAAACCGATGGTGTTGCCCAGGCGGGTGTCCACCGCGGCGGTTTCCTCGGCGGCAGCCTCCTCGGCGGCGGCGCCGGCGGCTTCCTCGGCGATCGCCGGGACCGCGATGGCCCCGACCAGCCCGAGGATGAGCGCACCGCTCAACGCCCGCAGCGCGAAGCTTCTCCTCATGGACGAACTCCCCTCTCTTTGCTGGCTTCCCTGCCGCCCGGCACCTCGCTGCCGAACGGCCTTCTCCCGTGCGGCGGGGATTCGTCCCGTTGAATCCCGCCCGCACGCACTTGCGGAGCTATTGTTGGGACACGACGCCCCGGCAGACAACTCGAGAAAATATATCGAGGCTGTGAGCTGGGAGTTTGCTGAAGAGGTTTCAGGAGCCGCGGGGTGCGCGACATGCCGGCGAGCATGCGACGGCAGCCTATTGACGTCGTGTTCCCCGGTGTTGAAGTGGTGTTGACATGTCGTAAATTCGGTTTTGGCAGTGTTCCGCGAGGCCACACGATCGCCTTGGCTCAGCCCCTCTTTGGTCCCATGGACTGAAATGGTCAATACCGACATCGGGATTGACCATTTTTTGGCCGATACCGATATCGGGATTGACCATTTTTTGGCCGATACCGAAAACTGGATGGTCAACCTGCCGCTCTATGCGGCGGGACTGCTCCCGGCGGCGCTGTAGCGGGCCGCCGACCCGTGCGGCGGGTCAGACCGCGCAGCGCCCCGACGCCGCGTGGTAGGATGGGCGCACGCCCGATTGTCCGGCAACGTCGAGGAGCCGCCCATGTACACCCCGTTCGACCCCGCCTGCCAGCGCTTACCTTCGCAGCGCTACCCCCTGTTCGCGCGCCGCGGCATGGTGAACTGCTCGAACCCGCTCGCCGCCGCGGCCGGTATGGAGGCACTGCGGGCGGGCGGCAACGCCGTCGACGCCGCCGTGGCGGCCGCGGCGGCGCTCACCGTGGTCGAGCCGACCGCAAACGGGCTGGGGTCGGACGCGTTCGCGCTGGTCTGGTCCGCCGCCGACCGTCGGCTCTTCGGCCTCAACGCGAGCGGGCCGGCACCGATGGGCATCTCGCGCGAGCGCGTCGTCGCCGACGGGCATGCGGTTCCCGGCCCTGCGGGCCCCACCATGCCCAAGCGCGGTTGGACGCCGGTAACGGTGCCCGGCGCCGTGGGCGCGTGGGCCGAACTCACCCGACGGTTCGGACGGCGTTCTCTCGCCGACAACGTGACCCCGGCGGCGCGCTATGCCCGCGAGGGCTATCCATGCGCCGCCTACCTGGCCCGCGTATGGGCGGCGGCGCACCGGGGCTTCGAGCCGCTGCGCGACAACCCGGTGTTCGCGGAATGGTTCCGCACCTTCGCGCCCGCCACGCCCGACGCCCCCAACGGCCGCGCGCCCTACGCCGGGGAGCTCGTGACGCTCCCCCGCCACGCCGACACCCTCGAGGAGATCGGCGCCACCGACGCGCGCTCCTTCTACGAGGGCGATCTCGCCCGCGCCATCGACGCCGCCTCGCGCGCCCACGGCGGCTACCTGCGCTACGAGGACCTGGCGGCCTTCCGTCCCCGGTGGGTCGAACCCATCTCGGTCGACTACCGCGGCTACACCGTATGCGAGATCCCGCCCAACGGGCAGGGCATCGCCGCGCTCATGGCGCTCAACATCCTCAGGGAGTTCGACTTCTCCCCCGACGCGCTGGGGACGCCGCTCGCCTGCCACCGCCAGATCGAGGCCATGAAGATCGCCTTCGCCGACGCCTTCCGCTACGTGACCGACCCGCAGTTCATGGAGCTCGACTACCGCGACCTGCTCGACCCGGCCTACGGCGCGCAGCGCGCCGGCGAGATCGGCTCACAGGCCGCCGACCACGGGCCGGCGCTGCCTCCCAAAAGCGGGACCGTCTACCTGTGCTGCGCCGACGGCGAGGGGAACATGGTCTCCTACATCCAGTCGAACTACATGGGCTTCGGCTCGGGGGTGGTGGTGGAGGGCACCGGCATCGCCCTGCAGAACCGCGGCGCCGACTTCTCGCTCGACCCCGCCGCGGCAAACCGCCTCGAGCCGGGCAAGCGGACCTACCACACCATCATCCCCGGGTTCCTCATGCGCGACGGGGCGCCGGTGGGACCGTTCGGGGTGATGGGCGCCTACATGCAGCCGCAGGGCCACGTGCAGACAGTGATGAACTACGTCGACTTCGGCCTCGACCCCCAGCAGGCGCTCGACGCACCGCGCTGGCAGTGGCTGCGCGACGGCACGGTCGCAGTGGAGACGCGCTTCTCCCCCGAGGTTGCCCGCCAGCTGCGCGAGCTCGGCCACGACGTGCACGTCGAGCTCGACACGGGCGAGTTCGGGCGCGGCCAGATGATCGTGCGCCTCGACAACGGCGTGCTGGTGGGCGGCACCGAAAGCCGCACCGACAGCAACATCGCCTGCTGGTAGGAGCGGGCGGCGGGTTGCAAGGGCACGCCGCGGGCAGCACGTGCGACCGGAAGGGCCGCGGGCAAGAGGCGGCCGGGGCTGGCAGAGAAGAGAAGCGACCAAACGCTCGCCGAGATTCGTTTAAAATCGCTTGATTTTGCTATCAAAGATTGACACACCAGCCAGTCGGAGCGATATTGAACGGATTGCTCGCCGGGCGCGCGTCGCCCATAGACGAACCTTCGGCCGCAAACGCATTCTGCAGCGATGCGACCTGCGCCTTTGTAGCCCGATGGCCCTTGGCCGCATGTCAAAACCATGCTGAGCGGCCAACAGAACAAGAATCGAACAATAGCTGGCGTTCAATATCGGACCTACTGGTTGTCAACTCAACATTTGATAGCCAAAAGAGGCGATAGTGAACGATTGCCGGCGCAACGGGATGAGCCGCGCCGCCACAGGAGGCGCCACGGGAAGGCATATTTGCCGCAACGGCAAAACCACCCCTACCGCGGCGCAGCCCACCGCCGTCGAAGCGCGACACGTCGCCGCCACGACAGGCTTTTTCGCCCATCCCATGCCCGCAATGCGCTATCCTTCGGGCGGCCTTATCCAACAGCGGCGGCGCAACGCAGGCGCGGGACGTAGGACAGAGGAGACTGGCACGCATGAAGCTGGAGGGCACCTGGCTGGAGGGCATCTGGCGCAAGGCAAGGTCCGGCAGCGGTTCCGACCGAGCGGGTGACTCGGCACAGGCGGAAGGAAGCCTCGAGCAAGACGGCGTCCGTCTCGGAGCGCACAGCACGGGAGCCGACGATCCGGAGACGAGCACCCCCGGCACCGTCTCCTCCGACGCCCCCGGCACCGTCGGCGCATCCGCTGTCCTCGGCGGCACCGATACCGCCGGAACCCCCGACACCAAAGACAGCACCCGCCCCGACGCATCCCCCTGCCCCGCCGGCTCGTTCCACTGTCCCTACTTAGCCGACCTCGAGCGCGGGGCGGCACGCTTCCAGACGCCCGACGAGGCCCGCCGCAGCGACGAGGTCTCGCGCAAGCGCAGCGTGGCACCGAGCTTTCCCCGGTTCTTCCTGCTGCTCAACGCCGGACTCATCCTCACCGCCATCGCCATCGTGGTGTTCAAGACCCCCAACCACTTCGCGTTCGGCGGCACCTCGGGCGTGTCGGTCATCCTGAACACCCTGGTCCCCAACCTGCCGGTCAGCGTGTTCATGTGGATCCTCAACATAGCGCTCGTCGTGCTCGGGCTCATCTTCCTCGAGTTCAAGGTGGTCGGCTGGAGCGTCTACGCCTCCATCGCGCTGTCGGGCTACACGTCGCTCGTCGAGCTGATCTACCCCTCGACCCAGTCGCCCACCGGCGACATGTGGCTCGACCTGTGCTTCGCGGTGCTGCTGCCCGCCATCGGCAGCGCGCTGGTGTTCGACATCGGCGCCTCGACCGGCGGCACCGACATCGTGGCCCTCATCCTCAAAAAGCACTCGAGCCTGCAGATCGGGCGCGCGCTGCTCGTGGTGGACATCGGCATCGTCCTCATCGCGGCGTTTCTGTACGGGCCGCGCGTCGGGCTCTACTGCGTGCTTGGCCTGTTCGCCAAGACTATGGTGGTCGACACCGCCATCGAGAGCCTGCACCTGCGCAAGGTGTGCACGGTCATCTGCACGCATCCCGACCTCGTCGAGGAGTTCATCGTGCGCGAGCTCAACCGCTCCGCCACCATCACGCACGGCATCGGCGCCTACACGGGGCGGCCCGTCACCATCCTGATGAGCGTGCTCACCCGGCGCGAGGCGATGCGGCTGCGCCTGTTCGTGCGGCGCATCGAGCCCGGTGCGTTCATCACGATCGTGAACAGCTCCGAAATCATCGGCAAGGGGTTCAGGGGGACGAACTGACGGAGGGGCGCGTCCGGCCGGAAAGCGGGACGTGAGACCGAATTGCCCGCGAGGCGCCGCCGCTGCCTACCCCCGCTTCCCGAACGCGTTCATGAGCACGCTCACGATGCCGCAGAGCAGGCCGCCCACGACCCAGGCGAGCCAGAACCACGCGGCCGAGGTGCCGAGCGGCTCGAAGTTGTCGGGGTCGGGCGAGGTCAGGACCGGCGCGAATAGCAGGATCAGCGCCACGATGGTTGCCAGAATCATGATCGCGCCGCACACCGCACCGACGCGCTGGCTCTGGGCGCGGCTGTTTAGCAGCGCCTCGCGGCGCGCGTCGTCGAGCTGGGCGTTCACGATGTCCTCGACCTCGAGGTCCTCGGCGGCGCTCTTGTTGTACTCGGCGATGTTCACGCGGCCGAGGAGCATACCGTAGTGTGTGATGTTCCAAACACCGAGGGCGATGAAGAACAGCAGGAAGAACAGCCCCACGTTCTCCGCCGATTTCTCGAGCATGAGCAGGCAGCCGATGCCGGCGATGATGAACGCGACGCCGGCGATGAGCCCGCCGGAGAACGCCTTGCGGGCGCCCGCCCGGTCGTCCTCGGTGTAGAAGTCCTCGATGAACGGATGCGCCTTCACGAACGCGGCGTGCGCCATGCCCGCCGGGACGAAAAACGCAAGGCCCGCAAGGACGCCGACGAGCACGATGAGGGTGAACAGGCCGTCTTTGCCGTTCCACGACGCAAGCGGCAGCGCTCCCTCGAAAAACAGGCCGATCGCGATGCCCAGCAAGATGCACGCGATACCCGTGGGCACCTTCCATGCCATCATGCGCTGGTGCTCGTCGTAGCCGCAGACGTCCTGCGCGGGCCCGGCGGGAACGCTCGCCGCAGCGGGGCCGGCGGGGCGCTGGGTCAGATCGCCCTGGACGAGCTCGTCGAGCGTGCACTCGAAGATCTGACACATCTTGAGCAGCTTGTCCATCTCGGGATAGGCGCGCTCGGACTCCCACTTCGTCACCGCCTGGCGGCTCACGCCGAGCAGCATGGCGAGCTGCTCCTGGGTCATACCCTTGGCGGCGCGCAGGTGCTGGAGGTTGTCGCGAAAACTCATGGTGGCTCCTCGGTCTCTGGTCGAAGGGATGGCGGAAACACCCGCGTGCGACGGTGCGGCGCCGCAGCGGCGCGTGCAGGGCGCACCGGACAGGCGCGGAAGCGCACTGGGCAAACACGGCGCCCCGACACCATCAGGCTAGCGGTAGCGAAGCCGCCATCCCACCACCTTGCGGCTTCATTTTGGCCGATTCGAGGCTACCTGGAGGTTGCAAACCGCTGGTCGCGGCAGGGCAATCGTATTTACATAGAGTCAATTATCAGCGGCGAAACCCCGGTCGCAGCGGCAACGCCCAGTCGGGGCGCCGAATCTCGGTCGAGGCGCCGAAGCCCCGGTCGCGGAACCCGTCAGCAGAAATGCTTGAGCCGCTCCTGGCGCTCGGCCAGCTCTTCGATGAAGCGCGCGTTGTCGTACAGCGCCACGAACAGCTCGCCCGTCGGCGGCGCGACGTTGGGCAGGTTGGTTTGGACGGTGGCAGAATCGCGCAGCGCGATGCGAACGCACGCATTGGCGTTCGCCGTGGGGGCGCCCATGCGCCGCCGCACCTCCTCGGCATCGGCAACGTCCGCTATGCGCACCACCAAGTTCCGGAAGCCGAACGCGATGACGAAGCGATCGCCGTACAGATCGACCCAGTTCCGGGCAAACGGGGGAACCGCAAAGAACACGGGGACCGCCAGGCAGGCAAGGGCAAACAGCTTCGGGGCGCCCACCAAGACGAGCAGTACGAAGCACACGCCGATACCGCCGACGGCAAGTGCATACGCCCACCAGTCGTTTTTGCCGACAAAGCGCTCGGCAGGGGGCTCGATGCAGGAGATGTCGTTCGAGACGGCAAAGTTATGCGTGGCGGCAGCTTCGGACGCACGGGCGCCACAGGCCCTCTCGGCCGGCGTCGCGGGAACGGCGGTGCGCACCGCGCTGTCCTTCGCGTGAAACCCGGCCATGTGCCAACCTCCGCCCTATCGCAGCAACGTTATGCTTTCTTGTACCCGACGGCGCTGTCCAGTTGGCCGCGCGTCGGCAAAAACATTCACGACTAGCGCGCCCTATCGCCGACATCGTACGCTATCTCGAGCAACTCTGCCTGGGAATGGATGCCGAGCTTCTCGTAGATGTGGGCCAGATGCGTTTTGACCGTCCCCTCGGAAAGATGGAGCTCGTTGCAGATGCCCTGCCGAGTCAGACCTTTGACGAGCAGCACAAGCACCTCGCCCTCTCTCGCCGAGAGGCCGTGCTGCCGGGCAACCCAAGCGCACCGCTGCTCGAGGGCATGCTGCAGCGCCGCTCCGTTGACACCCGCAGTTAAACGCTCCTCCCCTTCAAGGGCAAACGCGTTGATGGCGTTTTCGTCGCTCGAAGACCTCAGGCTCGCCCTATTAAAAACCTGGGGATACACCACGCAGGCAATCAGCAGCAGATAGAACACGACAAACACCGCCGATTCTGCCATCACAATCTGATGTTCGAGAAAAACACTCCACATGAGACCCGCCATGGCGCACGACAGATTTCCCAGGCCAAATACACGGTACACCGGCCAAACAGACGACCGCGCCGCGTCGAACGCAATCACCCAGAAGAGAACGTGCGCATAGTTCTCGACAACCACCAGCAGCACGTCGACCAGACCGTCGGGCAATATAGAGAGCATGGGCTGGGCGGACGCCAGAGCAAATCCGGTAATCAGCACGAGCAGGGAGCTTTGGTATCTGAGGGCCAGAGGTTTGCCAAGTCCGGACACAAACGTCACTCGACAGCACAGCACCACGAGCAGGCATTCCACCAACGCCCATACGAGGGAGGGGGCGCCGCCAACATACTGCCCCTCGCCTGCGTTTCCCCAGATGCCGGCCGTTCCCATGGCGCCACACGCCACGAGGGCGACACCCGCCATGACGCACAGCGCTGCATAATAGCGTCGCTCGGCAGCGCCTTTTGACCTGGTGTCTTCCCCGGTCTTGGGTAATCGATACCGCACGAACATCCGGTCGGAGGCAAGCAGCGTCCCGGCCGCCGCAATCGGCAGCGCATACATCACGCCGATAAGCACGCCGTTGGGAACCAGCAGCTCGAGCAATTCGACGAAAAGGCGTTCTACCACCTGAGACGCCACCATCACAAGCAGGGCATCACGTTCCGGGCAGGAGCGGAGCACATAGGCGTAAATGACGGAAACAACCCCGATATGCCCGATTCCAACAAGCACGGCGCCAAGAGCCGATACGGCCAGCGGGTCGAGCAGCGTCTGGTAAAAACCAAACGAATAGAGCACCGTACCCCCCATCATGCAGCCGAGCACGAGGGGGAGCGTCTTTCCGATTGAGAGGTCGATACGGCCCGGGAACAATAAGAGCACCAGTGCGGCGGCAATGCGCCCCGCATAGCATGCATAATGCGAGACTTCTTCGGCTTGACCGGTGGCAAGCGGTTGCGCGAACACATCGAGATAGCCGGTTATGTCGACCCAGACTCCGACGAGCACGAGAGCGCCAAGTGCGGCAAGAGCGGCTTTGCGTTGTCTTGACACTCCGTCATCCCTCCTTACTGCATCGGGCAAACTGGATGATAGCACCCCTGACGCAGCCTACACTCCCACTGCGCCCGATGCGCAGCGCGGCACAACGCGCATGATGAAACCGTTGCAAGCCCAAAAGGCGCACGCCCCATACAGCATCGGCAGTATAACGTGCGCGCCAACCGGAAAGGAGCACACCCCATGTTCGACACCGCCCCCCACCCCGTCGACAGTCTAAGCCGCCGTTCGTTTGTTGCTGGCGCCAGTCTCGCCGCCCTTGCCGCCTTGGGAAACGGCGCCGCGCGCGCCGAAGAACCCTCTGAAGACCAAGGCTCTTCCAATGGCACCGCTCCGATGACCCCAGGAACCTATGCCGTGACGACGGAAGGCTGCTACGGCCCCTATACCATCGAGGTCGACGTCTCCGAAGACGCGATTGTCGACGTCCGCATCACGGAAACCCACGAGTCCCAGTATATGGGACAGCGCGCCCAGGAAACGATTGCCGCCAACGTAGTCGAACATCAGACGGTCAACGTCGACAGCATCACGGGCGCCACGATCTCCACGACGACGATGAAGGACGCCATCCGTCAGGCGCTCGCGGAAGCCGGTGCGGCAAAGGGCATGTTCGACGCCGACGCGACCACTCCCGCGCCGGTGAACTCCGCCGTCGACATCGCCGAGTTTGAACCGGACGTCATCGTGGTCGGGGCCGGCATTGCAGGCCTGACTGCCGCGCTCACCTGTGCCGACCAAGGCGCCAAGGTTCTTGTTCTCGAGTACAATAAATATTTCGGCGGCTCTACCATGTACAGCGGCGGCTACATTGCGGCGGCCGGCGGCACAACGCTCCCGCAGTTCGGCTATGAAACCGACCCCGACCGTTTTTACGAGTTGTTCCTCGACGGCGACGAGTCGACGTTCCGCGCCGATCTCTCCTACACCGCCGCCTACAACAGCGGACCTGCTCTGGACATGCTGACCAAGTACGGTGCCGAGTGGCTTGAGGGCGGCCCCATCGGCGAAGGGGTCGGCGCACATGCCTCGGCAGCGTCGGCCGGCAACTCCACCGAGAACGTCGACTACTTCGCCGCCTACCTCATCTCGTCGGAAAGCCGCGGCCTGAGCATCTTCGAGGGGACTTCCGCAAGCCTTCAGGACTTTGTCGACCGGGGACAGATGGCCTATCTCCTCAACGCAAAGGCAACCGAACTGCTGACGGACGAAAACGGCGCCGTCGTGGGCGTCAAAACCGAAGACGGCGGGGAGTTCCGCGCCCCTGCCACCATTCTCGCCTGCGGCGGATACTGCGCCAACGAAGAGATGCTCTCCGAACTTTACACGCGCTGGGCACGCTCGGGCGGCGCAACGTCGATCGGCAACATGTTCGACGCCGCCCTTGCCGTGGGCGCAACGCTGCACGACATGGACTTCTGCCGCACCGACGGCGGCACGCTTCCCATGTACGAGGGCAACGGCATGCCTGTGATGCGTGAAGTCAAGCACAACACGACCGGCATGGTCTGGCTCAACACCGACGGCGTCCGCTTCTGGGCCGAAGGCACCGACACAGCCCACGCCTACTTCACCACCGATCGCAACACCGTCTATTGCGTCGCCGACTCGAACCTGCTGGCAAGTGGAGACATTCTGTACTACGGCAACTATGCGACCTATGTGACCGACAGCAACAACGAGGAGCTTGAGCGCCTGGCCACAGAGGGCAAGGTCGTCTTTAAGGGCGAGACAATCGAAGAGGCCGCCAAGAAGGCTGGGCTCGATCCGCAGACCGTCGCCGAAGAGATTGCCCGGTACAACGAGTTCTGTCGTGCCGGCGTCGACGAGGACTTCGGGAAGGATGCAAGCTCCCTCATCCCGCTCGAAGAGGGCCCGTTCTATATTTTCGAGACGATTCCTAACGTCAAGAACACCTATGGCGGCCTGGTGATCGACGACGGCGCCCGCGTCCTCGACACCGACGGCAATCCCATCGCGGGGCTGTACGCAGCCGGCGAGACGGCAGGCAACTACAATATCGTGCGTCCTTCCGCCTCGTATTACGGCGGCAACCTGCACCGAGGCGCCACCTTTGGATACACCGCCGCCCTGAGCGCCCTATCCGATTTCGGGCGCTAACGCGTCGAGCAGTCTGAAATCCGCTTCGGGCGCCCGTTCGGTCGATTGGAACGGGCGCCCGCTTTCTATCCTTGCCTGATATCAGGTATTTCTTCCAGTATTCTCTCGATTAGCTCTTGTTGATTATGGATTCCAAACTTCGCATAAATACGACTTTGATGTGCACGCACGGCGCTCTTCGAGATAAACAAGCGCTCGCTTATATCCGACGTAGCGAGACCTCGAGCCATCAACGCCATTACTGTTGTTTCCCGCTCGGAAAGTTTGGCTTTGTGAGCAAGAAGCTCTAGCCGCCGCTCAACATCAGCTGTGTTTGAAACATGAAATGCTTGCTCGATAATGCGCTTATCGTCTACGTTAAAAGGCGACATGAAGGCACTTAGCAGCGTAACGGTCAAAGCAAGGGCGACAACAAGCATTGTCCCCTCAAATGGCATGTTCAAAGTGCCGAGAAACAGTCCAGCATTCGTAGTAATAACGATGATCGCCTTCACCGCGCCGCAAAGCGGAATCGAAGACACACCAGCAACATGAGCCCTCATGCAAGCAAGGGAATAGGCAAACAGCCGGCAGCTCGCAGCCCCCGCCCCCGCAAGAAGCTGCACCCAAAGCCCCTGAGTGCCAGCAATGCCAACGATAACTAGCCCTGCGACCATAAAAACGAACGCTGTATTCTTAAGCATCTTGAGATCGAAATTGCCCGGCAAGAAAAGTGCCATAGCGAGCGTTACCGCACAGGGAATGAGATTTCCTAAACTGTTTGAAAAGGAAGACGTGGTCAACCCCATATATTCCGTAACCAATCCATAAGCCAAGCAATAGACTCCAACCCAAACGGCGAGACGCCAAGACCATGTTCCCGCTCGAACCTTTTTATCAACTTGATCTGGAGCAACCGCAAGACATGTGTCCCATCCCCAATGGCAATACAAAAGCAAAGCGGTAACTATAAATAGAAGAATGAATGCAAGTGGTTCCATAACAGTGGCGGAACTCATAGAGATTGCTGACCAGGAATTTAAGAACTCAGCTCCGGCAATCGCCGTAACTATTGATCGCATAGATACTCGCGAAATGATATCCAGCCATGTCAGCATCATGGCCGCAGTTCCAAGCCCTATTGAGAAAGCCGATAGAGTAGAAACAAACCCGTGCATCGACATCGGAACTAACCGACACCCTATTGATAGAACGATTCCGAAACCGGCGACACATGCCTGCATGCAACAGGTGAGCCAATGATTGGCGCAGCGAAAAAACCCGCTACGCCCATAGAGCATAGGGCAATACCCGCCAACTTTCCAACGTCTCCGGCAACGCTGGCCCCAGGCCAAGTGGCGTATATCGCAAAGGGAAATGCAGAGAGACACCTACAAAGACCGTATCCCACGGCCGCCAAAACAAGAAACCTATTTCTATCGACTGCCTTTAACATGTCAGATATGTCCAAAAAGCGGCCTTCCTGTCTAGAACTGCCATTCATACCCGCCCCACCCTCTCTGCTTCTCTTACTGAGACAACAGTACCATCGTCGTCGTTCCCCGCGCGACGCTTAAGCGCTTAAAACGCTGTTCACCTGCCCGAAAGCGCCGTGGAGAGGTTGGGCAGTGCAGCGTTAGCACCCTGTAATTAAGCGCCTGAATCAACATGCTGAGCGCTCCACCATGCCTAAGGTGGAACCGAGCGGTACGCCGCCTACGGTCAGGTATTTGAAACAAGGAGGCTGACATGGCGCACACTATCAAAAAGCTCGACAGGCGTAGCTTCGTTAAGGGTGCCGGAGCCCTTGCAGTCGGAGGAGCAACCATCGGATCGATAGCGTCCACTGCCCTGGCTGAAGAAGCTGCCGCCGGCGAATATTGGATGCCCGAATCTTGGAACGAAGAGCATGATATCGTTATCGTCGGATTTGGTGCCGCCGGCGCCTCTGCTGCGGTTGCAGCAAACAGGGCGGGCGCCGACGTCGTTGTTCTCGAAGCAGCCACCACTGAGTTGCGAGGCGGCAACAGCGGAGTCTGCGGAGGCGGCTGGATTTGCCCCACCGACGTGGATGCATATGCAAATTTCCTCTATCACCTTAACCTGCAGCGTGATGATATCGAAGATTTGAAAGAATTCGCCCAGTCCTTATCGGGGATGATTGATTGGATTGACGAGCTCGGCATCGACTACATGGACACCATGCGCACAAGTTTTAATTTCTACCCCACGGCCTTCTATGACATGGCCGATACCATGAATAACAGCATGAGAGGTGTGTCCGAAACGGGCATGGAACATCATTCCATGGCGGATGAAGATGGTTTTCAGGCGATGGGCGGACAATTCTTCTATGAGCCCATGGCCGCCATCTTCGAATCCGAAGGCGGAGTCGTCTTGTACGAAACCCGCGGACGTGAACTCGTGCAAAATCCCATCACCAAAGAGGTGCTTGGTGTTCGTGCAGAAGATGTGAGTGGCAACAGCGTCTATATAAAAGCACGCAAAGGTGTCGTGCTTGCAACCGGAGGCTTCGAAGCCAATCCTGAAATGACCGACAACTTCATCAAAGCCAATATGGATATCGGTGTCACCGGTAGTCCTTATAACCGAGGCGACGGTCTCGTCATGGCCCAAAAGGCCGGTGCAAAAATGTGGCATATGGGGTGTTACGAATGGCAGGGATACGGCATTCGTATCTTCCCGGACGACGAAATCATGGGTCGTGTGACAACGTCGACAAACTGGCACAGCGAGAACAGCGTCATTCTCGTCAACAAATACGGTTATCGCTTCTATCGTGAAGATTTGCGCATGGGCCACACTCGGCAATTTCCCGGCACCGAGTTCCTCGGCCTTGCCGATAGCACAGATACGATTAACGATTGGGCCGGAGCACCCGCTTATGCCATTTTCGACCAAACTCGTTTCGACGCCGGTCCCGGCAACTTCTATGGTGGCCAAGACACCTTGGCAATGGGTTGGTTTGGTCAGCACGGGCTATATGAATGGAGCGAAGACAACTCCAAGGAACTTGAGGCGGGAATCATCGTCAAGGGAGAGACCCTTGAGGAGCTCGCCGAAGCCATTGGACTCACCGATCCCCAGGTTTTCACCGAAACGATAGCCCGCTACAACAGCTTTGTCGACGCGGGTGTAGATGAAGACTTTGGGCGCGCCCCCGAAACGATGGTTAAAATCGAGACCGGACCGTTCTATGCCATCGAAGTGTGGCCCACGCTGCTCAATACGCAAGGTGGGCCCCGTCACAAGCCGCTCACGGGGCGAGTTATTGACGAAAATGACAACGAAATTCCTCGCCTGTACGCCGCCGGAGAGCTCGGCTCCCACTTCGGGCTAATTTACCATGGGTCGGGCAATACCACGGAGGCGGTTATGATGGGCAAGCTTGCCGCAGAAGATGCTGTTCTGCTGGAAGCATGGGATGCATAGAATCGAGGCAGCAATGAGGGCCGAGCGATTGGGGAAGAAGGACACCCGTTCACAGCATGTCCTAATAGCCGGTTTATTTTCGGTCGTCCTGGCTTCATCAGCCTTTGTAGCACTGGAGACCGCTTTTGCGGCAAACAGTCTCGACAACGCGGCATCGTCTGAATACGCCGACGGCGACGATGCGACAACGGCGGCATCTGCCTGGTCGCTTGGCTCCAACTGCATCGACTGCCATAGCAAGCAGGCGAAATATCTAGACGGAGGCTCCCGGGAAAAGCTTCCAACAGCAACCGAGACCGAAGGAGATTCCAGTCAAACGGGCAAAACAGACTCCAAAGATGTGGCCGAGGAGTCAAGTCAATCGATTAGCGGATCTGCACCAGATGACGACGACACTGATTCCATGCCACCAATGGCAATAGATCACGCATCGTCAACCTGTATTGACTGTCACAACGACGAAGAAGGGTTGGCGAAAGTGCACGATGATGTCGACACTGTTGAAGAGGCAAGCATCACTCGTCTCAAAAAGACCGCCGTCGACGAGCAGTATTGTCTTTCATGCCATGGCTCATGGGAAGACCTTGCCGAGCTAACTGACGACAGCACCGTTCTGACTGATACTAACGGCACCGTTGTCAATCCGCATTCTTTCTCTGATGTCCCAGAGCATGCGG
>DBEYOB010000192.1:0-19733 GCA_048173955.1 Coriobacteriales bacterium
GACCTGCTTGAGGCGCGCCCACATCACCTGCTTGGCGCGCGGGTCGGCGAGGGCGGCCTCGAAACCGCCCAGCGCGAGGACGCGCCTGCCGCGCACGCGCGCGACCGAGCCGCTGCCGAGCGGCGCGGGGAGCTCCCACGCCCCTTCGAGCGCGCGGGCGGCGGGGTCGTCGAGGGCGACGACGAGCTCGGGGTCGAACACCTCGACCGCCTCGGACAGCTCCTCCGGCGCCGCGGGAACCCAGGTCCCCCCTTCCGGGCGCACCTCGGTCGCAAGCGCCGCCCAAGCGTCGGACGGATACCCCAGGCGCTCGAGCGCGGCTTCGAGCGCGCGGCCGTCCTCGCCCCCGAGCAGGGCTCCCCCCGCCCGTTCCGATGCGTTGAGCTCGCCCTTCGCAAAGAGCACCGGCGCGAACACGTGGCCGGACACCGCGAAGCCGCGCCCGGCGAGACCCTCGAGCTCCTCGACGGTGCGCTCATAATATAGTTGCATCACGGCCCGCTCGCCCATCCCGCATCCGCCCGTCGACCCGTCGGCAGCCACGTCGCGCATGGACCACACCCCTTCCCGCGCGCCTTCCCATCGCACGCATCGGTTCGCCCGCGCTGCCCCATGGTAGCAGGGGCGCTCCCCCGCCGCCGCGCACAACTTGTGGAGAGGTTGCGACGGCCCCGCGCCGCGGGCGGCGTCCGTCGAGGTTCTGCAAATCATAGTCAATTGGTGGGTATAGTGCCGTCAGCAGCCCGATCGCCGGGCCGCCCCCGCCGACCCGAGGAGTGCGGGGCATATGTGGCCGACGTGTACGATTGCACCCCGTTCACACGAATCATGTAAAAATCGCAAAATCGTGTTACGCTACGGCCACCACACCGCAACGTGGAAAGGACACCGCCATGAGCTCAGCCATCGCCGTCACCTCCCAGAACTTCGAGCAGGAAGTCGTTCGGGCCGACACCCCGGTCCTCGTCGACTTCTTCGCCACCTGGTGCGGCCCCTGCCGCGCCCTGAGCCCCACCGTCGACGCCATCGCCGAAGAGCGCGCCGGCAAGCTCAAGGTCTGCAAGTGCGACATCGACCAGGCGCCCGACCTCGCCAGCCGCTTCGGCGTGCAGAGCGTCCCGACGCTCATCCTGTTCAAGGGCGGCCAGGGCGTCGAGACCCTCATCGGCGCCCAGCCCAAGTCGCGCCTGCTCGCCACAATCGACCGCCACCTCGCCTAAGGGCGGGAAAGGAACGCGCGCCATGTGCACCAACGGAGTCAACACCAACCAGCTCTCCGCCACCATCGAGCAGATCGACGAAACCGTCGCCCTCGTGCGCCGCTGGACCCACCGCAGCTACCACCTCGCCGTCGACGGGCAGATGGGGCGCACGGCGGAACAGCTCCGCAAGATCCAGGGCATGCTCGACGAGGTCCGCTCCGCGCTCGACGAGGCGGGCGACCTTCTCGAGAAGGACGACGCCGAGCAGAACGACGTCGCCGTCAAGCTGGTGTAGCGCCCCGCCGACCGGCGTGCGGCGGGACAGCCGCCGCAGCGCGCCCGGCGCGGGACGACCCGCGCGCCCGCACCTCGCTCCCCGCGGGGCCGCGGGCGCGCTTTTTGCGTTGACGACGATTGGAGACCCATGGCAAGCGACCTGGTGCGCTTCAGCATCGCGATCCCCGCGAAGCTGCTGGACGAGTTCGACGAGTACACCTCGCGGCGCGGTCTTCTCGTGAACCGCTCCGAGGCCATCCGCAACCTCATCCGCGACGCGCTCGTCGACGACGGGCTGCAGGACCCCGCGGCCAACATCGTCGGGTCGATCACCGTCATCTACGACCACCACACCCCCGACCTGACGCGCAAGATCGACGAGGTCGAGCACAACTATCCCGACGAGGTCGTCTCGTCGATGCACGTCCACCTCGACCATCGAAGCTGCCTCGAGGTCATCGCCGTCAAGGGCAGGGCATGCAAGGTCAACGAGCTTGCCAACTGCCTGCTGGGCATCAAGGGCATCCTCTACGGCAAGCTCACGGTGGCGGCGACCGAAGACCGTTTGGAGGCCTAGCGTGCCGCGCGTACACATCCACATCACCGGAATCGTCCAAGGCGTCGGCTACCGCCCGTTCGTCTGGAGGTGCGCGACCTCGCTCGGCCTCGCCGGCTGGGTGCGCAACGCCGCCGACGGCGTCCACATCGAGGCCAAGGGCGAGCAGGCGGCTCTCGACTCGTTCGTCCTGACCCTGTCGACCCAGCAGCCGGCGGCCGCCCGCGTCGACACGGTGCACGTCGACCGCATGTCCGACGAGCACCTGGAGCCGGCCGGCCCCGCCGCTTCCACCCGGGTCTCGGGCCTGGTCGCCGGGAGCGACTTCCGCATCGTCGAGAGCGACGGGGACACCGAGCGCTCGACGCTGGTCTCCCCCGACATCGCGACGTGCGACGAGTGCCTGGCCGAGCTGTTCGACCCGGAGAACCGGCGCTACCACTACCCGTTCATCAACTGCACGAACTGCGGCCCGCGCTTCACCATCATCGACGCGCTGCCCTACGACCGCGCGAACACCTCGATGGCGGCGTTTGCGATGTGCCCGGACTGCGCCCGCGAATACGCCGACCCCGCCGACCGGCGCTTCCACGCCCAGCCCGACGCCTGCTTCGCGTGCGGGCCGCACCTCTCGTGGCGCACGGCGGACGACGTGGGCCACGTGCTGTGGGGGCGCGACCTGGCGTCGAGCGACGACATCGTCGAGCGGGCGGCGCGGCTGCTCCGCGAGGGCGGCATCGTCGCGGTCAAGGGCCTGGGCGGCTTCCACCTCGCCTGCAACGCGACCGACGAGGCGGCCGTGCGCCGCCTGCGCGCGCGCAAGGCCCGTCCCACCAAGCCGCTCGCGGTCATGTTCGGCCGCTTCGACGAGATGCGCAAAGTCGTCGAGGTGAGCGACGCCGAACGCGCCCAGATCGTCAGCCCGCGCCGGCCCATCGTGCTCCTGCGCCGGCGCCCCGACGACGAGGTGCCCGCCCACCTGCGCATCGCCCCCTCCGTGGCCGGCGACCTTCCCGAACTCGGGGCCATGCTCCCCTACACGCCCCTCCAGCATCTCCTGCTGCGCGCCGCCGGCGTGCCGCTCGTCATGACGAGCGGCAACCTCTCCGACGAGCCCGTCATCTGCGACGACCAGATCGCGGTGTCGCGCCTCATCGACGTCGCGGACGCCTGGCTCGGCAACAACCGGCCCATCAGGTCGCGCTACGACGACTCCGTGGTGCGCGTGGTGGGGACGCAGGCGCAGACGGTGCGCCGCGCGCGCGGCATCGCCCCGACGCCCGCGCGCCTGCCCCTCCCGCCGCAGGCCGAGGGGCGCGAGCTGCCCTGCGTGCTCGCCTGCGGCCCCGAGCAGAAGGCGACGTTCTGCATGTCCCGCGCCGACCAGGCGTTCGTCTCGCAGCATATCGGCGACCTCGAGAACGCCGAGGCGTTCGCCGCCTGGCTCGAGGCGCTCGACCGCTACCGCTCCCTGTTCGGCCTGAACCCCGACGTCCTCGCCTGCGACCTCCACCCCGAGTATCTGAGCTCGAAGTGGGCGCGCGAGCGCTCCGAGGCCGACGGGACGCCGCTCGTCGAGGTCCAGCACCACCACGCCCACATCGCTGCGACGCTCGCCGAGGCGAACGAGTGGGGCAAGGTCGTCGGCGTCGCGCTCGACGGGACGGGCTACGGCACCGACGGCGCGCTGTGGGGATGCGAGGTGCTCGTCTGCGACCAGGCGGACTTCGTCCGCGCCGCCCATCTCGCCTACTGGCCCCTGCCGGGCGGCGCGGCGGCCGTGCGCAAGCCGGCGCGCAACGCGCTCGGCCTTCTGCACCTGTGCGGCCTCGAGGATTCCGAGCCCGCCCGCCGCCTGCTCGACGGCATGGGCGTCGAGGGCCCGGTGGTCCGCCAGATGATGCTGCGCGGCCTCAACTGCCCGCCCTGCGGCTCGGCCGGCAGGCTCTTCGACGCCGTGGCGGCGCTGCTGGGCCTCGTCGAGGTGGCCGGCTACGAGGGCGAACCCGCCTGCCTGCTCGAAGCGGCCGCGACCCGCGCGCCCGAGGACGACGGCGGCGAGGGGGAGGCGCAGCGCTACCTGCTGGGACTGCGCCCCGCACGCCCCGGGGAGAACCCGGCGGCCGACGACGAGTCGCTCATCCTCGACCAGACCGAGATGGTCCGCTCCGTCATGGACGACATCGCGGAGGGCGTCGAACCTTCCGTCGTCGCGCGCCGCTTCCACGAGGGGTTCGCCGACGGGATCGCCCGTGCGGCGATCGGCGTCGCCCACGCCTCCGGGCTCTCGACGGTCGCCCTGGGCGGGGGCGTCTTCGCGAACCGTCTCGTCCTCCAGCGCGTGGCGCTCGTCCTCGCCCACGCCGGGATGCGCGTCCTCGTGCCCGGCTCCCTGCCCCTCAACGACGGCGGGATCTCGTACGGCCAGGCGGCGGTGGCGCGCGCCCGGCTCGCCCGGCAGGGCTCCCCGGCGCCGTCCGCATGACGCCCGGCGCCGCCACGCCGGCGCGCCCCGTCCCCCGGCGCGCCATCTTGAGAAAGGAACGATGACCATGTGCCTTGCGGTACCTTCGCAGATCGTCTCCATCGACGAGGGCGGCATCGCCCAGGTGAGCGTCATGGGCGTCCAGCGCAGCTGCTCGCTGCGTCTGACACCCGACGCGCAGGTCGGCGACTACGTGCTCGTGCACGCGGGCTTCGCCATCCAGCGCGTCGAGGAGCAGGACGCCCACGAGACGCTGCGCCTGCTCGCCGAGCTGCCCAACCTGTTCGGCGACGAGTTCGCGGGCGAGCTTGCCGCGGCGTCCGCGGCACCCGCCGCGGACGGGCGCTAGACGGGAGGCGGGCGTGGACCTTTCCTCGTTTCGCGACCCGGCGCTCGCCCGGGAGCTGCTGGACGCCATCGAACGCCTGTGCGCGGGCAGGCGCATGAACCTGATGGAGGTCTGCGGGACCCACACGGTGAGCATCGGCCGCTACGGCCTGCGCTCCGCGATGCCGGAGGGGCTCAGACTCCTCTCGGGGCCCGGCTGCCCGGTGTGCGTCACCAGCAACCACGACATCGACACCGCCATCGCCATGGCGCGCGTGCCCGACGCCATCGTCGCCACCTTCGGCGACATGGTCCGCGTGCCCGGCAGCAGCACGACGCTGGGCGCGGAGAGCGCCGCGGGGGCGGACGTGCGCGTCGTCTACTCCCCCCTCGACGCCCTCCAGATCGCCCGCGACAACCCCTCGCGCCCCGTCATCTTCATCGGGGTCGGCTTCGAGACGACGACGCCCGTGGTCGGCTCCAGCATCCAGATGGCGCAGGAGGAGGGGCTGGCGAACTACTACGTCTTCTCGGCCCACAAGAACACCGCCTGCGCGCTCGACGCCATCGCCAGCGACCCGCAGACCCGCGTCGACGGGTTCATCCTTCCCGGGCACGTCTCGACCGTCACCGGCCTGGAACCCTACCGGTTCCTCGTCGAGAGGTACGGCCTGCCGGGCGTCGTCACGGGGTTTGAGCCGGTCGACATCCTGAACGGCATCGCGCGTCTCGCCGCCATGATCGACCGCGGCGAGCCCGCCATCGAGAACGCGTACGGCCGCGGCGTGCACGACGAGGGGAACCGTGCGGCGCAGGCCGTGATCGACGAGGTGTTCGAGCCGTGCGACGCCGTGTGGCGGGGGCTGGGACCCATCCCCGCGAGCGGTCTCGCGATCCGCGAGGCCTACGCCGGCCACGACGCCCTGCGCGCCTTCGAGCCCGAGGTCGAGCCCGTGCGGGAGACGCCGGGGTGCCGCTGCGGCGACGTCCTGCGCGGCATCATCGCCCCCACCGGCTGCCCCCTGTTCGACCGCGCCTGCACGCCGGAGAACCCCGTGGGCCCCTGCATGGTCTCGAGCGAGGGAAGCTGCGCCGCATACTGGCGCTATCGCGCATAGGAGGTACAACGTGAAGGACACCGAGGTTCGCCTGGGACACGGCTCGGGCGGGGCCATGATGAAGCGCCTCATCGACGAGCTGTTCCTCGAGGAGTTCGCCGACGAGGCGGCCCTTCCCGGCGACGATGCGGGCGTCGTCCCCCTGGGCGGCTCCCGCATCGCCATGAGCACCGACTCGTTCGTCGTGACCCCCCAGTTCTTCCCGGGCGGCAACATCGGGCGCCTCGCCGTGTGCGGGACCGTCAACGACGTCGCGACGTCGGGCGCCGAGGTCAAATACCTCTCCTGCGGCTTTGTGCTCGAGGAGGGCTACCCGCTCGACCGGCTCCGCGAGATCGTCCGCACCATGGCCGAGACCGCGGCCGAGGCGGGCGTCTCCATCGTGACCGGCGACACCAAGGTCGTCGAGCGCGGGCACGCCGACGGGGTCTTCATCAACACGGCCGGCGTGGGCCTGGTGCCTGCGGGCATCGAGCTCAGCGGGCGCAACTGCCGGCCCGGCGACAAGGTGCTCGTGAGCGGCACGATGGGCGACCACGGCATCGCGATCGTCTCGCAGCGCGAGGGCATCGCCTTCCAGACGACGGTGGAGACCGACGCCGCACCGCTCAACCGCATGATCGCCTCCGTCCTCGCGGCGGCGCCGCACGCGCGCGCCTTCCGCGACCCCACGCGCGGGGGCCTGGCGAGCACCCTGAACGAGTTCGCCGAGGCGAGCGGGGTCGAAATCGTGGTCGACGAGGCGCTCGTCCCCGTGCGCGACGAGGTGCGCGGCGCCTGCGAGCTGCTCGGCTACGACGTCTTCCAAGTCGCCAACGAGGGCAAGATCGTCGCCGTCGTCCCCGCAGACGAGGCGGACGCCGCCCTGGCCGCCATGCGCGCCGACCGCTACGGAGCCGACGCGGCGATCATCGGGGAGGTGCGCGAGCCGTCCCGGCCCGATGCGCACCGCGTCCTGCTGCGCACCCCGTTCGGCTCGGCGCGCATCCTCGACATGCTCGTGGGCGAGCAGCTACCCCGCATCTGCTGACGCGCCGCAGGGCACCCCGCCCGACAATTTGAAGCGTTTGTGCCCTCAACCGCGTCGGTTTGACCGTCGCGGTTGCCTTATGGGGTCGTTTGTTTAGACTTCTGTCCATACGGCGCATCGCACGTCGATGCCCCTCGTTGGCGCACCGCGCGGATGGACCGCGCCGCCCGGTGCGCCCGCCCTTCCGCGCGGGGACGGTCGCCGTGCGCGGCGGGGCGGGCAGGATCCCTGAGAATCGAGGTTCCGTTGGAAACCAAACCGACTGCCTGCAAGGCCTCCCCGGCCGAGCTCCTCGTCGCCGGCAAGGTGCCCTCGCGCACCCACGCCAAGGATGCGACGCTCTTCGACTTCAGCGACGTCGCGTTCGAAAGCGCCCGCGACTACATGGGCTGGACCGACCTCGCCTCCAACCCGCCCACCCCGATCGAGGAGATCGAGGCGTTCGCGCGCGAAGCCCTCGACGACGGCATCACCTACGTCGGACTGCTCGGCGAGGGAGGCAGCTCGCAGGCCCCCATGACCATCACGAAGCTGTGCGCCGCCTACCATCCCGACGGGCGCTTCTCGACGCTCGACTCGCTCTCCCCCGTCTACGTCCGCCAGATCCTTCACGGCGTCGACTACGCCCATGCGCTGTTCATCGTGAGCAGCAAGTCGGGCGGCACGGTCGAGACGCTGTCGCTCTACAAGGTCATATGGGCCGACGTCGTCGAACAGCTCGGCGAGCAGGAGGCCGGCCGGCACTTCGTCGCCATCACCGACCCCGGCAGCGAGCTCGAGCAGCTCGCCCACGACCGCGGGTTCCGCGGCGTCTTTCTGGGCGAGGCCACGGTGGGCGGGCGCTTCTCCGCACTGTCGGTGTTCGGCCTGGTCCCGGCCGCCCTGTGCGGCCTCGACATCGGCGACATGGTCCGCCGCGCCGCCGAGATGGAGCGCATGTGCGCGCAGGACAAGCCCAACAACCCCGCCGTACAGCTGGCGAACTTCCTGGTGAAGAACCTCTCGCCCCAGTCCGCCAACTGCTTCACCTACATCTCGCCGCAGCCGGGGCGCGTCTTCGGCCTGTGGATGGAGCAGCTCATCGCCGAAAGCCTCGGCAAGGACGGCCACGGCGTCGTCCCCCACATCGAGATCGACGTCAACCTGCTCAACCACCACCAGCCGATGCATCCCGTGGTCGTCTACCACACCAACCCCGACTCGACGTTCGACCGCGAGGCGTCGATGCTGTCGCCGCTCGTGCCGCAGCGCTCCTACCTGCTCGAAGACCCCATGGACATCGGGCGCCACTTCGTGCTGTGGGAGTACGCCGTGTCGTTCATGGGGTGGCTCATGAAGGTGCCCCCGTTCAACCAGCCCGACGTCCAGGCGGCCAAGACCAACACCAAGCACGTGCTCGCCGGCAAGCTGCCCGACCGCACCCATCGCCTCGAGGAGCCGTGGGTCGTGGCCGAGTACTCGGACGCCTTCGCCGACGAGACGGGCGTCATCGACCTGACGCAGATGCATTCGGTCGACACGGTCATCGACGCGTTCATGCACCTCGTGCAGCCCGACAACTGGGTCAGCGTCAACGCCTTCCTCCCCTTCACCGGCGAGCGCCGCGGACCCATGGAGGTCATCCGCCACACGCTGGCGCGCCACCTCGAGGTACCCGTCTCGCTCGAGATCGGGCCGCGCTACCTGCACTCGACCGGCCAGCTGCAAAAGGGCGGCGAGGACACAGGCCTGTTCCTGATCCTCTCGGGCAACGAGGTGTACGACCTGCCGGTGCCCGGCGAGAACTACAGCCTCGGCGAGCTCGAGGTCGCGCAGAGCAAGGGCGACCTGGAGACCCTGTCGGACAAAGGGCGCCGTGCGCTGCACCTACACCTCATCGACACCGACGCCGACACGCTGTGGCGCCTGGCGCACGCCTTCGAGGACGCGGGGACCCGCATCGCGGTCAAGCGGGCGCTGCGCAAGATGCGATAGGGGCGGCCCGCGCCGCGCGGCGGCGACGCGCCGTCACCGGAAGCAGGGTGAGAACAGCGAGACGAGAACAGGGGCGGGGATGCCGGCAACGGCGTCTCCGCCCCTGTCATGCGACACCGCGGCGCGCTGGGTGGCGCACCGGATGGCACCCTGCGCCGCAGCGTAATGGCTGGCACCTCCTCGAGTGACAGTTGACGCCATGTTGATCGACTTTTTTTGGCGTTGTGCGAATCTTTACAAGAATGATTGTTGGTTATTGATCAGAATAGAAATAAAGTACCTGGGCTTTCTCATGGCTGCCGCCGTTGCGCCGAACAGCGGTCCCGTAACATACGACTTATGGGGCGCTTCGACGGCCAAAAATCTTGCACAGCGGGGAAAAAGGTAACGGCCCGTCGCCATTTGCGTCACGCGGCCATTGCAATGCTCGCGCATGCAGGTCCCTCTCATGCGGCGTCGCGCAGCCTGGCATACCCTCGTGCAGGCTGCAGGCGCATAAAGAACGGGGAAGGGGCCGGCCGGCCCCTTCCCCGTTTCCGTGCGATGTCGGTCGTATCCCGCGCCCCCGTGCGCTCAAACATCAAACGTGCCAACCGGCACGGACGCAGGGGCGCAGCAAGCTCGCAGCAATCCGCCGCGACGCCAAGCCTTAGTGGCAGCCCGAGCACGAACCGCCGCAGCTCGCGCAGTCACCGCAGGTGGACTCGGGCGCATCCTCGCGCGACACGAGTTCGAGGTCGAAGTTGAGCGCCTTGCCGGCGAGGTTGTGGTTGAAGTCGAGGTACACCTTGCCGTCCTCGATCTTCTGCACGAGGGCGGGCATGGGGTAGCCGGCCGGGTTGCGGAAGTACACGGTCTTGCCGACCGGCAGCTTGTCGGCGTTGGGCACGCTGTCGACCGGAATGGCCTGGACGAGGCGCTCGTCGCGCTCGCCGTACGCCTCGGCGGGCTCGAGGTGGATGGACACCTTGTCGCCCGGCTGCATGCCGGCGACCGCGTTCTCGAAGCCGGGGATGACCTGGTGAGAGCCCTCGACGAACGAGATGGGGTCGCGGCCCTCGCTGCTGTCGAACACCGTGCCGTCGTCGAGCGTGCCCTTGTAGTGGACCTTCACGAGCTTGCTTGCCATAGGTTGATCTCCCATCCAAGTTTCCGAGCGGCCTGCGCCGCGGTGCATCCCCTATCGGATACCCATCGGGCGGCAAGGCCAACGCAACAAAACCGTACAATATCATGTATTCGCAGCAAGCGGCGCACGGTTCGCTGAAAAGAACGCGAATCGCGCGACGCGGCGCGTCAGTACTCCCCGTGCGTGCGCCCGAACGCCTGCGCGGCCTCGCGGAACCTGCCTATCGAGAGCGCCCAGGTGACAAACTCGGGCGTGTCGACCACGAGGAAGTCGGCCTCGTAGGTCGCAAGGAGCGACTCCTGCTCGCTGCCGGGCGTGTAGAGCGGGCGGTCGGGCAGGTAGGGAGGGACGTAGGACGGGTTGGCGAGGTAGTACGCCGCGCCGGGGCACAGCTCCGCGAGGCCGCAAACCGCCCTGCGCGCGGCGTCCATGCGCCCGAGCTTGTACAGCAAAACCGATCGCGCGACGTGCATCCAGCAGCTTCCCTCGTGCCCGTAGGAGGAGTCGAGCCTCCCCAGACCCTCCTCGTCCTCGAGCCGCGCGCAGACGAGGGCGAGCGTGTGGCGTATCCCCTGGCCGTCGGTCGGCGCGAAGGCGAGCATCTCCTCGCAGCGCCTGCGCGCCTCGCGGTAGCACGACGCCTGGACCAGCAAGTCGATCGCCCGGGCCTTGATCCGCAGCCAGGGGCGCAGAAAGACCGCGTCCCACGGGTCGGCGACCGGTCCGTCGTACAGATTCGAGCGCTCGGTGCACCATGCCCGCGCCTCGGGTTCGAGGCGGTCGAGCTCGGCGATCGCGCCGTCGGAGGTCTCGCAGCGCACCAGGGTGTCGAGCGTGCGCGCGTCGTAGCAGCGCCCGTCGAGCGCCAGACAGCGCTCGAGCAGGGCGCGGGTCTTGGGCATGCGGTTCTCGGGGCGCCGCGGGGCACCGGAGGCACCCTCCGCCTCGGACTCGTAGTACAGGGCGTCGAGCTCGTCGTCGATCTCCTGGCGGGCCCGTTGGACGACCCGGTCGAGCATGAGGAAGGCGCGGTCCTCATCGTCGGAGACGAGCGTCTCGGGCGAGCGCATGGCGCGTCGGGAGAGCTCGGAGAGGCGCTGGGCGTCGTTGGCGAGCGCCGGGTCGGCATGGACCGCCTTTTTGAGGAGGCGGCTGGTCAGTTCTGATGAGACGAGCATGTCAGCGTCCTTGTGCGGTCGAGGCGTCAGGGTCTGCGGGAGAGTCGGGGCCTGCGGGGGATCCGGGCGCGCCGGAGGACCCGGGGGCCGCGGTGCCCGACGCCGAACCGGCGTCGAGAACGTCGAGAAGCTCCTCGATGCAGGTGATGTCGTCGAACCCCCCGGTGCCGCCGAGCAGCTCTTGCAGGGCGCCCTCCCCGCCGTCGGCATCCCCCGCGAGTCCCGAAGGGGCAGCGGGTGCGCGGCGCTCGCCACCCGCGGAGGGAGACTGGCGGAAGGGTTCCGCTGCACCGCCCGATCCGGCGCCGCCCATGCGCGCCTCCTCCGCCGCCCGCGCCGCCGCGACGACCGGGTCGCGCACCACCCAGTCGGACAGGGGGCTCAGGTAGTCGCCACAGTTCTCGTCCAGGATGACGGCGCCCTCGCTCAACGCGACGTAGAGCTCGTCCTCGCTGCCGGGCGCGAACTCGAGATGGCCGAACACGCCGGCGGGGAGCTCGTCCTGATAGCTGAGGGTGCACCCCGCGCGCGGGAACCTGCGCACGACGCCGTGCAGGATCGCCGCCGCGTCGTCGAGCCGGCGCTGCTTGTACGCCATGAAGCAGCGCGCGAGCAGGAACCAGGCGTTGTCCGCGTCGTCGGGGAAGCGGCCGATCAGGGCGGCGAGCCCCTCGGCGTCCTCGAGCTTCGCATAGTCGAAAGCGGCGATGTGGCGCGCGCCGACCACGTCGGCCGCATCGAGCTCGAGGAGTCGGCCGCACACCTCGAGCGAACGCCCATAGCGACCGCAGCCCAGCTGCTCGTTCGCAAGGTCGAACAGCCAGCGCAGATAGGGTCGCATGTACACCGACATCGACAGGCGCCCCTGCGGCGGCTCGATCCCGTTGTCGCGCGAGACCGAACGGCACATCTCGTACACCTCGTCCGCACCGTCGGAGAGGAAGGCGACCATCTCGTCGCGGGTCGGCCGCGCAAGGTAGCGGTGGATGCGGACCGCGTCGTAGCAGACGGGGTCGAGCTTGAGCGCCTCGTCGATCAGGGAGGCAGCCTCGTCGGCGAACTTCGCCGCGGCCTGGTCCGACTCCGCCATCACCACATAGCGGTCGAGCAGCGTGCACGCCCTCGTCACCAGCGCGAAGGCGCGGTCGGCGTCGTTCTGGGGCAGCGCGTCGCGGTTCTTGGCGTAAAGCTCGGGAAACGCCGTGATGGCGGCGATCATGCTCGGATAGTCCCTGGTCGCCTGGGGCGTGTCGGCCCAGCGTATGGCAAGGCGCTCGAAATCTTCAGCCTGCGGGTTCATGCTCATGCTCGCGCCTCCTCTAGTTGCGTGGGACGGCAAAGGTCACCACGGCCCCGCCACCGAGACGGTAGCGCTGCTTGATGGTACCCCCATGCGCCCTGACCATAAGCGCCGCCATATAAAGGCCGTATTCCAGCCGGTCGAGGCGCAGGATGCGCTGGCGGTTGAGCGCCCCGTCGCGGTCCCCGTCGGACCGCGCGGCGCTCTCGGGGATGCGCATGGCGCGGCAGAGCGCGGCGAGGAGGTCCTGCTGGTCGGAGGCGACGACCTTGGCGCGGTCGAGCAGCACCTCCCGCACGGCGCGGGCGCGCTCCTCGTCGTAGACCAGGCTCTCGCCGCCCGCAACGGAATGGCCCAGGTCGAACGCCGCGGCGTGCGACGCCCCCTGCTCGGCCGGCCGGTCGTCGGCGACGACGACGCTGATGCGGTCGGGATAGGACGCGACGCTCACCTGGACGATCCCCCGCTTGCCGACGTGGCCCGTTGCCGCCTCGAGGATCAGCCGCGTGGCGAACCCGAGCAGCGCGCTGTCGGCAACGACGGGCGCGACCGCCTCGCCCGGCTCCAGCTCGATCAGCTTGCCCGACAGGCCCTCGCGCACCTCGTCGACGGCGCGCGCGACGACCGCGCGGATGTCGCACACGGCCTCGAGCGGCTCGTCGAGCACGGCCCGCATGCGGTCGGCCATCAGACGGCCGCGCGCCGACTCGTCGCCGATCGCGCGCACCAGCGCCTCGCGGTAGGCGCGGTCGTCCTCGGGAACCGCGAGCAGCGCGTCCGCAAGCACATGGAGCATCTCGCTCACCGTGCGCGCCGAGGCGACCAGCCCCTCGACGAACTCGCTGCGTATCGCGCTCGCCCGCATCAGCTGCAGGTCGCCGCGGTGCTTGTAGGCGAGCGACTGGCGCTCGAGGGCGAACGAGACCTGGTTCGCCACCAGGTCGAGGAAGCTGCGCTCAGCCAGGGTGAGCCGGCGGCGCTCCGAGACCGCGAGCACGCCTTCGACGCCCTCCTCCGACGCAAGGGGGAGATACAGCACGTCCGACGCGCTGTGGGTGTCGGTCCCGCTGCCGGCGGGTTCGCCGTTGGCGAACACCCAGTGGGCCACCGCCTGCTCGGTCAGCTTCTCGAACACCTCGGCGGGCAGGTCCCCCTCGACGGGCCGCACCGCGGGGCCGCGGCGCTCGCGCGACCCGGCGGGCACGCGGTCAAAGGGGTCGCGGACGTACAGGGCGGTCGAGCGGCCGAACAGGCGCGTCGTCGAATCGAGCGCGATGTCGACCGTCTCGCTGGGGCCGTGCGTGACCACGAGGTTCCTGTTCAGGTCGAAGAGCGCCTGGGTGCGCCGCTCGCGCTCGTCCGCGTTGCGGCGGGCGCGGCCGACGCCGACCACCGCCAGCGACGTCCCCAGCGACACGACGATGAACGCGATGAAGAGCAAAAGGCTCGCGCGGTGGTCGATCGCAAGGTCGAGGTAGGACCGGATGAAGAAGTAGTCCTGGGCGAGGCATCCCAGCACGATGGCGATCAGCGTGGGGACGTAGGCGTGGGTCGCGAGCGCCACGACGATGAACGATCCGAGGTAGACCAGGTACGGCGTCGCCTCGCCGAACCCGAACGCCTGCAGGACGCGCGCGATCGCGAAGGCCGCCGCGCACGACCCGACTGCAATCGCGACGTCGCGGCCGCGCAGCTCGGAACCGGCGAACAGCCCGCGGCCCGCCCTGACGGGGCCGACGCCCCCGTCGTCGGCGACCAGGTGGATGCCGACACCCGACAGGCCCGCCACCAGGCGCTCCGCGAAGGGGGCCTGGAAGGGGGCGAGCAGGCGGCGGGCGAGCGGGAGCCTGCGACGGGCGAGCACGATGTCGGCGGCCCCCTGCGCGCGCAGGTAGTCGCGCAGCGTCTCCACCGCGTCGTCGCCGTAGAGCGTGGTGAGCTCCATGCCCATCGCCTCGACCTGGCTCTCGAGCTCGGCGTAGGAGGCGTCGTCCCTCAGAGCGCGGGCGCTACCCGCACGCCGCTCGCGGCGTATGCAGACCACCTCGACCTCGGTATGCGAGAACGACGCGACGCGCCCCGCCTCGAGCAGGACGCGACCCGGGCTGCACCCGGGGTCGACGAGCGCGACCGTGCACCCCGTGGCCGCCGCGGCGCCCTCGACCGCCTCCGCGCGCCGCCCGTCGGGACGTCCGGCGGCCGACGCATAGTCGCTCACGCAGCGCAGGGCAAGCACGCGCAGCTCGTTGAGCGCCCCTTCGGGCACGTCCCGCCCCGCGGTGCGGGCGCGCGCGACGAGCTCCTCTGGGTCGATGTCGACGAACTCGAGCTGGCGCGCGCCGTACAGCAGGTAGTCGGGCACCGGCTCGGGGGGCAGGTCGACCCCGAGCGCGCGCACGCGATCCTGCTCGTTCTGCAGGTCGCCGACGCGCAGCGTCGCGTACACGTCGACGCCGGCGCGCAGAAGCTCCTCGGCGTCCTGGTAGCGCGTCCTGTTGCGCGAGCCTTCGGGATTTGGCCGGGCCAGGTCGGGCAGCACCACGACGTCGGGCCGGCGGGCGAGCGCCTGGTCGAGGTCGAAGCGCCGCTCCCGCGTCGTGTGCGAGAGGCCGTCCGCCACCAGCACGTCCAGACCGCTCGCCATAAGCCCCTGGGCCTCGTCGAGCATGGCGTCGGACGCACCCGCGCAGGGCGCATAGCCGAAGAAGATCTTAAGGTCGCCGCGCTCGGGTGCGCCGTCCTCGACAGCGTTTTCCCTCCCTGCGGCGCTCACCACGGTCGTGCGCTTCATTGAACAATGTTCCCCCACCGCGGACCGTTGCCCAGCAGCACCGGGGCAACCTCGCGCACCCATGCGTCCACCTTATCCCAGTCGCGGTAATCCCCGTCTTCGAGCGGGTACACGCGCAGGGCAAGGCGCTCCATCGTGTTGAAGCCCTCGCTACGCTTCCAGCCGGGCAAAACAACCGACCCCACCGGGTGCAGGGCACTGCCCAGCGACGAGACCGCCGCGTCGAGGTCGTGCTCCGCCTGAGCGAGGCTGTTGGACTGCGGCGTGGCAGGACGCAGGCCGACCGAGAAGAACGCCGTCGGCATCTGCGAGAACACGTCGACGTTGGCCATCAGCCACTCGCGCGCGTCCTTGTGGAACTTGCCCATCCTCATCCCGCTGCCGAACACCACGGCGTCGACGTCGACGTCTATGTTCGGCATCTCCTCGACGCTCGCCACGAGGGGACGGGCGTCGTATGCGATCAGGTCAACCCCTATGCGCTTGGCAATCGTCGTCGTGCACCCCGATAAGGTCGAATAAACGACCAGCACCTTCTTCAAGTGTTCGTCCATCCACGAACTCCTCTGTGGCTCCACCGGCCCGGTTTGGATATCAGCCAACTATGGGATTGTGTCGTAGACCAACCCAGCGCCGCCCTCCCCCGGCGGCATAGCAGCCCAACCATATGTTGGACCGTATTGTACCATTGACCAGCGCGGGACATACCCCTTGAATTTCTCTTAAAGTCGAAAATGGCCCTTGACACCGCGGCAGTGGGGTTAAATGCGACGTTATGCAAACTTTATGGAGTTTTTTATCTTACAGAGTACTCCACCATGTCGCTCTTGGATGCGCGCTAGCAAATCGGGCCACCGAATGCAAGTCGGTAATCGTATAGAACTTTCGAATCATTTTGCAATTATTGATAAAGACGGCACTCACTCCGCCGCGCAGCCGCGCCCACGCCTCCGCCGACGCAGGGCGACCAGGTAGCACGCCGCCGCAACGGCGACGGCGATGCTGATCCACTGGGACGTGGAAAGCGGCCCCCATATCCCCCGGTAGGCGTCCCCCCGCCAGAACTCGTCCACGAAGCGCACGGCAGCGTATCCGAGACCGTAGACGCCGACAAGGCCCCCGCGCACACGTCCCCGGAGAAAGAGAAAGAGCAGGACGCCGAACAAGACGGCGTTGCACGCCGCCTCGATGAGCTGGATGGGCACGCGCCGCACGCCGTTGGAGGACGCCACCGGCGCGTCGGTGTAGACGAAACCCCATTCGGCCTCGACGCCGTAGCAGCATCCCCCCAGAAAGCAGCCTACCCGCCCGAAGACGTGGAACAGGGGGACGGCGACCGCGAAGACGTCGAGGACCTCGGGCACGTCCCAGCCCTGCCGGCGCGCGTAGGCGCAGCAGGCAACCAACCCCCCGATCAGCCCGCCGTAGAAGACGAATCCCGAAAAGCACGCGGCCAGCGCGGCGACGAACGCGCCGGGCGTGGCATAGGCCCCCGCACGCCAGTCGGCGAAGGTCTGCACCATGGCGGGGATGTTGGTCGCCCCGTACAGGAGGACCGCGCCGACCGCGGCGCCGGCGAAGCCCACCAGGGCGGCCACGACGGTCAGGTCGGGGTTCATGCCGCGCCGGCGGGCGAGCAGCGCGACGCACAGCAGCATGCACAAGAACCCCGCCGCCGCGCAGATTCCGTACGTGCCGACGGTGCGGCCGAAGATGTCGACGGTCGGGAGCATGGGCGCCGTTCCGCAGCCGGCCTACAGCAGCGCGGCGAACCCGGCGAGGCCGAGCGGCAGACCGACGCACATGCACAGCGCGAAGACGCCCGTGAGCCCGACCGCGACGATGCCCAGCACCAGACCCGCCACGGCCATCCCGTGGCCAGGCTGGCCGTCGGGGCATGCCTTGAGGCCGTTCGCCGCCAGGCAGATCGCGACGATGCCCAGCACGAGCCCTACGAACCACGGGATGAAGGACAGCCACTCGCCCGCCACCGCGACGATGCCGACCACCATCGAGGCGGTCGCCGTCCCCGTCCGACTCTCCATACCCGAACCACTCCCCTCGAAGGCGGCGCGCACGCGCGCACGCAACCGAAACCGTCTTGCTCTCGACCGCTATGTACCCGAACGGCGCGCGGCGCACGGGCGGCCGCGCCCCGCACACAAAAAGGCCGTCCGCCGCACACGCGGCGAACGGCCTTCGCGCACAGACCCGCTGCCCTGCTTTAGGCGGCCAGCTTGATGCTGTTGCCCATGAAGGGGACCATGATGGTGATGACGGCGTACACGAAGAACGCGACGCCGGCCATGGTGATGGCCCAGGCGGAGTTGAAGACGACCGCGATGGCGAGCACGACCAAAACGAGACCGAGGAGCATCTCGATGACCCAGCCGCTGTAGCCGCTCGTACGGCCGCCGGTCACGGCGCCCAGGAAGGCGGCGATGCCGACGAAGGCGATGAAGACGGCGACGACCCACTCGAACGAGAAGGTGCCGACGAACGGGTCGATGATGGCGGCGACGCAGCACACCAGCGACATGATGCCGTTGAGCACGAGCCAGCCCGAAAGGTTCTTCGAGCCGCCGGCCATGTTGTAGGCGGCGAGCTGGCAGATGCCCACGATGGCCATCACCACGGCGCCGATGATCTCGCCGACGGGCCACGTGTAGCCCTCGGGCAGCACGGGCGTGTGCATGGCCTCGGGCATGATGCCATGGGCGACGAAGCACAGAACGCCCATGACGGCGAGCAGAACGGCGCTCACGATGAGGCCGCCGCGCGCCCAACCGATCCTGTTCCCAAACTCCTGCATGGTGAACCCCTTTCCATGGCACCCAGGCCGGGTGCCCCTCTGACGCCGAGGCGTCGGTAGAACGCGGCCCCATCAAGGCCGGACTGACAGACACATATATTCTATATCCAACCGGCGCGCAAGTGCAGCACGGCAAAGCATGGAATTTGGATGGCTGGAAATGCACATTTCTTCAACGGTCGCATGGAACGCGGCGCGGGCGGCGCGCCGCTACTCGTTGACGAGGGCGAGCAGCTCCTCGCGCGACGCCACGCCCACCTTCTCGTAGATGTGGCGGACGTGGGTGCGCACGGTGTTCTCCGAGATGCCCAGCTCCTCGGCGATGAAGGCAGAACCGTGGCCGCGGCCCAGATAGGAGAGGACCTCGGCCTCGCGCGGGGAAAGCGCCGCCTGTCCGGCGAGGTCCGCGCAGCGCCCCTCGACCCCGACGCGGCCCTCGGCGGCCTGCGGCGCCGGATGGGGCGGGGTCGGGGCGGACCCGCCCGCGCCGTGGGCGCGCAGGGCGTACGAGACGGCGATCGCCGCGAGGAACAGCGCCTCGAGCACCAGGCACACGGTTCTGCCGGAGGTGCCCCACGCGTCGATGGCGAACATGCCGGCGCACATCGCCGCCGCGATCGCGGCGAGCAGGCCGCCGAGGGCGGCGCCCGCCGGCAGCCCCGTGCAGCGCGCCGCCGAGACGAGCCCGACGAGGGCGATGGCGGTCAGCAGCGCGAAGCCCCCGACGGAGGCCGCCTCGAACGCGGTGAGGGCCCAACCCTCGACCGACGCCTGCTGCAGGGCGGGGACCACGAGCACGACGACGAGCGCGACCTGCTGGACGGCGCGGCTGAGCAGGCCGAGGACACGAGAGTCGCTCTCTGCCCGCGCGCACAGCGCGAGCGCGATCGCCGCCGCGGCGGCGCCGGCGGCAATGCTCAGCGCGTCGTTGATGGACGACCGCATCTCGCCCTCGTACGCGGCGACGGGATCCCAGGTGAGACCGGCGATGAACGCGCAGAACAGCACGCCGACCAGGGGGATCCACAGCATGCGGTACAGATCGCGCACCCGGGGCTCGCCCATCGCGGCGACGAGGGGCCCTCCGTCCGACAGGGCGCACAGCAGGCCCTCGGGGAAGGAGGCTCCCCCGTCGCACGGCTCCCCCTCGGGACGGGCGCCCGGACAGACCCGTCCGCCGCGGGCGCCGGAGAAGCGCACGGCGAAGAAGAGGGCGCCGCCCGCGGCAAGCGCCTCGGACGCCAGAACCGCGCAGGCGGGCGCAAACTCCCCCACCAGCCGGAAACCGGCGCACCATGCGCCGGCGACCGCGACGGCGCCGGCGGCGGCGTGGACGAGCACGACCGCGTCGAGGCGCGAAAGCACCTCGGCCCACGCCATGGCGAGCAGGGCGGCGCCCGAGCCCATGGCCGCACCGGAGACCGCCGCGACGAACAGGGTCCGCGGCGAAGACGACGCCGCATCGAGCGTGTCGGTGCCCGACAGGGACGCGAGCAGGGCGAAAAGGCCGACCCCCGCCAGCGCGAGCGCGCCCGACGCGACGGCGGCGGAAGGG
>DBEYOB010000193.1:0-3453 GCA_048173955.1 Coriobacteriales bacterium
GCCTGCTGCTGGGCGTGGACAAGCCGGTCGGCATGACCTCGCACGACGTGGTCGCGCGCGTCAGGCGCGCCGTGGGGGAGCGCCGCGTCGGGCACGCCGGCACGCTCGACCCCCTGGCGAGCGGCGTCATGGTGGTCGGCATCGGCCCCGCGACCCGCCTCATGTCCTTCGCGACCGCGGAGGACAAGCGCTACCTCGCGCGCTTCTCGTTCGGCAGCGAGACCGAGACCGACGACGCGGAGGGTGCGCCCCGACGCAGCGCGCCCGCCCCGGAGCGGGCGCTCGACGAGGTGTGGGCGGCGGGGCAGATGGGTATACTGCTCTCCATGACCGAGCAGGTGCCGCCCGCCTACAGCGCCGTCCAGGTCGGCGGCGTGCGCGCCTACGACGCCGCGCGCAAGGGCGCCGGCCTCGACCTCGCCGCCCGGCCGATACGCGTCCTGGGCGCGCAGCTGTGCGCGACGGGGGCCGACGGGGAGGGCAACCCGTGGTGGGACGTCGCGCTCGCCGTGTCGAAGGGGACCTACGTCCGCGCCCTGGCCCGCGACCTGGGGCGCGCCCTGGGGAGCGCCTGCCATGTCGGCATGCTCCGCAGGACGGCGAGCGGCGCGGTGGCGCTTGCGGACTGCATGGCCCTCGATGAGGTCGAGCGCCTCGGCGCGGACGGCCTGCGCCCGCTCGACCCGCTGCGCGTCCTCGGCTTTCCCGCGGTGCGCCTGACCGAGGGCGACCTCGCCGACGTCCGCCAGGGCAGGCGCCTCTCGGTCGCCCGGACCGACGGCGGATGCGCGCGCGGCGTGGGGGAGGGCGGCCCGGTCGCGCTTGTGCGGGGCGGCTCGCTGTTCGCGGTCGCCCGCCGCCAGGGCGCCGCGCTGGCCCCGCAGGCGGTGTTCCCCGACGGTGTGTCGGGCGTGTCGATAGCATGACGTCTCAGGGAGGGAACCTCTGATGAACCGCTCTGTTCGCGAACTCGCGCGCCGCGCGTTCCTCCGCGACATAGACCCCGATACGGCCCCCGTCCACCGCTCGCCCTTCGAGGCGCCGGGCCGCTCGCGCCTCATCGACCTGTCCGAGGGGGAGGTTCCCTTCGTCGGCGACGCGGTGTGCACGATCGGGGCGTTCGACGGCGTCCACCGGGGCCACCGCTTCCTGTTCTCCGCCACGGTCGCCGACGCGCGCCGCCGCGGCCTCCCGAGCGTCATCATGACGTTCGACCCCGACCCCGACGAGCTCTTCCTGCCGTGCGAGCGCGTCCGGAAGCTCCTGAACAACGGCGACCGCCTCGCGTACCTGCGCGGCTTCGGCGCCGACTACGTCATGAGCGTGCCGTTCACCCGCGAGCTCGCCGCGAAGACGACCGAGGTGTTCCTGCGCGACGTCGTCTCCCCGGTGTTCGTGCCGCGCGCCATCCACGTGGGCAGCGACTTCCGCCTGGGTGCGGGCAACGCGGGCAACGTCGCGGAGCTGCGCGCGCTGGGGCGCCGGCACCGCAAGGCGAAGTGCGAGGTCTTCGGGTACGACCTGCTGTGCAACGAGAGCTCCCCGGTGTCGGCGACGCGCATCAGGCGCCTGCTGATCGAGGAGGGCGACTGCGCCGGGGCGGCCCACCTCCTGTGCCGGCCCCACTTCGTGCGCGGCACGGTGGAGCAGGGCAGGCAGAAGGGGCGCGACTTCGGGTTCCCGACGGCCAACGTCGCCCTGGACTACCCCTACGTCGTCCCCGCCGAGGGGGTCTACGCCTGCCTGGTGCTCGTGGGGGACACCGTCTGGCCGGCGGCGGTCAACGTCGGGGTCCCGCGCACGTTCGCCGGCGAGGCGCGCTGCGGCTCCATCGAGGCGAACCTGCTCGGCTTTGCGGGCGACCTCTACGGCAGGGAGGTGGCGGTCGCGTTCGTGGAGCGCCTGCGCGGCCAGCAGAGCTTCCCCACGCTCGACGAGCTGATCGCGACCGTGGAGGGCAACATCGCCTGGGTCGCCGGGCATCTGGGGGAGACGGGGTTCAAGCTGTAGTCCGCACGCGCAGGGAGGCGCCATGTTCACGGCCGAGGAGAAGCAGAAGGTGCGCGAGGCGACCGATCTGGTTGCCCTGGTGAGCGAGACGGTGCCCCTGCGACAGCGCGGCCGCGACCTGTGGGGCTGCTGCCCGTTCCACCACGAGAAGTCGCCCTCGTTCCACGTGATCCCCGACCGGGGGTTCTGGAAGTGCTTCAGCTGCGGCAAGGGCGGCGACTGCTTCGACTACGTCATGGAGCGCGACCACCTCGAGTTTCCCGAGGCGGTGCGCATGCTCGCCGAGCGCGCGGGCATCGAGCTGTCCGACGGCGGGGAGACGCGTCGCCGCGACCCCGGCGCCCCCCGGCGCAAGCGCCTCTACGAGGCCATGGAGGAGGCCGTCTCCTTCTACCACATGCAGCTGACCCGGGTCCGCTCGGCGGGGGCCGACGCGGCCCGCGCCTACTTCGCGGGGCGCGGGTTCGGCACGCCGGTCGCCGACCGCTGGAACCTCGGCTACGCGCCGGGCGGCGGCTCCCTGGTGCGCTGGCTCGCGTCGAAGGGCTACACCGCCCGCGAGATGGTCGACGCCAACCTCGCCGTGCGCCGCGACGCGGGGACGCTCCAGGACCGCTTCTACAACCGCGTGATCTTCCCCATCCGCGACGAGCGCGGGAGGGCCATCGGCCTGGGAGGCCGGGTGTTCCTGAAGGACGACCCGCAGAAGGGCAAGTACGTCAACACCTCAGAGACCCCCATCTTCCACAAGGGCTCCAACCTGTTCGCCCTCGACGTCGCCAAGAGCCACATCACCGCCCAGATGGAGGCGGTGGTGATGGAGGGCTACACCGACGTCATCGCGAGCCACGAGGCGGGCATGGAGAACGTCGTCGCGCCGCTGGGTACGGCGTTCCGGCCACGCCATGTCAAGATCCTCTCGCGCTTCCTGACGGCGATGGGGGAGCGCCTGTCGCGCGGCAGGATCGTGTGCCTGTTCGACGGCGACGAGGCGGGCCTCAAGGCGGCCGAGCGCGCCATGCAGTTCGTCGGGCTCACGACGGCGGGCATGTACTGCGTCGTCCTGCCCGACGGCAAGGACCCCGCGGAGTATCTCGCCTCCGACGGCCCGGACGCGCTGCGCGCGCGCATCGCCGAAGCGGTGCCGCTCGTGCGCTTCGTCGTCGACCGCCACCTCGACCGCTTCGACGCGGCGACCCCCGAGCAGCGCGCGCTCGCCCTGGCGGACGTCGTCCAGGCGATGGGGCCCATCAAGGGCACGCCGCTGGCCGACGAGTACGTCGAGTACGTCGCGGCGCGCCTGATGGCGGACGTCTCGACGGTGCGCGGCGCGCTTGCCGCGGTCCGCTGGACGGCGCCGCGCGACGACGAGGACGACGAGGGCCCCGCCGGGCCCGCGGTCGTCGAGCAGCCGGCGCTGGGCATCGCGGGGGACGGCGAGCC
>DBEYOB010000194.1:0-25095 GCA_048173955.1 Coriobacteriales bacterium
GGTCCGCGGCCTGCCCGGCGTGCGCGTCTACGGCCGCCGGGACGCCGCGGCGCGCGGGGGCATCGTGGCGCTCAACGTGGGCGACGCCGACTCCGCGACGGTGAGCGACCTGCTCGCGCGGGCCTTCGGCATCTGCACGCGCCCCGGCGCCCACTGCGCCCCGCTCATGCACCGCGCCCTGGGCACCGAGCGCCAGGGGGCCGTGCGGTTCAGCTTTTCGCCGTTCAACACCGAAGACGAGGTCGACGCCGGCATCGAGGCGCTCGCGCGCATCGCGGCGGAGTTGGCGCGGTAGGGGTCGGCAGGCGGAGCGGGCGGCCAGTCGATGCGGGCCAGCACCTCGTTTTCGCCCGATGTGTGCAAAAGCCCTTCGAGTGAACGGCGGTTCGACGTTTTTCGGGGCAGGTTGAATCATAAATGGAAGATTGAGCTTCCGATATGGAATACCATCCTCCATTTTGATGCCATTCCACCTTCGAACGCCGTGGTATGGCCGTTCACTCGGGGCGGTTTTGCACGCATCGAGGACTTTTCAGGTGCAGGCGTCCCGAAACCGGGAGCACCCCACAACCGGCGCGCGCCCGGCCCAGGGCACCTCCGGCGCGGGGGCTCCGGCACCGCGCGCCCACGTGGCCCCGGCCCGGTAAGCCGGCAGGCATCCGTCTAGTATTCCACCCCGCGCCGCGCGGCGACGCCCTTGCCGTAGGGATGGCGCCCGGCCCGCATGCATGTGATGTAGTCGGCGGCGTCCCGCACGAAATCGGGGACACTGTGGCCGGTGAGGACGAGCTCGCGCGCCGGCGCGGTGGGCTCGCACGGGGAGAGGCCGCCCTCGCCCTCATCGGCGCCTCCTTCTTCGCCGGCGCCCCAGGAGAGCGCAGCGCGCAGCAGGCCCTCGTCGAGCAGGCCGGCGGCGTGGGCGTCGAGCACCTCGTCGAGCACGAGCAGGCATCCGGGCGCCTCGGTCATCCCGCCCGCGCCAGGCGCCTCGACCGCACCGGGCGTTCCGAGCCGCAGGCGGCCGTCCCCGGCCTCGGCGCCGACCAGCCCGAGCGCCTGCGCGAGGTTCGCGTCGTGCTCGCGGCGCGAGGCGGCGCGCTCGGCGTCGTCCATCGCAAACGAGAACCTCACCGGCGGCGTGCAGGCCAGCACGGTCGCACCGAGGCCGCGAAGCGGGGTCACCTCGCCGGAGGCGCCGTCCTTCAGGAACTGCACGACCGCGACGCGCCACCCCGCGCCGAGGGCCCGCAGCGCCAAGCCGAACGCCGCCGTCGTCTTCCCTTTGCCGTCGCCATGGTAGAGGTGGATCACCGCGCCTCCCCGCCGTCCGCCCGGCCGCCGTCCGTCCCGGCCCGTCCGCAGGACCCCGCCCCGGCCGGCCCCACCGCGTAGGACGCCATGTCGCCGGCGAGCCGCACGTCGCCGTCCCAGCCCGCCCGCACCGTCGCGAGCAGCTCGCCCACGTCGCCGTAGAGCGGCAGGTGGCTCAGCACGAGCGTCCCGGGGTTCGCACGGCGGGCGAGCTCGGCCACGTCGTCGGCGTTCATGTGCCCCGGGGCGCTGCCGTCGGTGCCCGCGTAGAGACTGCATTCGGCCACCACGAGGTCGGCACCCGTGCAGAACGCCGCCAGCCCGTCGGTCAGGGCCCCGTCCGCGGTGTAGACCAGCGTGTGGCCGGCCCGGTCGCGCACCTTGGCCGCCAGGCACGCCACCGGGTGCCGCGTCCGCATGAACGTGCAGGAGAGGTCGCCGACGCAGATCTCGGAGCCCTCGTCGACCGCCTGCGACGACGCGTAGGGCTCCCACGTCAGGCGCCCCAGGTCGGGCTCCTGCGGCGGGGCGTAGAACGTCAGCGGCCTCCCCGCCGGCACCTCCCCCGCGATCGTCTGGATGAGCCGTCCGTGCAGCAGCACCCCCGCGTCGCCGCAGTGGTCGGCGTGCCAGTGGCTCACGACGACGTGGTCGACCGACGCGAGCGGCGCCGCCAGCTGCAGGCGGCCCGCCACGCCCGACCCGCAGTCGAGCAGAAGCGACGCTCCCCCCGAACGAACCAGGTAGCCCGAACAGGCCTCCCCCGCTCGGCAGCAGCCGCCCCACCGCCCGATGACCGTGACCTCCATGCTCGGCATGCCCCCTCTTCGTCGTCCCTCCACGTGCCGCGGCGCGCCCCGCCCGCAGCGTGCACCGCACCCCGCCGCGCTAGCGCTCCCCGTCCCCGCGCACGGGCCCTTCGAGCACCGGCCGGCGGTCGCGCGGGGCGGGGCCGAACGGCACGGCCCATGCCAGGCCCGACTCCCCCGCCGCGAACGGCTCGGACACCACGTCGAGCACGTAGCCCATGCCGTTGGGCAGGTCGAAGTCGAACCAGTGGTCGGGCGAGAGCCCCGCAAGCCGCGTGAGGGCGGCGCGCATCAGGTAGGAGTGGGTCACCACCGTCGCGCTGCGCGCCCCGACGGCCTCCATGCGCGCCACGAGGTCGCGCATCGCCCCGAACGCGCGCTCGCGCGCATGCTCGCAGCTCTCGATACCCGCAGCGTACGGCCTGCCGGCAAGCCAGCGGTCGCGGAACTCGGCCAGCTGCCCCGGGGTGGGCGTCGTGCCCTCCAACGGGCCGAAGTCGACCTCCTTGAACCCGTCGAGCACGCCGTCGATGAGGGCCTCGGGGGTGTAGGCGAGCTGGAACGTCTGCAGGCAGCGCGCCAACGGCGACGAGAAGTGCAGATCGGTGGGCGGGTAGACGCCCCGCGCGCGCAGGTCGCGGATGCCGGCGATCCCCTCGGGCGCCAGAGGCACGTCGGTCTGCCCGCAAATCGCGCGGCGCAGGTTCCCCACCGACACGCCGTGGCGCACGAGCACAACCCTCATCAGCATGGACCGCTCCTTCCCTTCGCCCGCGGCGGCCGGCCGCCACCCTGCCGTCGCGAGGCGTCCGCCGCATCGCCGCCGCGCCGCTACACGTCTGCCGCCGCCGCGATGAGCTCGCGGGTGTACGCCTCGCGCGGGCATCCCATGACCTGGGCCGCCGGTCCGAACTCGACGACGCGGCCGGCCCTCATCACGAGCACCTCGTCCGCCATGTAGCTCACCACACCCATGTTGTGGCTGATGAACAGGTAGGCCGTCCCCAGCTCGTCCTGAAGGTCGCGCAGCAGGTTCAGAATCTGCGCCTGCACCGAGACGTCGAGCGCGCTCGTGCACTCGTCGCACACCACGACGGAGGGGCGCACCAGCAGGGCGCGGGCTATGGCGACGCGCTGGCACTGGCCGCCCGACAGCTCAGCGGGACGCGCCGCCAGGACGTCGGGCTCAAGCCCCACGCGCCCCAGCATCGCACGGGCGCGCTCGCGGCGCTGCGCGCGCGACAGGCCGCGCTCGAGCATCGCGAGCGGCTCGGCGAGCACGCGCTCGACCGTATAGAGGGGGTCCATCGAACCCTGGGGGTCCTGGAATACGAACTGCACCGCGCGGCGGAACGCCCGGCGCCCCGCCCGGTCGAGTCCGCGCACGTCGGCACCGCGGAACAGCAGGGCGCCTCCCGTCGGGCGCCGCAGACCGCCCGCGAGCTCGCCGAGCGTCGACTTGCCCGACCCCGAGGCACCCACCACGCCGAGCGTCCTGCCCGCGCGCAGGCCGAAGTCGACGCCGTCGACGGCGAGAAGCGCCCGGGCGCCGCGGCCGAACGCGAACGAGAGCGAGCGCGCCTCGAGGAGGGGCGGATCCCCGACGAGGGTCATCGCGCATCCCCTCCCCCCGCGCCGCAGACGGCGGATTCCCACGCGCGCAGGCAGGCGGCCCGATGCGCCGGAGGCTCCGCCCCCTCGCACCCGCCGCACGGCAGAGACAGGCGGCCGGCGAGCGGGGGGACACACGATCGGCATGCCGCGACCGCCTGCGGGCAGCGCGGCGCGAAGGTGCAGGCGCAGGCGTCGCGCCCCTCCCCGGGGACCGACCCCGCGACGTCGGCCAGGCGCGCGGCGCGGTCGGCTCCGACCCGGGGGACGGATGCGAGCAGGCCGCGGGTGTAGGGGTGACCGGGGTCCTCGAGCACCGCGGCGCAGGGACCTTCCTCGACGACGCGCCCCGCATACAGGACGCACACCCGGTCACACCGCGAGCGCACGAGACCGAGGTCGTGGCTGATGACGAGCAGCGCCGCCCCCCGCTCGGCCGTCGCGCGCGCCAGCAGGGCGATGACCTGGGCGGCCGTGACGCTGTCGAGCGCGGCGGTTGGCTCGTCGGCCACCACGATCGCCGGGTCGCCCATGAGCGCCATCGCGATGTTCACGCGCTGCCGCTGGCCGCCCGACAAATCGCCCGGATAGCTCGCCATGACGCGCGCAGGGTCGTCGATGCCCACCGAGGCGAGCAGCCCGCAGGCCCGCTCCCGCGCCTCACCGCGCGACACCCCGCGGTGCCAGGTGCGGTAGCCGTCCACGATCTGTGCGCGCACCCGCAGGGAGGGCTGCAGGTAGGCGAGCGTGTTCTGGGGAACGTACCCCACACGCGTGCCGAGCAGCCTGCGGCGCTCGCCGGGGGTCGCCGCGTACACGCCGGTCCCCGCCAGGCGCACCCGGTCGGCGGCGAGCGACACGCCCGCCGGCAAAAGCCCCAGGGCGGCCCGGGCCGTGAGCGTCTTGCCCGAACCCGACTCGCCCACCAGGCCCACCGCCTCGCCCGGGCCCACCGACACGTCGATCCCGCACACGAGCGCCCGGCCGCCCCCGTCGCGCAGCCACAGGTTGCGCACGTCGAGCACGGGCTTCTCCGCCACAGGGCTCATCGCGCGCCTCCCCGTCCCACGAGCAGGTCGTTGAAGCCGTCCCCGAGCAGGTTGAACCCGAGCACGCACGCCATGAGCGCCAGCCCCGGGGCGAGCGCCACGCCGGGATAGCTCAGCACGTAGGAAAACGCCTCGGACAGCATGTAGCCCCAGCTCGCCGTCGGCGGCTGCACGCCGAGCCCCAGAAAGCTCAGCGCCGCCTCGAGCAGCATCGCCGAACCGGCGCTCGCCGTGAACTGCGTCACGAGGCGCGGTGCGATGTTGGGCAGCACGTGGCGCCGCACCAGTGCGACCCCCGTGCAGCCGTAGCTGCGCGCGGCGCGCATGTAGAGCCCCCCGCGCACCTCGAGCGTCGTCTGGCAGGTCAACCGCGCGAACGTGGGCACCATGAAGACGGCGATGGCCGCGAGCGCGCTCGCCAGGCCCCGGCCGAGCGCGAGCACGAGCACCATCGCGAGCAGGATACCCGGAAACGCCATGAGCCCCTCGACGACGCGCATGAACGCGGCGCGCACGCCGCGCGGAGCCATGCCGGCGAAGGTGCCGAGCGCGATGCCCGCGACCGCGCCGAGCGCGACCGAGCCCAGCCCCACGAGCAGCGCCGGCTGGGCGGCGGCCATCGTGCGGGAGAGGATGTCGCGCCCGAACTGGTCGCAGCCGAACGGGTGCGCCAGGCTCGGGGCGGCGAACCGCGCGGCATGGTCCATCGCCGCGGGGTCGTAGGGCGTCCATACGAGCGAGACCAGGCACGCGAGCACCGCGATGCCGCACAGGATTGCGCCCGCCGCGACCGAGGCGCGCGCATGGCTCCTGCGCACGGAACCCGCGACGCGCACCGGCGCCCCGTCCTCCGCGGAACCGCTTGCGGGAATCTGCGCGGACGGCGCGCCCGCAGCCAGGCGTTCCCTCACCGCCCCTCGCCTCCTTCCCCTTCCTCGGCCCGGCGGACCCGAGGTTCGGCCGCCATGACGAGCAGGTCCACGACGAGCGTCACGAGCACCACGGCCGCGGTAACGAGCAGCACGATGCCCTGTACGAGTTCAAGGTCGCGCTGCTCCACGGCGGTGAGCAGCAGGCGCCCCAGACCCGGCAGCGCGAAGACGCTCTCGACCACGGCGGTCCCGCCCACGAGCTTGGCGAGCTGCATCCCGGCGACCGTGAGCGGCGCGACGAGCGCGCTGCGCAGCACGTAGAGCGCCACCGTGCGCGACCGCGACAGGCCCTTGACCCGGGCGGACAGCATGCAGTCGCGCGCGAGGGCGCTCATCGCGCTCGAGCGCACCGTGCGGATGAGCACGCCGCACTCCCCCGCCGCCAGCGCCACCGCCGGCAGCGTGAGGCTGCGCAGCGCAGGCCCCACACCCTCGGAGAAGGGGGTGAAGCCGCTCACCGGGAACCACCCGAGCCCCCCGGCGAACAGCAGCATGAGCAGGATGGCGAGCCAGAAGGCGGGCGCCGCGGCCCCCAGCTGCATGACCGTGCGCGCCACGACGTCTCCCACCGAGCCGGGGCGCAGGGCCGACAGGACCCCGAGCGGCACCGACACGAGCAGGGCGAGCGCCATCGCGTAGGCGGCGAGCGCCAGCGTCGCCGGCAGGGCCCCCGCGATGACCTCGAGCACCGGCGCCCCGTACATGCGCGAGGTGCCCCAGTCGCCCGAAAGCACCCCGCCGACCCACGCGAGGTACTGCTCGGGCAGCGGGTCGTCGAGCCCCATGGCCGCGCTCAGCGCCGCGACGCGTTCGGGCGTGGCCTCCAGGCCCAAGACGAGCGTCGCCGGGTTGCCGGGCAGCACGCGCAGGGCGAGGAAGACCGCGACGGACACGACCGTCAGCACGGCCAGCGCCGCCCCTATCCTCTGTGCCACCGCCCTCAGCATCGACCCGCCGTCACCGCCCTCGCGCAGACTCCCTATGCTCCGACCACCACGTCGGAGAACTCGTACACGTCGACAGGATACAGCGAAAAGCCCTGGAGCGCCTTATCGGCCAGATACACCATCACCGGCGTCTGGATGTAGAGCGCCGGGACCTCCTCGGCAAGGATGCGCTGGATGCGCTCGACGTAGCCCGCGCGCGCCTCCTCGTCGAGCTCGCCGCGATAGTCGGTCAGCAACCGGTCGACCTCGTCGTTGGCATAGTTGAAGTAGTTCTCCGAGCTGTCGGAGGCGTAGCGCGCCAAGAGCGTCACCGGGTCGAGGCGCCCCGTATGGCCCACCACCGTCAGGTCGTAGCTGCGCCCGGTGTAGACCTCGTCGAGCCAGGTCGACCACTCGATGATCTCGATGTCGCACGTCACGCCGACCTTGCCGAGGCTGTCAGCGATGACCTGCCCCGCCGCCACATAGGTGGGGTAGCTCTCGGGCAGGCGCATGCGCAGCGTGAGCCCGTCGCCGTAGCCGGCCTCCTCGAGCAGAGCGCGGGCGGCGTCGGGGTCGTAGGCGTAGACGTCGTTGCAATCGACGTAGCCGGCGAGCACCGGCGGGTAGTGCGAGCCGATCTTCTCGCCGTAGCCCCACCACACGGCCTCGATGAGCGCATCCTTGTCGACCGCCATGTTGACGGCCTGGCGCACCCGCACGTCGGAGAGCGCCTCGTTGGCGCAGTTCATCGCCATGAGCTGCACGCCGTTCATCGGGAACTGCAGCACCTGGAAGGCGGTGTCGTTCGCGAACTGGTCGACGAGCGTGTACTCGTCGACCTGCATGAGGTCGATGTCGCCGGCGCGCAGCGAGGCCGCCTGCGAGGTGGCGTCGGGCAGGATGCGCAGCTCGACGGTCTGCGTCGCAGGGGGCTCGCCCCAGTACGAGGGGTTGGCCTTGAGGGTGAGCGCCTGCTGGGGCGTCCAGCTCTCGACCGTGTAGGGGCCGGTGCCCACCGGCTTGTTGGCCAGCGTGTCGGCGACCGAGACGTCCACCACCGCGGCCCAGGCGTAGGCGAAGTCGGTGAGCATCGCGACGTTGAGGGTGCCGCTCGTGACCGTGACGATCGTCGGGTCGTCCTCGTCGTAGGAGAAGGAGTAGTTTGCGTACTCGGAGACGCGGGGGCTGTCCTCGGCCTGCAGGCGCAAAAACGAGGCGACGACCGCCGCCGCGTCGCAGGGGTTGCCGTTGGAGAACGCCACGCCCTCGCGCAGGTGGAACGTGACCGAAAGCCCGTCGTCGGACACCTCCCAGCTCTGCGCCAGGCCCGGGACCAGGTTGTTGTCGGCATCGACCCGGATGAGCGGGTCGTAGACGTTGTTGGTGATCTCGAACGTCGCCGCGGCGGCGGTGCGCTGCGGGTCGAGCCCGTCGGGGTCCACCGACAGCGCCATGACGAGCGTCGCGCCCTCCCCTGCGGAAGACTGGACGTCCGAGGTCGCTGTGTCAGGCGCGTCTGATGCGTCGGATGCGGGAGAGTCGCTGTTCGAGCAACCCGCGAGCGCAAGGCTCGACCCTGCAAGAGTCAGCGCACCCGCGAGGCCCACGGCATAACGGCGCGAAACGGGCGTGCTGGATGCGTCGGGCTGCTGCTTCATGGCTCTGGGTCCCCTCTGACGAATGCGGTGCGCGCAGCGGATGCAGGCAAACAGGAACAGGTGAATAAGACATGGTGCCACAACCAACCGCGCGCCTGTGAGGTTGCCAGCATATACCCATCGAATGTGCGCGCTTTGGAGGCCGAGTCAGGCATGCGTCAGGAAACGCGCACCTCTCGGGCAAGGGGCGCCCGACCGCGGATGGCGACCGGCACAGACCGGATTACACGGGCAGCGGGAAGGTTCCGGGCACGAAGGCAGGCCCGGATTGGGGCGGCGCGAACCGGGACGGTGGGGGCCGGGACGGTGAGGGCCGAGGCAGCGTGGACGGGACGGTGAGGGCCGGGGCAGCGGAGGCAGGGGGCGGATCGGATCGAGGGCAGCGCTTGCCGGGAGCGATGCGGACCGGGGCGGCGTGCACCTGAAAACGGCCCGATATGTGCAAAAGGGCCTCGAGTGAACTGCCTTCGCGTGGTCCCCGCCTTCGTAATGGAAAGATAACATTCTAAAATGCAATACCCACTTTCCACTCACACGCCCATCTGGCCATTCGTCCATCAAATGCGTGTTCACTCGACCGACATTTGCACACATTCGGCCTTTTTCGGATGCAGCCGACTCGCGGCGGGGCGGTCGGCTCCCCGGCAAGGCGACCGACCCTCGCGGGATGCCCGGCCCCGACGGGGTAGCCGGCTCCCGACAGGGCGCCCAAACCCCGACGGGCCGGCGCGCTACGCCTCGTCCGCACCCACCTCTCGCGCCGGCTCCTCCTTGGCGGCGGCCTTCTTCGCCGGCGCCTTCTTGCCGTCGACGGTCGCCTTCCCTGCCTTTCCCGTCTTCCCCGTCTTCCCTGCCTTCGTCGCCTTGCCCGCCTTCGTCGCCTTGCCGGATGCCTTGGCTTCCTTGGCCGCCTTCTTCTCCGCCTCGGCGCGCTCCTTGCCGGGGCAGTCCATGTTGACGCAGATGCGCCAGGGGCCGCGGTTCGTCGTGACCTCCACGATGGGCGCGCCGCAGTCGGGGCACACCTCGCCCGTGGCCTTGAGCTCGCCGCGCTGGGGAAGCGGGTAGCTCGTGCCGCACTCGTCGTAGTTCGTGCAGCGCACGAAGCGCTTGAGGGTGCGCTCGCTGCGGTGCGCGACGAGCAGCCCCTCCTTGCCGGCGGCCTTGCACGTCGGGCACACGCCCACCGTGACGTCGGGCTCCCTGTTGGTGGGGCACGCCGGGTCGACGCACACCGTGTAGGGCTTGCTGCGGAAAGGCTTGACCTTGATCTGCGGGCAGCCGCAGGTGGGGCAGGGTTCCTCCACCGGTTCGATCTTGCCCTTGGGCAGCGGGTAGGTCACGTCGCACTCCGGCCACGCCGAGCATCCGATGAAGCTCGAGCGGGTCTTTGCCGACTGCTTGACGAGCAGGTCGGACCCGCACTTGGGGCACACGCCGATCTTGGCGTCGGCGGTCACGGCGTCGCTGATGGCGTTGCCGAGGTCGTCCTTGTGCTCGATGAGCCCCGTCAGCAGGCCGGCGAGCAGCTCGCGCGAGTGCGCCACGACCTCGTCCTGGGTCTTCTTACCCTCGCTCACGCTCGTCATGTCGCCCTCGAGCTCGCTCGTCATGTCGGGCGTGGTGATGTGCTCGGCGTACTCCTGGAGCGCGTCGATGATCGCCATGCCGAGCTGGCTCGGCTCGATGGGGTCGTTCTTGAGGTACTTGACCTCGTAGAGGCGTTCGATGATGCTCGCGCGCGTCGACTTGGTGCCCAGGCCCAGGCGCTCCATCTCCTGCACGAGCTTGCCCTGGCTGTAGCGCGCGGGCGGCTCGGTCTGCTTGGCCTCGAGGCCGACCTCGGGCACGTCGACCACGTCGCCCACGGCGAGCGCCGGCAGCTCCTCGTCCTTCTTGGAGCCGTAGGGGTAGATCTCGCGGTAGCCGGGCTTGACGAGCACGTCGCCGCTCGCCACGAACGGCTCGCCGCCCACCTCGATCGTGACCTTGGTGCCCTCGATCACCGGCTGCTCCGAGAGCGTCGCCATGAAGCGGCGGGCGATGAGGTTGTAGAGCTTCCACTCCTCGGGGCGCAGCTTGTCGGGGTTGGCGGCGCCGGTGGGGTAGATGGGCGGGTGGTCGGTCGTCTCCTGCTTGCCGCGCGTGGGCGTGAGCTTGCCCTTGGCGAGCAGTTTGCGGCAGTACGGCTCGTACTGGGGGACGGCCATGAGGGTCTTGAGCGTGTCGGCGAGGTCGAGCGTGGCCGGGTACACCGTGTTGTCGACGCGCGGGTAGGAGATGAGACCGTCCATGTAGAGCGACTCGGCGATGCGCATGGTGCGCGCCGGGGCGAGGCCCTCGGCCGCAGCGGCCGCCTGCAGGCTCGTGGTGTTGAACGGCGTCTGGATGGGGCCCTTGCGCGACTTCTTGGCCACGTCGGTCACCTTGCCCGTGCCGGCGGCGCGGGCGGCCCCGAACGCACGCTGCGCCTCGGCCTGGTCCTTGAAGCGCGCCGTGGCGTGGCTCGCCTTGAAGCCCTCCCCCGCAGCGGTCGCCATCTGGGCCTTGATGACCCAGTAGTCCTCGGGCACGAAGGCCTGGCGCTCCTTCTCGCGCTTGGCCACGAGGGCGAGCGTGGGCGTCTGCACGCGACCGGCGCTGCGCACGTTGCCGAGGCCGCCGTACTTGGCCATCGTGAGGTAGCGCGTGAGCACCGCGCCCCAGATGAGGTCGATGAACTGGCGCGACTCGCCGGCCGCCGCCAGGTCGTCGTCGACCTCCACGAGGTTCTCGGGCGCGAAGGCGTGCTCGAGCTCTGCCTTGGTGAACGAGGAGTAGCGGGCGCGCGTGATGGGCACGTCGGGGTTGACCTCGCGGACCATGTCGACCGCGTCGCTGCCGATGAGCTCGCCCTCGCGGTCGAAGTCGGTCGCGATGATGACCGAGTCGGCCTTCTTGGCGAGGTTCTTGAGCGTGCGGATGATCTCCTTCTCGGCGGGGACCTTCTCCACCGGCGCCCACACCAGGTACGGCAGGCTCGGGACCTTCCAGCCCTTGAGGTCGACGCCCTCCTTGGTGAACGGCTTGCGCGGCTTCTCGTAGGGCGGGCGCGGCAGCGCGTCGGGCAGCTGCGCCGGGGTCACGGTCCCGTCCTCGTCGACGCCGAACCACCCCTCGTCCGCCGTCCAGTGCAGCTCGCGGGGGAAGTCGACGGCCAGGATGTGGCCGCGCAGGCCCATGGCGACCCACTCCTCGCCGTCGCGCGTGAAGCGGCACACCGGGGTGTTGTATACCTTGTCCTTCTTGACGCCGTGGCCGAGCTCCTTGGCGATGTTCTCGGCGGCGTTTGTCTTTTCGGCGACTACAAGCCTCATGAAGATAACCTTACTGGTCGATGGCGAACCGCACCGCCGCACCGCGTGCACGGGCGCGGCCGCGCGGCTGGCGGTCGGGGTTGGCGGGCAACGGGGAGGCCGTTAGGCGGTCTTGCCGGCGCGCGCCGCCTCGATGCGGTCGGCGAGGAACGACGCCCACTCCTCGACGCCCGTCCCCTTCGTGGCCGACATCTTGAAGATGCGCGCCGTGGGGTTGAGGTCGTCGATCTCGCGGGCGAACGCCCCCTCGTCGAAGTCGAAGACCGGCAGGGTGTCGATCTTGTTGAGGAGGATCGCCTCGCAGGCCTGGAAGATGCCCGGGTACTTGAGCGGCTTGTCGTGGCCCTCGGGCACGGAGAGGATCATGGCGCGCAGGCTCTCGCCCAGGTCGAAGTCGACCGTGCACACGAGGTTGCCCACGTTCTCGATGACGATCAGGTCGATGGCGTCGAGGTCGAGCACGTCGAGGGCGCGCTTGATCATGGCGCCCTCGAGGTGGCACAGGCCGCCGGTGTTGATCTGGACGGCGGTGGCGCCGTGCTCCTTGACCTTCTGGGCGTCGACGTCGCTGGCGATGTCGCCCTCGATGACCGCAACGTTGTAGCGGTCGGAGAGCGCCTTGACGGTCGCGATGATGGTCGAGGTCTTGCCGGCCCCCGGACCCGAAAGCAGGTTGACGGTGCAGATGCCGTGGTCGGCGTAGAGCTTGCGCAGCTCGGAAGCGATCCGGTCGTTCTTGTCGAGGATCGGCTTGGCGACCTCGATGGTCTTCTCAGACATGGCGTCCCTCCTTGCATGCGGCGTTCCGCCGACGCCGCGGGCCGCGCGCCGAAACGCCCCGGCACCGCCCGCAAGCATCCGGCACCTCCCGCCGCCGTCGCTTTGCTAGTGCATCCTAGCGCAAAATCGCGCCCGGGCACACCCCCGCGGGAGCTGCGCCATCTCTCCATCGGGTTTGGAGGGGAGAAGGAGGGGGCGGGCAGGTGCGGACGAGCCGGCGTCGCGGGTGCGGGAGGCAATTGCGCGAACCGCACGTAGATCGCAGGCGGGCCGCCGGTGAACCCAGGCGGGCCGGCGCCTTCCGACAAGATTGGGGCGTTTCGTAGCAAATCTTTCGGGTATGCGCGAGGACGAGCGCGCCGTTGGGGGCATTTCGTAAGGCGAAAGAGTTCACCCAAACAAATCACAAGCCTTTTACCTGCGAAAACATCGATAAGGACGGTTCTCGTTCGCCCTTTCCGTCCATCAGGCCATCCCGTGGTGCCGCCCCGGTCGCGCATACCCGTTCGATTTGCTACGCCAGACCCGATTTTCGGTCGAAAACCGAAAGGCACCGAGCCCAGCCCGCGCCGCCCGCATCGTCTCGCCGCCCGACTCTCGCCCGCGCCGCACGTCGGCGCCCAGCTACTCCCCCGTCCCCACCAGGTTGAGCCCGTCCACGAGCACGTCGGGCGCGCCGGCGTAGTAGGCGTTGAGGTCCTCGAGGTCCACGAACTCGAGCTCGTCGGAGACGGCCGCGACGTTGGCCAGGATCGACGCGAGGTTGTCCGAGAGCGTGCAGGCGCGGATGCCGCCGGCCGGCTCTCCCCCGCGCACCCACACCCCGCGGCAAGGGGCCGAGACGTCGCCCGAGGCGAAGTTGAAGCTGTGGTAGATGTCGCCGATGTCGGTGAGGTACACGCCGTCGCCCATCTGCGCAAACAGGTCGGAGAGGCTCGAGGTGCCCGGCTCGATGCAGATGCAGCTCGGCGCCACGGTCACGTCGTTGGGGACGATGCGGCCGAGCGTGTCGCGCCGTGCGGCGTTGCCGCTGCTGGCAGAGAGGCCCATCCGCCCGGCCCAGGCGAGGTCGGAGAGCGGCTCGACGAAGCGGCCGGCGTCGACCACGGGCGTGCGCCCCTTGGGTGCGCCCTCGACGTCGAACGGCGGCTTGAAACCGCCGCCGCACGCCGGGCCGTCGGCGATCGTCAGCGCGGGGCTCGCCACCTGCTCCCCCACCTTGCCGTACAGAAAACTCTGGCGCGCCGCCAGCTTGGAGGCCGAGAAGATCTGCCAGATGCCCATGAGCATCTGGCACGCCACGTGGGACGAGAGCACCACCGGGTAGCGGCCGCTCGGCAGCTGGCCGCCGTCGAGCGAGGCCTCGGCGAGCGCCACGGTCCGCGCGGCGAGGCGCTCGAGGTCGAGTCCCTCGAGGCTCGGCGCGTAGGCGCGGCACGTCATGTCGTGCATCTCGGTCTCCCCGCGCGCGATGAACGACGCGCGCGCCAGGTAGTGCCCGCCCGACGCCGCACGCACCAGACCGCGCGAGTTGGCGACCGCATGCCCCTCGGCGTAGTGGCGCACGGTGCACTCCACGGCCATGGGGTCGGCGGCCTTGACGACCACGAGCCCCCGCAGCCGCTCCGCGCACGCGCGCATCGCCGCGGCATCGGGCGCGGGCAGTGCCGGCACCCCGTCGCAGCAGGCGACGTCGGCGGGCGCGTCCCCGTCGGAGGCGCTATCCGGGCACACGAGCCCCGCCGGGACCGAGCCGTCGGCGCAGCCCGAGAGCTCCACGGCGTCGCGGACGAGCTCGGCGAGCGGCCGCGACGCGTCCTCGTCGCACACGTACCCCACCCGGGACCCCGCCGTGCGCACAAAGCGCTGGCGCAGCGCGAACTGCGAGCCCGACACCCCCTCGTCGGTCGCGGTGTACTCGAGCTGGGCCGAGGAGGCCTCGTCGAGCTCCAGCCCCTCGATGCCCCGCGCGCGCAGTTCGGGGTCGTCGGCCAGCCGCGCCAGCTCGTCGGCGGCGGCGCGCAGGCCCATCTCGTCGCGCAGGTCCTGCTGGGCGCACGGGTCCGTCTTGGTCTCAGTCATCGCGATCATCCTGCCTTCGCCTCGAACCTAGCCCACGAGCATGCCGTCGATGAGGATGCGCGGCATGTAGGCGGTCACGTAGATGAGTCCCGAGTCGGCGCCGCACAGGCTCCCGTCGTCGGGGTGGTAGACGTCGCCCACCGCGGCGATGCGCATGAGCGCGTCGATGCTCTGGCCCGAGAGGTTGATGTTGGCCACCGGGTAGGTGAGCTCGCCGTTCTCGATGAGGTAGCCCGCCGTGGCGAGGAAGTTGAAGTTGCCCGTGGTGGGGTTCACGTTGCCGCCGCCCACCTCGCTCACGTACAGGCCGTGCGCCACCGAGGGGATGATGCTGTCATCGGGCGTGGCGCCGGTGCGCATGTAGGTGTTGGTCATGCGCGCCACCGGGGCGAAGCGATAGTCCTGGCGCCGGCCCGCCGCGGTCTGCGCCATGCCGAGCTGGCGGCTGCCGAGGCGGTCCACCATGTAGCCGCGCAGGATCCCGTCCTCGATGAGCAGGTTGGGCGCCGACGCCACCCCCTCGTCGCTCATCGCGTGCGAGCCGCAGAGCCGGGGGCGGGTCCCGTCGTCGAAGATGGTCACGAGCGGCGAGGCGACCTGCTGGCCGATCTTGCCATAGAACACCGACTGGCCCCCCGCCAGGTGCGTGCTCTCGAGCGGATGTCCGCAGTCCTCGTGGATGAACGTCCCCGAATCCACCACGACGGGCATGACCTCGGGCGCCACGCTGCGGGCGTCGAGGCCCCGTATCGCCGCCGTGCACGTCTTGGCGACCATGGCAGCGAGGCGTTCCTCGTCGTCCACGAACTCGAAGCCCTCCGAGGCGGAGTAGTTGCTCCAGGAATAGTTGCTGCGCGCGCCGTCGGCGGCGGTGACGTAGAGCCGCAGCGTCGTGGTGACGCGCCGCTCGCGCGCGAGCAGGCCCTCGGAGTTCACCACGGCCACGTCCTGCACGCGGTCCTGGTAGTCGGCACGGGCGTCGACGATGCGCGGGTCGAACCCGCGCGCCCTCCGGCACGCCTCGAGCAGGCGGGCGCGCTTGCGCTCCATGGGCACGCCCACCGGGTCTTGCGCGATCTCGTTGGGATCGGCGAAAGAGCGCTCGCGCAGCTCGGGCAGGCCCGACCGTGCAGGGGCGGGGTCCGTCCAGGCGAGCCGGCTCGCCATGCCCCCGGCGAGCTCTCCCACGCCGCGCGGCGTGGTGTCGTTGGTGTAGGCGTAGCGGGTCTCGACCCCGTTGAGCAGATAGAGTCCCGCGCCGTGCATGTGCGTGCGCGAGGCCGAGGTCACGCGCTCCCCGTCGGAGTCGATGCGCGTCTCGTCCTTGTCCTCGAAAAAGAGCTCGGCGAAGTCCGCACCGTGCGTCAACGGCCCGGCCAGCTTGCCGTAGACCCCCTCAACGTCCAATGAGAGCACGTCTTGACCCCTTTCGTCGCTCGACGCGCCGGGCGCCCGGGGCGCACCGCCTGCCCCGGACACCCGGCCTGCACGTTACCGAACGCGGCGGTACCGCGCGGGCCCGCCCGTGCACGCCGCCCGCGCCCGCCGACCCGCATGCGCTGCTTTACGCCCAGCTCGCCAGCTTCATGTAGTTGAACAGGCAGTTGCCCGTGGGGCAGATCACCACGTCCTCGGCGTCGGAGGCGTAGATGAGGTTCGTGTAGGAGTAGCACACCGGGCGGATGGCGTAGTTGTCGGCGATGAGCACGCGCTCGGCCTGGTGGAGCAGCTCGGACTGGGTCGCCGGGTCGGGCTCGGCCATGGCCTGCTCGACGAGCTCGTCGAACTCGGGCACCGCGATGCCGTAGTTGTTGGCCTCGGTCGTGAACTGCTGAAGCAGCTCGATGGAGTTGTCGCAGCTCACGCTGACGTTGGCGTAGGCCAGGTTGAAGTTGCCCGACGTGAGGCGGTCGAGGTAGGCCGGGATGTCGAACGACTCGACCTCGACCTCGACGCCCAGGTTGTCGCGCAGCATGGCCTGGAAGAACTCGGCGCGCGAGGTGCCCACCGCCGTGCTCGTGGTGATGAAGGAGAGCTTCGGGAGCCCCGCGCCGCCCTCGTAGCCGGCCTCGGCCAGGGCGTTCTTGGCGGCCTGGAGCTCCTCGTCGCTGAAGGCGGGGACCACGGCCTCGCCCGCCTCGCGGAACGAGCCGCCCTGCGGGTCGGAGAACACGTCGCCCACGAGGCCCTCGGCGACCTGGGCGTAGCCGTTCTCGAGCGTGTCGCGCGCATAGGTCGCGTCGATGCCGCGGAACACGGCCTCGCGCACCTTGGGGTCGTCAAAGGGCTCGGAGGCGTTGTTCATGTAGAGCAGGGCCGTGCCGAGCACCTCGCAGGTCTGGAGCGTGGCCTTGCCGTCCATCTGGGCGATGAGCGACTCGGACGCGTTGCGGTAGAACGCGAGCTCGCCGTTGCCCATGGCGACCTCGGAGGCGGCGGTGTCGGCGTAGAGCATGAACGTGATCTTGTCGGCCTCGGCCGGGGCGTCGCCGGTGTAGGCGTCGTTGCGCACCAGCACCACGCGGTCGTCGGGCGCGTAGGTGTCGAGGACGTAGGTACCGTTGGAGAGGTGGGTCGCCGGGTCGGTTGACCAGCCGTCGCCGCCCTGCTCGATCATGTCGGAGCGCTGCGGGTAGCACGTGGGGCCCGCGAAGAAGGCGAGCACGGTGGGCTGGGGCAGGACCGCGCCCATGGTGACCTCGAACGTGAGGTCGTCCGGCGCGCTCACCGAGAGCTCCTCGGGGGCGATCTCGCCGTTGTAGACCGCGCCGGCGCCCTCGACGTAGCTCAGGTAGATGTTGGCGTTCTCCGAGGCCGTGGCCGGGTCGTAGAAGCGCTGGAGACTGTAGACGAACTGGTCGGCCGTGACGTCGGTGCCGTCCTGCCACTTCATGCCCTCCTTGAGCGTGAAGGTGTAGGTGAGGCCGTCGTCGGACACCTCGTAGCTCTCGGCCATGCCGGGGACGGGCGTGGTGCCGTCGGCGTCGTAGCGGTAGAGGCCCTCGCCCAGAAGGTTGGTGATGTCGTTGTCGTCGGAGTTCGAGTCGTTCTGGGCGTCGAGCGTGGCGAGCGAGGACACCACGAAGACCGTGAGCTCCTTGGAGCCGCCCTCGGAGGGGGCACCCTCTCCGGATGCGCCGGCGTCGCCCGCAGGGGTCTCCGCGTTGTCGTTGTTGCAGCCCGCCAGCGTGGCGAGGCCGGCCGCGGCGCAGAGGCCCACCATGGTCCGGCGCGTCATAGCGGAAGTGCTCGTGTGATTCTCCATCGTGCTTGCTTCCCTTCTCAATCGTCTGGCCGGCTTTCCGCCGGTCGGATTACTATGCAGATTGCCGTTGCGCGACACCGCCGGCGGGCGTCTCGGGAGCCGCCTCCCCCACGGGCGCCGCAGCACCCACCCCGGCGAGCTCGAGCTCGCCGGCGCGCAGACAGGCGCAGCTGTGGCCCGGGGCCACCTCCACGAGCCCGGGCCGCTCGCGGCGGCAGCGCTCCTGCGCGTAGGGACACCTCGTGCAGAACACGCACCCCTCGGGCAGGTCCGCCAGGCTCGGCAGCTCGCCCTCGAGCGCGATGCGGCGCGCGGCGCGGGCGGCTTGGGGGTCGGGCACCGGGATGGCCGAGAGGAGGGCCTCCACGTAGGGGTGGCGCGGGCGGGCAAAGAGCTCGTCGGTCGCGGCCGTCTCCACGATGCGGCCGAGGTACATGACCGCGATGCGGTCGCACACGTGGCGCACCACCGCAAGGTCGTGGCTGATGAACAGATACGACAGCCCCAGGTCGCGCTGCAACTCCACCAGGATGTTGAGGACCTGCGCCTGAACCGACACGTCGAGCGCCGAGACGGCCTCGTCGCAGATCACGAAGCGCGGCCCGCCCACCAGGGCGCGCGCGATGGCCACGCGCTGGCGCTGCCCGCCCGAGAGCGCGAACGGGTAGCACTCGAGCATCTCGGGCTTGAGGCCGACCTGCGCGATCGCGGCGGCCGCACGCTCGCGTCGCTCGGCCTTGGTGCCGACCTTTTGGATGCGCAGGGGTTCCTCGACGATGCTCGCCACCGTCTTGCGCGGGTCGAGCGAGGTGTAGGGGTCCTGGAACACCATCTGCATCGTGCGGTAGGCGTCGCGCAGGTTGCCCTTCTCCACCTTCACGCCGTCGAGGAGCACCTCGCCGGCGCGCGGCTCGTAGAGATGCATGACGGTACGCCCCACGGTGGTCTTGCCGCAGCCCGACTCCCCCACCAGGCCGAGCGACTCGCCCGCCGCGATGTCGAACGACACGTCCTCCACCACGGTCACGAGGCGCTTGCGCCCCTTGACCTTCATGGGGAACGCCTGGGAGAGGCCGCGCACGCTCACCAGGGGCGTCTTCTCCGCGGGCGCCTGCACCGCGTCCACCTGACCGCCGACCTTACCGCTCGACATGGGCGGGCACCTCCTTCTCGTTGCTTGCGGACCTCTGGGCGTCCACCGCGAGCCAACACGCGCAGCCGTGGCCGTCGCCCAGGTCGAACTCGGGCGGGAGCTCCTTGAGGCAGATGCCCATACACCGCGCGCAGCGCGGGGCGAACGGGCAGCCCGCCGTCTTGCGGCGCGGGTCGGCCACCGCCCCGGGAATCGGCACAAGCGGTTCGTCGCGCGGGCCGTCGAGTGAGGGGATGCACGAGAGCAGCCCCTCGGTGTAGGGGTGCGCCGTGCGGTAGAAGATGTCGTCGACCCGGCCGCGCTCCACCACCCGGCCCGCGTACATCACGAGCACGCGGTCGCACAGGCTCGCGATCACACCCATGTTGTGGCTGATGAACACCACGGCGCCGCCGAGCTCGCGGTGCAGGTCGCGGATCAGGTCGAGGATGCGCGCCTGGATGGTGACGTCGAGGGCGGTGGTGGGCTCGTCGCAGATGAGCAGGTCAGGTCGGCAGCACAGCGCGATGGCGATGATCACGCGCTGGCGCATGCCGCCCGAAAGCTCGAAGGGATACTGCTTGAGGCGCTTCTCGGGCTCGGAGAGCCCCACGCGCCGCAGGTAGTCGACCGCGAGCTCGCGCGCCTCGGCGCCGCGCTTTCCCAGGTGCTTGGAGATGACCTCGAGGATCTGCGTGCCGACGGTGTAGAGCGGGTCGAGCGCGGTCATGGGGTCCTGGAAGACCATGGCCATCTGGCTGCCGCGCAGATTCTCGAGCTCGCGGCGGCCGAGCAAGCGCACGTCGCGCCCCTTGAACAGGACGCTTCCCTCGTCGACGGCGGCGTTGTCGGGCAAAAGGCCCATCACGGCGCTCATCGTCATGCTCTTGCCACAGCCCGACTCGCCCACGATGCCGAGCATCTCGCCGGGCATCACGTCGAACCCCACGCCCTCGACCACCCGGTAGGGGCCCGCCTTGGAGGAGACGCTCACCGCGAGGTCGCGCACCTGCAGGATGGGGGCGTCGTCGGGCCTCCCCGCCACGGCGGCGGCCTTCTCGTTGGTGTCTGCCATGCGCGTACCTCCCTACTGGCGCTGCATGCGCGGGTCGAGGGCGTCTTGCACCGCGTCGCCGATGACGTAGAGCGACCAGGTGATGAGGAAGATGAGGACCACCGGCTCGATCATCTCGTACGGGTAGAGCATCATCGAGGTGCGCGCGTTGTTGATGAGCGTGCCGAGCGATGCCATGGGGATCGAGACGCCCATGCCGATGAAGCTCAAAAACGCCTCGGAGAAGATGGCGCCGCGGATGGTCTGCGTCACGTTGACGATGATGACGTCCATGCTGTTGGGCAGCAGGTGCGACCACACCACGCGCGACCCCTTGGCGCCCATGGAGCGCGCAGCCATGGCGTAGCCCTCGTTTTTGAGCTGGAAGATGGAGCCGCGCACGATGCGCGCCATGCCCGTCCAGTACAGCAGTGAGAACGCGATGAGGATGCACACCATGCCCGAGCCCATCTGGGTGAAGAAGCTGTCGGGCAGCCCCTCGAACAGCGCGTCGATGGGGGCCTTGAGCGAGACCGCCATGAGCAGGATGACGAGCTGGATGGGCAGGCTTTCGATGACCTCGACGATGCGCATCATCACGAGGTCGACCTTGCCGCCGCACCACGCCGACACCGCGCCGTAGGCCGAGCCGATCACGAGCACGCACACGGCGGTGACCAGGCCCACCAGAAGCGAGATGCGCACGCCGAACATGTTGCGCACGAGTAGGTCGCGACCCATGTCGTCGGTGCCAAAGGGGTGCGCGGCGCACGGGGCGAGGTTCTCCTCGCCGCGGAACACCTGGTCGTAGCCCGCGTCGACGAAGAACGGCCCCGCAAAGCCGAACAGCGCCACCGCGACGAAGAGCACGAGGGCCACCACGGCCACCTTGTTGGAGAAGAACACCTCGGCCATGCGGCGCCACAGGGCGACCCGCTCGGGGGTGCGGTCCTGCGCAAGCGCGGCCTCCTCCGACGTGGGCAGGAAGTCGCGCGGGTCGGCCTGCGCCGCATAGGGCGCCGGATCGGTCAGAAGGGGGCGCACGGCGGCGTCCGCGCCGGCTGCCATGTCTCTGGTCGCTGCCATGGCTACTCCTTGCCGTCGAGCTTGACGCGCGGGTCGACCACGCAGTAGAGCAGGTCGACGATCAGCAGGACGACCACGATGAACGTGGTGTAGAAGATCGTGGTGCCCATGATGACCGGGTAGTCGCGCTGGGTGATGCAGCGCACGAGGTACGACCCCAGGCCCGGGATCGAGAAGACGGTCTCGACCACCAGGTTGCCCACGAGGATGCCCACGGCGAGCGGCCCCAAGGTGGTGAGGATGGGCACCGCGGCGTTGCGCAGCGCGTGCTTGAAGAGCACCACGCGCGTGCTCATGCCCTTGGCGCGCAAGAAGCGCGTGCTGTCCTGCGAGAGCACGTCGAGCAGCCCGGCGCGCGTGATGCGGGCGAGCGTGGAGATGGGCCCGATGGCGAGCGCCGTCACCGGCAGGACGTACGCCTGCCAGGTGGCGAGGCCCGAGGTGGGCAGCACGTGGAGCCACATGCCGAAGGCATAGAGCAGAACGACCGCGAGCACGAAGCCCGGCAGCGACGCGAAGAGGCTCGAGAGCGTGGTCACCACGCGGTCGACCAGCGAGCCGCGCTTGTAGGCGGCCGCGATGCCGAGCGGGATGCCGACCAGGCACGACACGACGATGGCCACCATGCCGAGCTTGAACGAGACGGGGAACTTGTCGGCGATGATGTCGGCCACGTCGTAGCCGGCGTTGATGATGGAGGTGCCGAAGTCGCCGTGCACCAGGTCGCCCAGGTAGCGCACGTACTGCACGGGGACCGGGTCGTTGAGCCCGTACTTCTCCATGATGAGCTCCTGCGCCTGGGCGGACAGGTTCTCGGAGGTGAAGGGGCCTCCCGGCACCATGTTCATGAGGAAGAACGTGAGCGTCGTCACGACGAAGACCGTCACGACGGCGAACACGAGTCGTTTGGCTATATATCTGCCCATAGCACCAACCCCCGGCACGGCATCTTCGCGGCGCCGTCTCGTCAATCGGATGTGCACGCGCTCACGGTACCATGATTTTATACAATCCGTATAACATATCGACATTGTTTTTAATTCTGAAACGCCGAGCGGACGTCGGAATCACGCGCGGCCTTCTCCGCCGCGCCCGACTCCCCCAGCGCCTCCCTTGGCCGACGCCTCCTTCAGGTAGTTGTACACCGTGCACTTGGACACCCCGAGGCGCTCCGCCACCACGGGAACGCTTCGCTGCAGATCGAAGAAGCCCCTCTCGGACAGGCTCCCCACCACCGCGACGCGTTCGGCGCGCGTGAGCGACTCGGCCGGCTTGCCGACCGCCGCAAGCTCGTCGTCGAGCAGGGCGCGGACCTCAGCCCCCTGCACCGAGGGGTGCATCTGCTCGCGCAGCTCCCCTCCCACCCGCGCAAGGCCCGCCAGGGCAGCCTGGGCCTGGTCGAGCGCCGTGATGTCGAGGTTCACGCCGAGGGCAAACCGGTATCCGTCGCCGTTCAATATCCAGGTGGACGACTTCACACGCTTTCCGTCGCACGTCGTGGCGAGCATGCCCACGCAGTCGGCGTTGTAGTCGAAAACGCCCGCCCCTCCGTCGTCCGCGACGGTGTCGGTGCCGTAGACGCTCAGGGTCGACCCCGCGACGCGGCTCGACACCCGGCCATTGTAAATGGAGCGGACCGTGAGGCCGCCCCCCTCGTACTCCTGCACGAGCGCCTCGCATGCCGGCCCGAACGTCAGGGCGAGCCCCGACGCCACGCGGTCGAGAAACGCCAGTGCCTCGTCGCGCCTCATCGCGCGCCCCCCATGCCGGCGCCCCGGTTCCCGACCGCCGCAACGAGCCGCTCCATGGCCGCGCTCGTCTGGCTGTGCAAAGCCGCCAGGTTGATGCGGGAGAAGCGCGCGCAGTCGCCGCCGTACTCGCAGCCGGGCTCGACCGCAAGGAGCGCCTCGTCCGTGAGGAAGCGCTGGAGCTCCTCGCCCTCGAGGCCCAGCCCACGCCATTCGACCCATCCCACGAACGTCCCCTCGAGCGGCGCCATGCGCGCCGGGGCGAGCCCGCCCTCCACGGCGGCGCGGACGATGCGCGCGTTCTCGGCGATATAGGAGCGCGCACCCTCGAGCCAGGCCAGGCCCTCGGGCGTGTAGGCGCCCTTCACGCAGGCGTAGGCGAACGGGTCGATGCTGCCGAAATGGTCCGCCGTCCGCTGCACGGTGAACCGCTCGCGCATGTCCGGGTCGGGGATGATCGCGTTGGCGTTGTTGAGCCCCGTCGTCCCGAACGCCTTTCCGATCGAGGTGAGCGTGATGCCGTTGGGGACGCATTCGGGAAGGGAGACGTAGGGCGTGCAGACGTGACCGTCGAAGGTCATCTCGGCAAATATCTCGTCGCTCACCACGACGGTGCCGGTCGCCTGCGCCAGCTCCCCGATGCGGCGCAGGTCGTCGGCCGGCCACACGCGGCCGACGGGGTTGTGGGGGTTGCAGACCACGAGCACCTTGTTGGCCGGGTCCGCCATGAGGCGCTCGAGGTCGTCGAAGTCCATCTCGTAACGACCGTCGTCGGTGAGGCGCAGGCAGTTGTAGACCGTGCGGCGGCCCAGACGCCGCGCAGCCTGCTCGTAGCGGTAGTACACCGGAGGCTGCACGATGATGGCGTCGCCGGGGTCGGTGGCCATGCGGATGGTCGCCGCCACCGAAAAGATGGTGCCCTGTGCGGGGACGATCCACGACGGATCGACCTCCCACGAGCGGGCATGCTCCATCCACCAGCAAATCCCCTCGAGGTAGCCGTCTTCGGGCAGCGTGAAGCCGTAGAGACCGCCCTCGGCATAGCGCCGGGCGGCGTCGATGATGCACGGGGCCGTCTTGAAGTCCATCTCGGCCCCGCCGAAGCTCGTGTATCCCGCGTCGAGCACGCTTTTGGGGGTCATGCTGCGCTGCAGGCTCCCGATGCCCCTGCGGTCGACGGGAATCGCCTCGAACGCGCGCTGTTCCATGTGCGCCCTTTCTGTTCCCTGGCGCCCGACGGCGTGCGGCCGGCGTCTCGGCCGCGCGCGACAGGGCGCATCGCCGTGTTCTTTTTTACTTATTGTATAGCAATTAAACCATTCGTCGAATAGTCGCCCCGGGGAAAGCCCCTCGAACGGCACGTGCGCCCCAAGCTCCCGGGCGCAGGCGTGACCCGGGCGCAAGTGCGACCCGGGAGGCGCACCGGCCCGACCGATGCGTCGACCGGGTCGGTGCGTTGTCTGAAGAAATGCAGGTTACGAACGATTGGGAACGGTCAAATCAGTGCAATATAGCCCGTGGTGGCAAAGCCATTTTACCTATAAGCACATTGTCTTTCGCTTTGACCCTTTTGCGCATCCCGACGGACTTCCACATCGTTCGCAACGCGCATTTTTTCAGACACCGGCCTCATTTCGATGCGCGCCGGCGACCACCCAGCCGATCGATGCGCACCGGCGACTTTCCCCGTCCGCCCCCGCGCAGAAGCGCCCGTACGGAAACGCCCCGCCCGCGCATCGGCGCGAACGGGGCGCACAGCCTCGCATGGTGCATGTCGCCGCTCGGCCATGTCGCCGTCCGGACCGCCCTTTTGGCGGCAGGGCGGCGCGGCCGTCAGCCGGTGCCGGCTTCGCGCAGGGGTCATCGGCACCGCGGCGCCGTCACTCCCCCGCCTCGGGCGCCTTCTCCTCCTCGTCGGGGATGTCGACGTCCATCGAGGCGATCTCGAGCTCGCGGCCGCTCAGCAGCATCGTGCTCGCACTGCCGCACGCGGGGCAGTGGAGGTGGAACCGGTCATGCTCGAACTCGTGCCCGCACTTCAGGCACGCCGAGCGCGGGTAGACCATCTCGACCTCGAGCTGCGCCCCCTCGGCGATGGGGCCGCGCTCCTCGCAGCAGAGGTCCCACATGAAGTCGAGCGACTCCCGCACTACCTCGGTCATGTCCCCCACGCGCAGGCGCACCTTCACGATGCGGGAAGCGCCGGCCTGCTGTGCGGCGGGAACCACCGCGTCGAGCACGCCCTGCACGATCGAATACTCGTGCACGGCCTAGTCCTCGTCGTCCTCGTCGT
>DBEYOB010000195.1:0-19282 GCA_048173955.1 Coriobacteriales bacterium
GGGGGGTCGCGCGCGGGTGGCGAGCCGGGGCGGCGGCTTGACGGCTGTGCGGGGATGCGGCTGTGCGGGCTGACAGGTGTAAACTTCCTGAAAAAGTTGTACATATAACAGGGCCGAGCAGGCATTTTGCCGATACAGGCCCCAAGTTTTCAGAAATTAGACAGCTGTCAGCCCGCACAGCCGTTTGCAACCCGCACAGACGTTTACGGCCCGCACGGCCGTTTGCGCCCCCCTTACGCCTGCGGCGCACCCAGCACCTCGCGCTTGAACGATGCCCTCTGCGCCTCCTCTGCGCGAAGCCTCTCGGGTGAGCTTGCACGCTCGGCTCGCCCTGCGATTCCGAGATGCTTTTCGAGCAGGCGCGCGATGCGGTCGCACCCGACGGCGCTCATGACCTGCCGCCGGGTGACGGTCACGACGGATATGCCGAGATACGAAAGCGCGTTCCTCCTTTCAGAGTCGCGCGCGATGCGCTCGCTTCCCGTATGGAACATGTCGCTGTCGTACTCCACGGCGACGCCCCCGTCGGGCCAAAACAGGTCGCAGGAGAAGAACGCGCTGCCCGACATCGCCCCCGAATCCCCGCTCAGGTCGATGCGATGGTTGAGGAGGGGGAGCGGAAGCCCGTAACCGCCGATCGCGCGCGGCGCGCAGAGCAGCGCGACCACGGCGCTCTCCATGGGGGATGCGGAACCGTCCGCGACAAACGCCAGCGCCCGCCGGGCCCTTTTGACCCCGCGCACGCCCCGGCAGTGTTCTGTCGCGGCGAGAAGCTCCTCGCGTCGGGCGAGCGGGTCGCGGCGGCGGAACCCCTTGGGGTCGCACGGGTCGAGCGCGTATCCCCCGCACAGCTCGAGTCCGAGCAGCGCGAGCCGTCCGACGTCGAGCAAGGCGGCCATCTGGACGAAGCAGAGCGGCGGCGAGGCGATGTGCGTGGCGGGGTCGAGCGAGGCGAACGCGTCCGGGGGGAGGGGCGGGCGCCAGACGTGGCATGCAAGCAGTTTGGACTGGCTGCGGACGCCCGCGTGGGGAACGACGATGTGCGCCGGGGGCTCGGGCTCGGGAAATCGTGCGGGGGCGAGGCAGGCGAGGACGTCTTCGCCTGCGAACCTGCCGGTCCGAACGGCGTGGGCGGCCGCGTAGCGCGAGGCGAGGTCTGCGTCGGTGCGGACGGGCGGGCGCCTTGACGCCAGGTCCATCTGCCTGGTGCGCCAGTAGGCGAGGGCGGTCCCGTATCCGTAGAAGACGTCATCCATGGAACGGTAGTTTAGCGGCGTCGATCGCCGGTTGCCGCCGACAATGCAGCGCCGCTCCGGGGCAGCGCGCCGCGCCCTCTAACGGCTGTGCGGGCTGACGGATGTCTAGTTTCTGAAAACGTTGGATTTCCAACTTCAACGACCTGCGCTTTTGCCGCTTAAAGGCCCCGCAGGCGGAAAAATCGACGCCCCGTCAGCCCGCACAGCCGTCGGGGGCCGCCCGGAGGTCCCGCAGGACTCCTGCACGAAAGCTCCCCAGGTCCGTCCCGCCCGCCTCCTCGCCGCCGCCTCCCGCCGACCGCCCTCGCCTTTGCCGACCGCCATCTCCCGCCTGCCTTCGCCGCCCGCCGCCTCCGCTTGAGCTATATGGCGATTCGACGGTTGTCGGCCGTCCGCGGTGCGTTCACGCCCCCAGAACGACCCTCCCCGGAAATCCATATTGTCTGCATACATTCGTTTTCGGTACTATTGGTACCACGGTGCATCGCGGCACCGCTGTCTTTTGCGTCACAGCTTGTCCAACGTACGTTCTGGCTGTTTGACTAAAGGAGGATGTCGATGAAAGATCTTTCCCTTTCCCGCCGCTCGTTTGTGGCCGGCGCCGCAGCTCTGGCCGGTGCGGCCGCGCTGGGTGGCGTGAGCCTCGGCAACGTTCCCACTGCCAAGGCCGCTGGCGGCACCATCACCGCCGCCATGGCGTACAGCAGCACCAACTACTCGCCGGTGGGCTGCAGCTCCGCCCTGATGCTCGCCGCCACCTGGCACGTCTTCGAGGGCCTCTACGAGCTCGACCTGCACACCTATGAGACCTACCCGGCCCTGGCCAACGGAGAGCCCACCAAGGTGTCCGACACCGAGTACGAGGTCACGCTGCGCGACGGCGCCAAGTTCTCCGACGGCACCGACGTCACGACCGACGACGTGGTGAACGCCTTCACCATCAACATGGCCGACGGCACCTACGGCGCCTTCCTGTCGTTCATCGACAGCGTCGCCGCCAAGGACGACAAGACCGTCACGTTCACCCTCAAGTATCCGTTCGAGAGCCTGCTCGCCGGCCGTCTCGCCGTGGTGAAGGTCTTCCCGGCCTCCATGTCGACCGAGGACCTGGCCCAGGCCCCCATCGGCACCGGCCCCTGGATGTACACCGCCCTCAACGGCGACGATGGCGGCTACATCGAGTTCGCCCCGAACCCCAACTACAACGGCTCGTATCCCGCGACGGCCGACTCCATGCACTGGGACGTCATGCTCGACAACACGAGCCGCAGCACGGCGCTTATGGGCATGACCTCGCTCGTCATGGAGAACGTGCCCGACGTCAACGTCGACATGCTGACCGGCGCCGGCGCCACCGTCGACTACGTCCAGGGCTTCAACCTGCCGTTCCTGATGTTCAACACCAAGAAGGCCCCCTTCGACGACAACCGCGTCCGTCAGGCCTTCTTCTACGCCATCAACGTCGAGCAGCTCATCACCAACATCATGAACGGCCACGCGCACGCCGTTAAGAGCTTCCTGCCCGAGCATCACGCCAACTTCCACGAGGCCGCCACGGTCTACACCTACGACCCCGAGAAGGCCAAGTCGCTGCTCGCCGAGGCCGGCTACGAGAGCATCGACGTCACCCTGCTGACCAACAACAACTGGGTCGCCGACCTGGCCCCCCAGATCCAGCAGGACCTCAACGCCGTGGGCATCAACACCACGATCGACGAGCAGTCCATCAACTGGAGCACCTACGCTCCCTCCGACGAGGAGCTGCCCTACGACGTGATGCTCACGCCGGGCGACCCCACGTGCTTCGGCAACGACCCCGACCTGCTCATGACCTGGTGGTACGGCGACAACGTGTGGACCCAGGGCCGTTCCTGCTGGAAGGACACCGAGGAGTGGGCCACGCTCCAGGACCTGCTGCAGCAGGCGCGCGAGGCCACCGGCGACGAGCAGCAGGAGCTGTGGAACCAGTGCTTCGACCTGCTCGCCGAGCAGGTGCCGCTGTACCCGCTGTTCCACCGCGACGTTGCCACCGGCTACTGGACGGACAGCCTCGACGGCTTTGCGCCCATCTCCACGACCGGCCTGGTCTTCATCGGCACGAGCCTGAAGTAAACCGACCCGCCGTCACGGCGCGTTTGCTCGCCGCATGAGTTCGGGACCCGCCCGCCTTCACGGCAGGCGGGTCCTTTCGTGTCGGACCCCGCGGGGTGGAACCCGCTCGCGCAGGGCCCGCTGGGAGGAAGGGGCCTCGAATGCTCGGCCTGTCGATTCTGGGAGACTCCATCAGCACGTTCTCCGGCTGCAACCCCGACGGGTGGGCCGTGTACTACGCGGGCGAGCACGCCGCGGCGGCCGGCTTGGCCGGCCCGGAGGGCACCTGGTGGGCGCTGGCGGCGGGGCGCCTCGGCCTCCGCGTGCTCTCCAACGCGTCGTACTCAGGCAGCATGGTCGCCGGTGCGGGCTTCCCGGCCGCCTCGAGTCCCGATCGCGCCGCCGCCCTGTGCGCCGCGGGGGAGGTGCCCGACGCGGTGGCCGTCTTCATCGGCATCAACGACTACGGGTGGGGAGGGAGCCGCGCCCAGGCTGCGGCGCGTTCTTCGGCCGCCCCCGCGCATGCCGGGGAGGTGCCCTTCGCGGTGGCCGGCGACGCGGCGCCCGACGCGCTCGACGAGTTCGCGCACGCCTACGCCGCGATGCTCGCCAACGTGCGCGCGGCGTGCCCCGGCGCCGACGTGCGCTGCTGCACGGTTCCCGACGGCCGCCTTGCGGGGTGCGCGGCGCCGACGTTCGCCTCGAACCTGCGCGGTATCCCCCTGGCCTCCTACAACGACGCGATCCGCGCGGTCGCGCCCGCATGCGGGTGCGCCGTGCTCGACCTGGCCGGGTTCGGCCTCGACTACGAGTCGGTCGACGGCACCCACCCGACTGCGCGGGGCATGCGCCAGATCGCCGAGCTGGTCGTCTCGTCGTGGGAGGGCCGCCCGCTCGACCCTGCGGCGTTCGGTGCGGACGGACCCTTCGCGCCGAGCGGCGCGGTCGCGTCGTGGACGTCGGGCGGCGTGTGCCCCGACGGCCCGTGCACCGCCTGCCCCTGGGCGCGCGACACGTCCAACTCGTGGTCGTGCGTCTGCGGGCGCAACGGCTGCTGAGGGCGGTTTTCGGCGAACGGTGCACCGAACGGCGATTTGTGCGTATCCAAGGCCGTTTTATACGGTTCGGTAAAAAGTTTGTCATGATTGTGGAGCTTCAGGTTCGGTAGAATAGCGAAAGTAATGTCCGTTGGTATGAGGTTTTGCGGATGCGCTCGGCGCGGCGGACCCATGCCGTTGTAGCAAGAGGAAGGGAGGATGTCGTGAGCAATCTCTTGCGTCTGATCGGCCGCCGCCTCATCGCGCTGCCCATCATGATCATCGGCGTGACCTTGCTCGTGTTCTTCCTCATGGCGCTCTCGCCAATCGACCAGGCGTACTCCGCGCTGGGCGAGAACGCGTCGCAGGAGGCGGTCGAGCAGTACCGTGAGACGCACGGTCTGAACGACCCCATCATCGTCCAGTACGGGAACTACATGGTCGGCCTGGTGCAGGGCGACCTGGGCACGTACGGCGCCGGCTCCACGTCGGTTGCCGAGCGCGTGGCCACCTCGCTGCCCATCACGCTGCAGCTCACGTTCCTGGGCCTGGTCATCGCCGTCGTCGTCGCGGTTCCCCTGGGCGTGATATCGGCGCTCTACCGAGACCGGTGGCCCGACCAGATCATCCGCGTCATCAGCATCGTCTGCGTCGCGACGCCGTCGTTCTGGCTCGCGGTCCTGCTCATCCTGCTGTTCTTCGTGAACCTGCACTGGCTGCCCGCCGCCGGCCCGCTGCCCGCCTTCGGGGAGGACCCGGTCGGCTGGATCCGCCGCATGGCCATGCCCGCCATCGCCCTCGCGGTGCCGGTCATCGGCCAGTTCACGCGCATCATCCGCACCTCGATGGTCGAGGAGCTCGACAAGGACTACGTGCGCACCGCCCGCGGCTTCGGCATCCCGATGGGCGTCGTCGTCGCCCGCAACGTGCTGCGCAACGCCCTCATCACCCCGGTCACCGTCCTCGGCCTGCGCATCGGCTACCTCATCGGCGGCGCCGTGGTCATCGAGGTCATCTTCAACCTGCAGGGCATGGGCATGGCGATCGTGAACGGCATCCAGAGCGGCTACACCACGCTCGTCCAGGGCGTCGTCCTGGTCGTCGCCATCGCGTTCATCGTCATCAACATCATCGTGGATATGCTCTATATCCTGATTGACCCCAGGATCAGGACGGTGTAGCGCCATGGTCAAACTTCGTGAAGGTCTTACCCAGAAGATGGAGGCCAACGCCGGCGGCAAGGTGCGCTTCCGCCGCTGGAAGTCGATGAGCGTCGGCGCGCGCATCTCGCTCGTCGTGCTCGTCCTCATCGTCCTGTGCGCCGTCTTCGCCAACTTCCTCGCGCCCTACGACCCGCTGCTGATCGAGACGCCGCGCCAGGCCCCCTCGGCCGCGCACCTGTTCGGCACCGACACCCAGGGCCGCGACGTGCTCTCGCGCATGATGTACGGCGCGCGCTACTCGCTCGTCATCGGCCTGGGCGCCACGGCGTTCGCGCTGATCCTCGGCTCGATCATCGGCGCCATCGCCGCCGTCACCCGCAAGTGGGTGTCCGAGGTCATCATGCGCATCCTCGACGTGCTCATGTCGTTCCCGGGCATCGCGCTGGCCGCGACGTTCGTTGTCGTGTTCGGCAACTCGCTGCCCTCGCTCATCCTGGCGATCGGCATCCTGTACGTGCCGCAGATCGCGCGCATCGTGCGCGCCAACGTGGTGAGCGAGTACGGCAAGGACTACGTGCGCGCCGTGGTCGTCTCGGGTGCGCGCGCCCCGTGGATCCTCGTCAAGCACGTCATGCGCAACTGCATCGCGCCCGTGGTGGTCTTCACCATCGTGCTCGTCGCGGACGCCATCGTGTTCGAGGCGTCGCTGTCGTTCATCTCGGCGGGTATTCCCGAGCCCACGCCCTCGTGGGGCAACATCCTGTCCGACGCCCGCAACGGCGTTCTGGCGGGCCAGTGGTGGCAGGCGTTCTTCCCCGGCCTCGCCATCATCGTGACCGTGCTGTGCCTCAACATCCTGTCCGAGGGCATCACCGACGCCATGGTGGCGGCGCCCAAGGCTGCTGTGAAGCCGAGCGACTCCAACCTCGCCGGCAACCGCGAGGCCGACCGCATGGTCGCCGACCCCACCCTGGCCTACAAGGCGCAGGCCGAGATGCTCCAGAAGCGCCTCGCCCAGCTCAAGGCCACCGAGCTCACCCGCACCGACCGCTTCGAGGCGCGCACCGACGTGCCGCCGATCCTCGAGGTCAAGGACCTGTGCATCAAGTTCCCGCGCCACGGCGACGTGAACGTGGTGGACCACCTGAGCTTCGTGGTGCGCCCGCGTCAGACCATGGGCCTGGTGGGCGAGTCGGGCTGCGGCAAGTCGATCACCTCGCTCGCCATCATGGGCCTGCTCGACCCCAAGGCCCAGATCTCCGGCGAGATCCTCTACGACGGCAGGAACCTGCTCGACATGAACGACAAGGAGCTCAACGCCCTGCGCGGCCGCGAGATCGCGATGGTCTACCAGGACGCCCTGTCGTCGCTCAACCCCTCGATGCTCATCCGCGCCCAGATGAAGCAGCTCACCAAGCGCGGCGGCACCCGCACCGCAGAGGAGCTCCTCGAGCTCGTCGGCCTCGACCCCAAGCGCACGCTCGGGTCCTACCCGCATGAGCTCTCGGGCGGCCAGCGCCAGCGCGTGCTCATCGCCATGGCGCTCACGCGCGACCCCAAGGTCATCATCGCCGACGAGCCCACCACCGCCCTCGACGTGACCGTGCAGAAGCAGGTCATCGAGCTGCTCAACAAGCTGCAGAAGGAGCTCGGCTTCGCGATGGTGTTCGTGAGCCACGACCTCGCCCTGGTCGCCGAGGTGGCGAACTCCATCACGGTCATGTACGCCGGCCAGGTCGTGGAGCAGGGCCCGGTGCGCGACATCCTCACCAACCCGATCCACGAGTACACGCGCGGCCTGCTCGGCTCGGTGCTCTCCATCGAGGCCGGCAACGCCCGCCTGCACCAGATCCCCGGTTCGGTGCCCTCGCCGGCCGACTTCCCCAAGGGCGACCGCTTCACGCCGCGCTCGAGCCACCCCGACAAGGTCTCGCAGCTTCGCCCGGTGCTCAAGCGCCTCGCGGGGACCGACCACTACTACGCCGAGCTGCCCGACAGCGAGATGAGGAAGCTCGGCCTGGTGCCGTACGCGCAAGGAGGTGTTCAGTAGATGACCGACATCCAGACCGGCGCCGACGCCGGCACCGTCCAGGACAAGGACACCCCCATCATCTTCCTCGACGACGTCAAGGTCACGTTCAAGACGCGCACCGGGTCGCTTTTGCACCCCAACAAGGTCCAGGCGATCCGCGGCCTCACCCTCAAGCTCATGCCGGGCGAGACCCTGGGCATCGTGGGCGAGTCGGGCTGCGGCAAGTCGACGACGGCGAACGTGATGTGCGGCCTGCAAAAGCCGACCGAGGGCCGCGTGTTCTTCAAGGGCACGGACGTCACCAACCGTACCGCCGCCGACCGCCGCACCATCGGCCGCGTCATCTCGGTGGTGTTCCAGGACCCGGCGACGGCCCTGAACGCCCGCATGACCATCCACGACCAGCTGCTCGACCCCATGCTCGTCCACAACGTGGGCGACAAGGAGTCGCGCGAGGAGCGCATCTACAAGCTCATCGAGATGGTCGGCCTGCCCCAGTCGGTCATGGGCGCGCTTCCCGGCCAGCTTTCGGGCGGTCAGCGCCAGCGCGTCGCCATCGCGCGCGCCCTCGCCCTGCGCCCCGACGCCATCATCGCCGACGAGCCCACGAGCGCCCTCGACGTGTCGGTGCGCGCGCAGATCCTCAACCTGCTCATGGACCTCAAGCGCGACCTGGGCCTCGCCATGGTGTTCATCAGCCACGACATCCAGACCGTGCGCTACATCTCCGACCGCATCGTCGTCATGAACGGCGGCCGCGCGGTCGAGGAGGGCACCGCCGAGCAGGTCTTCAACAACCCCAAGGACGAGTACACCAAGCTGCTGCTTGGGGCAGCGCCCTCGCTGCTCTACCCCGACTTGGGGAAGGGGAAGGCCGAGGAGGCGAAGTAGCCGAATCCGCCTGCGGCACCGCTTCGCAACGGCGGACGCTGCGACAGACAACGGCGCGTTTTGCGGCCGGCCTGCATTCGAGCGGGTCGGCCGCTTTTTTGTGGTGGATGCACGGCTAAGGGCGGCGGGGCGGGTGGGGGAGTGCGGACAGGTGATGGCGCGCAGTGGGGCGGTCGGCGGCGGCCGGGCGGCGTGCGGTGGGGCGGGTGGTCAATTGGGGCGCCAATGCGTGATTTGCGAAAAGTGGTGGTCAATTGACCATCGAGTGTATGCCTATAGGTGGGATTGAGGTCCGTCAGTTTAAGGAATTCTCGGCAAAATACCTGGTAAATGACGTGAATCCATGACATCGTCATGCCAGTGACCTCCAAAACGAGGCAACTGGGCATACATTCGGTGTCCGTTTGACCAGCTTTTTTCTAGAAACACGCATTGAGCGTCTTTTTGACCACCTCGCCAGCCGTGCCGCCGCCCGCCCGCTATCCCGCCCCGCCGGCCGCACCCGCCCCGCCGCCTCGGTTCTTTTCGCCCGGTTGGGCAGGCGGCCTTGACGTTCGCGCTCGGTCATCTAAACTTTATCGGTTAGGTATGCGGGCGCGTTCGACGGTGTCGGGCGGCGTCCAAAGGATGGCCGGCTCGCCATGTGCCGGCACACTATTCACTACTCACAGAAGGTGTGACATGGATTCCAAGCGTTTCAAAGGCGTCATCCCCCCGGTCGTCATCCCGCTCGACAAGAACCGCAAGCTCGACCTCGAGGCGCTCGAGCGCTCCATCAACCGCATGATCGACGCGGGCGTGGACGGCCTGTTCTTCCTCGGTTCGAGCGGCGAGGTTGCCTTCCTCACCGACGCCCAGCGCTACCACGTGCTGCAGGAGGCCGTCGCCATGGTGCACGGTCGCGTGCCCGTGCTCGCCGGCATCATCGACATGGAGACGCTGCGCGTGGTCGACCAGGCCAAGCGCGCCAAGGGCTACGGCGTCGACGCGCTCGTGGCCACCGCGCCCTTCTACGCCCTGGGCGGCCCCAAGGAGGTCGAGCGCCACTTCCGCGCCATCCGCGAGAACACCGACCTGCCGCTGTTCGCCTACGACCTGCCGGTGTGCGTGCACACCAAGCTCGACCCCACGATGCTCGTGCGCCTCGGCAAGGACGGCGTGCTCCAGGGCGTCAAGGACTCCTCGGGCGACGACGTGTCGTTCCGCTGGCTGTGCATCGAGAACGAGGAGGCGGGCCACCCCCTGCAGCTCTTCACCGGCCACGAGGTCGTGGTCGACGGGGCCTACATGTCCGGTGCCGACGGCAGCGTGCCCGGCCTGGGCAACATCGACCCCTACAGCTACGTGGAGCAGTGGCGCGCCTACCAGTCCGGCGACTGGGAGAAGGTCCGCACGCTCCAGGACCACCTCGCCCGCCTCATGTTCGTCACGCGCAAGGTCAAGGCCACGGTGGGCTTCGGCGCCGGCGTGGGGGCGTTCAAGACGGCCCTGTGGCAGATGGGCGTCTTCAACACCACCCAGATGCGCGAGCCCGTCCAGCCGCTCAAGGGCGACGACGTCGAGGCCATCGTCGAGGTGCTCAAGGCCGAGGGCATGATGCCGGCCGACGCGCCGATCCGCCAGCCCGAGTGGTAGCGGCAGGGCACCGGCAGCGCCGGGCGCGCCGGGGCCCGTCCAACGGGGTGTGCCCCGGTCGGGGGACCGGCGCGCACTTTTCGAAGCATCCGACAGGTGAACGGGGGAGGCAGGCATGACCACCACGCACACTTCCGCCGTGTCGCAGCAGGGAGACGGGACCGCATTCGCTGCGGGTTCGTCTCCCTTTGCCGTTGTGGCGCTCGACATCGGCGGCACCAAGATCGGCGGCGCCGTCGTGCGCTACCGCGACCGCTCCTCGGCGCCCGAGGTGGTGGGGCGTCGCACGGTGCCCACCGAGGCAAAGCGCGGCGGTGCCGCGGTGACCGACACGGTGTGCGCCTTTGCGCGCGAGCTCGTCGAGGAGGCGGGCACGGCGGGCGCGGCGTGCCCCGTCGTGGGCATCGGCGTGGGGACCGCGGGGCGCGTCGACGCCTACGACGGGTCCATCGCCTACGCCAACGACATCATGCCCGGCTGGATCGGCCAGCCGCTCGGCGAGCGCTTGCGCCACGCGTGCGGCCTGCCGGTCGCGGTGATGAACGACGTGCAGGCCCATGCCCTGGGCGAGGCGCGCCACGGCGCCGCCGCCGGTTCGCACACCTGCATCATGGTGGCGGTGGGCACGGGTCTGGGCGGCGCGCTGCTCTACGAGGGCAAGATCATGGGCGGCGCGCACGGCTTTGCCGGCGAGCTCGGCTGCAGCCTGCATCCTGCGGCCGAGAACGTGTCCTGCGAGGGCGGCATCACCGGCCGTCTCGAGTCGATCGCGTCGGGCAGCGGCATCGAGCGCTGCTACCGCGCCGGCGGCGGCGAACCCCTTTCGGGTCCCGAGATCTCGGCGCGCGCCGAAGGGGGCGAGCGTCTCGCCTGCCGCGTCATCGAGCAGGCCGGGCGCAGCCTGGGCGAGAGCATCATCTCCTGGGCGAACATCTTCGACCCCGACCTCGTGGTGCTCTCGGGTTCGGTGTGCTCCTCGGGCGAGCTGTGGCACGCCGCCCTGCGCGCCGGCATGGAGTCGCAGATGACGGGGGCGGTGAGCGGCCTCAAGGTGGTCCATGCCAAGCTCGGCAACGACGCCCCGCTGCTCGGCGCCGCCGAGCGCCTGCTCGACAAGTTGGAAGAGGGGCGCTGCTAGAGGAAAGCGGCTGACGCCGGGGCCGCGCCGAGGGCTGCGAGCCGCAGGTCGGTGCCGTGAGCTGCGCGCCGCGTGCCGCACGCTGCACCGCGCGTTGGGAGACGCATACCGTGTGCCGGAAGCGCGCCGAAAGGAGACATCGCATGAACCAGCTGATCGAAGGCCTCAAGGGCAAGCTCATCGTGAGCTGCCAGGCCTATATGGGAGAGCCGCTGCGCCACCCCGAGACCATGGCGCAGATGGCGCGCGCCTGCGAGCTCGGCGGCGCGGCGGCCATCCGCTGCCAGGGCCTCGCCGACATCGCCGCCGTCAAGGGACGCGTCGAGGTGCCGGTCATCGGTCTGTGGAAAGAGGGGCACGAAGGCGTGTACATCACCCCGACGCTGCGCCACGCCCGGGCCTGCGTTGCGGCCGGCGCCGACGTGGTGGCGATCGATGCCACCGACCGCCCCCGTCCCGACGGGCGCACCTTCGAGGAGACCGTCGCCGCGCTGCGCGCCACCGAGGATACCCTCATCATGGCCGACTGCGCCACGATCGAGGATATCCGCCGCGGCGTGGCGGCCGGGTGCGACCTGGTGTCCACGACGCTCTCCCACGGCGTGGCCGCCATCGACTGCACGATGGCCGACGGCCCCGACCTTCCGCTTTTGCGTCAGGCCGTCGAGGAGTTCCCCGGCTTCCCCGTGGTGTGCGAGGGGCGCGTGCACACCCCCGCCGACGCCCAGGCCGCCATCGAGGCCGGCGCGTGGGCTGTGGTGGTGGGCACCGCGATCACGCACCCCACGAGCATCACGGGCTGGTTCGCGAAGGTGTTGGGATAGGGAGAAGGGTGGCGCGCGGGAGCAGCGCAGGTCCCCACGGGGCCGGGCGCCGCGCGTCTGCGCGCGACTCGTCCGACGACCGGGATACGTGTGCCGACCGGCCGCCGTGCGGGGTTTCGTCCCCGTGCGGCGGTCGTGTGCTGTCGGGTTACGGCCGCGCGCGGCCGGGTTCTGGCCTTCGACGGTGGCATCGGCGGCGTCGAAACGGCGGAGGGGGCGAAGCGGCGGAGGGGGCGAAGCGGCGGAGAAGGCGAAACGGTGGCGAAGGCGAAGCGGTGTCATAACAATCAAAGACACAAATAAATGCCCGATGTGTGCAAATGCTTGTCGAGTGAATGCCCTGTCAGACGGCTGGTTGAGGCAAAAGTTCCAAGATAAAAATCTAACTTACTAAAATAGAAAATGTACTTTTGTCAAACCTTCTAAACTGGCGCACTTTCGCCAACAGGCTCGTTCACTCGACGAAGGTTTGCACACATCGGGCGGAAATCAGGTGCAGGACGCTGCTCGTTGCCCCGGTTGCCCCGCCGTTTTGGTCGACCCGCCGCTCTTGGTCGGCCTGACGCTTTCCACTACTCCGCCTCGTCCCGCCTTTGAGTCTCCCGGATCGCAGGTCCCGGCCCCCGGACCCTACTTCAGCAGCTTACCCCGCACCACCACGCGCCTGACCTCCAGGTCGGGGCCGAGCACCACGGCGTCGGCGATTTTACCGCGGGCGATAGATCCGCGCTCGGCGTCGATGCCGATGGCGCGGGCCGGGTTGATGGTCGCGGCGCGCACGGCGTCCTCGAGGGGGATCTCCATCTCCTGCACGGCGCATACCAGGCAGCGCATCAGGTCGCTCACCGACCCGGCGAGCGTGCCGTCGGCCAGCGTGGCGCGCGGGCCGCGCACCGTCACGTCCTGCCCACCGAGGTCGTAGGTGCCGTCGTCGAGGCCGCAGGCACGCATGGTGTCGCTGATGAGGCAGACGCGGTCCCGCCCGAACAGGTCGAACGCCAGGCGCGCCATGGCGGGGTGGACGTGGATGCCGTCGCAGATGAGCTCGACGGTGACGTCGTCGCGCTCGGCGGCGGCGGCGATGGGGCCGGGCTTGCGGTGGTGCAGGCCCGGCATCGCGTTGAAGAGGTGCGTCATGTGGCGCGCGCCGCGCTCGAACGCCTCGGCGGCGCAGGCGTAGTCGGCGCACGTGTGGGCGATTGAGACGCGCGGCCGGCCGCCGGTTGTCGTCGCGCCCCCGCGCGCCGCAGCTGCGTCGCCCGGCTCGCCACCCGCCGTCCCGCCATTCTCCGCCGCCGCTCCGGCGATTTGCCCGATGAACTCGAGGTTGCCCGGCTCTTCGGGCGCCACGTCCACGAGCCTGATGAGGCCGCCTGCGATCTCCTGGAGCCGGTCGAACTCCTCGACGCTCGCGCCGCGCACGAAGGCGGGGTTCTGGGCCCCCACCTTTTCGGGGGAGATGTAGGGTCCCTCCATGTTGATGCCCACGAGCGCCGCCATGCCGTCGGCCTCGCCCCCCGCAAACGCCGCGGCGGCGCCGAACGCCTGTGCGAGCGTCTCGAAGGGAAACGTCATGCTCGCGGGGCAGATGGCGGTCACGCCGCGCGCGGCCTCATAGGCCGCGATCGTGCGCAGCGACTCCTCTGTGCCGTCGCACAGGTCGGCCCCCCTGCAGCCGTGGAAGTGGATGTCCACGAGCCCCGGGATGACGTAGCAGCCGGTCGCGTCGAGGACGGCGGGGTCGCGCGCGGCCATGAGCGCGCCGTCCGAGGAGGCGACGACGGCGGAGAAGCGGTCTCCGCCGATGACGACGTCGGCGGCATGGAACCGCTCGCCGGTGAAGACCAACCCCCCCTCGATGCGTTTGACGTCCGACAGCTCCAGTGCGCTCGCTCCCATGTCCGCCCCTCGCTTCCTTGCGCGTCCTGCCTTGCCTGGCCGGTTTTGCCTCACCTGCTCAGCAGCGCGCCGGCCTCGGGGTCGAGCACCACGGTGACGTCGGGGTGGAACTGCAGGATCGAGGCGGGCACCTGCGGGGTGACCGGTCCTTCGAGCGCCTGCTTCACAATCCGGGCCTTGCCGGCCCCGTTGGCCACGAGCAGCAGCTTGCGGGCGCGCATGATGGTGCCGATGCCCATGGTGCGGGCGCTCGTGGGGACCTCGTCGATCGAGTCGAACAGGCGGCTGTTGGCCTCGCGGGTCATCTCGGTGAGGTGCACGGTGTGGGTGTGCTTGGAGAACTCCTCGCCCGGCTCGTTGAAGCCGATGTGGCCGTTGTGGCCGATGCCGAGCAGCTGGATGTCGATGCCGCCGGCCTCTTCGATGGCACTCTCGTAGGCGTCGGAGGCCTCCCGCTCGTCGGCGCAGGCCACGTCGGGGGTGTGCGTGCGCGCGAGGTCGATGTCGACGTGGTCGAACAGGTTCTGACGCATGAAGTAGCGGTAGCTCTGCGGGTGGGTGCCCTCGAGGCCGCAGTACTCGTCGAGGTTGAAGGTCGTCACGTCGGCGAAGCTGAGCTTGCCGGCCTGGTGGTCCTTGACCAGCTCGGCGTACAGGCCGATGGGCGTGGTTCCCGTGGCGAGGCCGAGCACGCAGCCCGGCTTCTCGCGGACGCATTGCGCCAGAAGGTCGGCGGCGACGCGGCTCATCTCTTCGTACGATGCGGCAACGATGACGTTCATGTTCGGGCGTTCCTCCTTGTACGATCGCGTGACGGCGGATAGCCGGACGGCGGGGCGTCGATGTGTCCGGGCGGCGGCAGCGGCGTGCAGGCCTTGCGAACCTCGGGCCTTCGTGCCGGCAGCCGCCTTCGAGTTTAAGGTGCCCTCGATTCCGCGAGTATCTTTGAACCGGTGACAGCACATTGGCTCATGGCAGCACAATAACTCATGATATCACAGGCGGCCAGGCATCCGGGTGTTTGCCGCTGCGGCGCACGTGGACGGAACGCTTTCGACAGCGGTCGGTTTTTGGCCCTGCGGGCTGCGGCCGAGAGGTGGATCCGAGGGGGCGGCCCACCTGCAACGGAGCGTTCGGTCCAAGTGCATACAAACGGCATAAGCAAACGGTCTATGAGTATATAAATAGTGAAAATTATGCCAAAGTAAGAGAGATTGCACGAGTTGACCCGGTTTTGAGACGGCGGTGCTCGACATTGCCGTGAAATCAAAGGACGAACGAACGTCTGAGCTGCCGTTTTGTCTCTGTTTTGTTTTCAGACGAAACGGAGCTGGGCTGGCGGCGCACAAAACGCGCCTCTTTGGCATGCAGCTCGTTCGATTTTGGCATAAATTTGATAGTTGATATATTGGGTCCCTTTTGGATGATTTCCTTTTGGGTGGCTGCATATGCGGAGCACAGCGTCGATGCCGCACGCTTTGGCCGCAGCTATTTGCATTGATTGGCCCAACAGTTGCGGGGGGGGGGCGGCTCTTAGGGTATTCTTTTGACCTGTCGGACAAAGCCCAGTCGGATGTCCCCGTCGCCGGTTCCGCTCGTCGTCGATACCCGTCGCCGGCTCTGCTCGCCGTCGGTACCCGCTGGCCCCGCCCAGCGCCAGCGCCCGCCGATCTCTGCCGCCGGCGCCCGTCGCCGGCCGGCGGCCCTGCCGCCCGGAATCCCGCCAGACAACGACCTGCCAGACAAGGAGGCCCAACCGTGCCCACCATCCTGTCGATGGAAGGCGTCCGCCTTTCGTTCAAGGAGAAGCGCGTGCTCGACGACCTGACCTTTTCGGTCGAGCGCGGCGAGACCTACGGCTTTCTCGGACCCTCGGGTTCGGGCAAGACCACGACGATCAAGCTCCTGACCCGACAGCTCTCCAAGGACGCCGGCCGCATCGAGCTGTTTGGGCGTCCCATCGAGGATGCCACCGACGACGACTACGAGCGCATCGGAATCCTGTCGGACACGAGCGCCCTCTACGAGCGCATGAGCATCGAGGACAACCTCAGGTTCTACGCGCAGATCCGCGGGAAGGGAGCCGCCGACATCGACCGCCTGCTGGAGCGCATGGGGCTCGCCGACGACCGCAAGACCCCCATCAAGAACTGCTCCAAGGGCATGAGGCAGCGCGCCGCCCTGCTCGCCGCCCTCATCCACACCCCCGAGCTGATCTTTCTGGACGAGCCCACGAGCGGCCTGGACCCCGCCGCCCGCGCCGAGGTCCACAAGATGCTCGGCGAGCTCAAGGCTGCCGGGGCCACGGTCTTCCTCACCACGCACGACATGGCCGAGGCCGAGGGCGTCTGCGACCGGGTCGCCATCCTGAACGACGGCGCCGTCGTCACCTGCGACACGCCCGAGGCGCTCAAGCTGCGCTTCGCGCGCAACCGCCTCACCATCGTCACGCGCACCCGCGGCGTGGTCGAGACCACCAAGGACGCCGCGGCCGCCGACCTCGTGCGCGAGCTGCTCGCGGCGGGGGAGTGCCGGTCGATCCACTCGGACGAGCCCAACCTCGAGGAAGTCTTCCTCGAGCTCACCGGAAGGGAGTTCTAGGCGATGAACGCCTCCATGCGCAAGATCGGGGCCCTGTGCTCCAAGGATTTCAGGGACCTGTTCAAGAACCCCCAGCTGCTCGTGTGCTGCCTGCTGCCGATCGCCTTCAGCGCGTTCTACCGCTTCATGATGGGGAGGGCCACCGAGGGGGTCGACCTGTCCGCGGCGGGTCCCGAGGCGGCCGGCGCGCTCGACGCGACGCTGTCGGGCTTCACGCTGTCGACGGGCATCTGCATGAGCGTCGGCATGGTTGTGGGCATGACCGTGCTCTACGGCATCGCCGAGGAGAAGGAGAAGCACACCCTGCGCACGCTCATGCTCGCCAACGTGAGCGCCGGGCAGATATCCCTCTCCAAGGGGCTCGTGTCGCTGGTCGCGACGCTCGTCGTGGCGGCCGCGTGCTTCTTCGTGGGAGGGGCTGCGGACGCCTCGCTGCTCGCTCCCTATCTGCTCGCCTGCGTGCTCGGCGCGCTCCCCATCATCTTCCTGTCGCTCGTGCTCGGCCTGGCCGCCCGCGACCAGATGACCGCGGGCCTCTTCAGCGTGCCCGTGGTGATCGTCTCCCTGCTGCCGATGTTCGGCGCGATGGACGAGGGCATCGCGGCCGTCGTGCGCTACCTGCCGACCGGTGGGGCCGACGCGCTCGTCAAGCTCGCCGTCGAGGGGCGCCTCCTGTCCGTCGATGCGCTGGTCCCCCTTGCGGTGGGGCTCGCGTGGACCGTGGCGGGCGCCGCGGTGTTCAGGCTGCTCTACAAGCGCCTCGCCCAGGACAACTGACCCGGGGTCCGGCGGGCGGGGCGTGGCGGGTCGGCGCCGGCCGGCGGGACCGACGGGGTGCCGCCGTCGACGGGGCCGGCTCCGGAGGGGCCGGACGCCGGCCGGGGAGGGACCTTCGGCCGGCGCTGGCGGCGTTTGTGTGGACGTTCCCCGCGGGAGGTCCATCCATGCGACAATGTCGGCATCCGACGCGGCGGCGCGCACGGCAGTCCGCCCACGCCGCCGAACACCCGAGCCACCAGTGAGGTTGCAACGTATGGCAGAATTCATCTACCAGATGTACCAGGCGCGCAAGGCGCACGGCGACAAGGTCATCCTCGACGACGTGTCGCTCTCCTTTTTCCCCGGCGCCAAGATCGGCGTCGTGGGCCCCAACGGCATGGGCAAGTCGACGCTGCTGCGCCTCATGGCCGGCCTCGAGGAGGTCTCCAACGGCGAGGCGCGCCTCACCCCCGGCTACACGGTGGGCATCCTGCAGCAGGAGCCGCCGCTCGACGAGGATAAGACCGTCCTGCAGAACATCGAGCAGGCGTTCGGCGACATCATCGCCAAGGTCGAGCGCTTCAACCAGATCGGCGAGGAGATGGCCTCCCCCGACGCCGACTTCGACGCGCTGATGGACGAGATGGGCCGCTTGCAGAACGAGATCGACGCCGCCAACGGATGGGACCTCGACTCGCAGCTCTCCCAGGCCATGGACGCGCTGCAGTGCCCCGACCCCGACATGCCGGTCAGCGTGCTGTCGGGCGGCGAGCGCAGACGCGTCGCGCTGTGCAAGCTGCTGCTCGAGGCGCCCGACCTGCTGCTGCTCGACGAGCCGACCAACCACCTCGACGCGGAGAGCGTGCTGTGGCTCGAGCAGTTCCTCAAGAACTACCCCGGCGCCGTGCTCGCCGTCACCCACGACCGCTACTTCCTCGACAACGTGGCCGAGTGGATCTGCGAGGTCGACCGCGGCCACCTCTACCCCTACAAGGGCAACTACTCCACCTACCTCGAGACCAAGGCCGCCCGCATCGCGGCGCAGAGCCAGCAGGACGCGCGCCTCGCCAAGCGCATGCAGTCTGAGCTCGAATGGGTGCGCTCGAGCCCCAAGGCGCGCCAGGCTAAGAACAAGGCGCGCCTCGAGCGCTACGAGGAGATGGAGGCACAGGCCCGCGCCTCGAAGAAGCTCGACTTCACCGAGATTCAGATCCCCGTGGGCCCGCGTTTGGGGTCGAAGGTCCTGGTTGCCGAGCACCTGCACAAGCAGTTCGGCGACCGCGTGCTCATCGACGACCTCTCGTTCACCCTGCCGCGCAACGGCATCGTGGGCGTCATCGGTCCCAACGGCGTGGGCAAGACGACGCTGTTCAAGACGATCGTGGGGCTCGAGCCGCTCGACGGCGGCGCCCTCGAGGTCGGCGAGACGGTCAAGATCTCCTACGTCGACCAGAACCGCGCGGGCATCGACCCCGACAAGAACGTGTGGGAGGTCGTCTCCGACGGCAACGACATCATGATGGTGGGCGAGACCGAGGTGCCGAGCCGCGCCTACGTGGCGAGCTTCGGCTTCAAGGGCCCCGACCAGCAGAAGCGCGCCGGCGTGCTCTCGGGCGGCGAGCGCAACCGCCTCAACCTCGCGCTCACGCTCAAGCAGGGCGGCAACCTGCTGCTGCTCGACGAGCCGACGAACGACCTCGACGTCGAGACGCTCCAGAGCCTCGAGCAGGCGCTCATCGCCTTCCCGGGCTGCGCCGTCGTGGTGAGCCACGACCGCATGTTCCTCGACCGCGTGGCGACGCACATGCTGGCGTGGGAGGGCACCGACGAGAATCCGGGCGCCTGGTACTGGTTCGAGGGCAACTTCGCCTCGTACCAGGAGAACCGCATCGCCCGCCTGGGGCCCGAGGCGTCGCGCCCGCACCGCCTCCACCGCAAGCTCACCCGCGACTAGAG
>DBEYOB010000196.1:0-2501 GCA_048173955.1 Coriobacteriales bacterium
CGGCCGCCCCCTCCCCCGCACGACCGCCACCCAGGCCCGCACAGCCGCCCCTCCCCCGCACGGCCGCCATCGCCCGCTTCCGCGCGGCCGCTCGGCATCCACATGCGGCGGGGTGCGGTTGCGAACCGCCATGTTTGCGACTACGCTAGTGCGACGAATCGGACACGAGGGGCGCGTCCGTTCACCGCACGCCTCCCCCGCGAGGTTCCGTCGCCGTCCCGTCCTCTCGGAAAGGACCCCATGTCGCTCATCGACAGCGCGCGCACGCTCTCGCCCGCGGCCTGGCGCCTCGTGGCCATGCGCTTCCTGATCTACCTCGGCATCCAGGCGTCCTACTTCATCGGCGTCATGGGGACGATCGCCTTCCAGATGGACGGCGGCGCCCTCGAGCTCGCCCTCACCGTCGGCCTGCTCAACCTCGCCATGGTGCTCGGCAACTTCGCCGGCGGGTCGCTGCTCGACGCCGTGGGCCCCCGGCGCCACTTCGCGGTCTGCGTGGCGTCGCTCGTCGCCTCGGGCATGCTGTTCCAGCTCATCGGGGAGACCACGGCCGGCATGATTGTCGCCGGGGCGCTGTTCGGCATGGCGTTCGGCGTGTGCGACACCGTGGCGCGCGCCTATCCGGCGTATCTGACCGCCGACCCGACGGCGCTCAAGCACATCAACTCGCTCATGGCGACGGCGTCCAACGTCGGCGTCGTCGCGGGCCCCCTCATCGGCGGGGCGATCGCGTCGCTCGCCCCCTCGCGCGCCGTCTTCTACTTCGCCGTAGCGACCGCCCTGCTCGCCCTCGTCCCCTGGCTCGGGTTCCGAGCGGCGCGCGACCCGCACGCCGAGGCCGAAGACGGCGCACCCGCGGCGACGTTGCGCGAGGGGGTGCGCGTCACCTTCACCATGCCCACCCTCAACCTGCTCTTCTGGGTCGGCTTCCTGTCGTTTCTGGGATTCGGCGCCTTCGACCCGCTCGAATCGCTGTTCTACCGCGACGTCTTGAACGTCGGCATCGAGTGGATGGGCTGGCTGTCGAGCGCCGTCGGGCTCGGCTGCATCCTCGGCTCGCTGCTCGTCCTGCGCCTGCCCGCACGCCATGTGAACATCCGCACGCTGATGGGGGTCCTCTTCCTCATGGGCGTCGGCTGCCTCGTCTACGTGGGGACGCCCTACGTGGGCGTGGCGCTCGTGGGCCAGATCCTGCTCGGCATCGCCTTCGGCATGCTCAACCCGCTCGAGAACACCCTCGTGCAGACGCATGCCCCGCTCGAGAGCCTCGGGCGCGTCAACGCCGTCATGGGGGCGGGGTACACCTCCGCCGGCGTCGTCCCCCTGCTGCTCGCCCCCGGGCTCGCCGAGGTGTTCGGCGTCCAGGGCGTGCTCGTCGGGGCAAGCTGCATCGTGGCCGCGTTCCCGCTCGTCTGCTCGATCGCGCTGCGCAAGCGCATCGCCCGCCTGGTCGACGAGGAGCGCTCGCGCAACCTTTCGGTCTCGGAATAGAGATTCTGGCCGATTTTCAACCTTAGGTTGGATATGGCCCCCCACTATATGCGGGCGTTTCCTATAATCGCCTGTCGAGGGGGTGGCGCCATGGCGATCTATGCGGTCTCCGACATCCACGGCTGCTACACGCAGTTCCAGCATCTGCTCGACAAGATCTCGCTCACCGACAGCGACGAGCTGTACATCCTCGGGGACGTCGTCGACCGCGGCCCCAAGTCGCCCGAGGTGCTGCAATGGTGCCTCGACGCGCCCGCCAACGTCCATGTCCTGCTCGGCAACCACGAGGACATGGCCGCGTGCGTCATCTCCCGCGACCCCGACCGGATGCGCGTGCCCCGCTACGACTCCTGGACGTGCAACGGGGGCGCCCAGACGCGCGACGCGCTGCTGCGGCGCACCGATGCCGACTGGCGGCGCGAGCGGCTCGTCCCCTGGCTGCGCGGACTCGCCCCCTACGCGCTCGTCGAAGCCGGCGGAAAGCCCTTCGCGCTCGTCCACGCCGGGCTCGACCCGCGCGCCTGGGATCCCGGCGCGCCCTTCTACTGCGACCGGCTCGTCGACCCGTGCGCCCATCGGGAAGACGTCGACCTGGGGCACGGGCTGGGCGTCCAAAACGAGCAGACCATGGTCTGGGCGCGCGAGGGCTGGTTCGACCACCCCCGCCCCACGCCCATCGACGTCGTGTTCGGGCACACGCCGACCACCTACCTCGACCAGCGCTTCTTTGTCCATGCCGCACCCATGGTCGCCGAGGAGAGCGCCGGCTTCAAGCCGGGCAGCGTGTGGCGCTGCCTCAACCGCCACGACATCGACTGCGGCTGCGCCTACGGCGGACGGCTCGCCGCCCTGCGCCTCGACGACATGCAGGAGTTCTACGTGCGCGGCAAGCGATAGGCCCCGACAGCCGGAGTAGACGGACTCCGGATGTTCCATCCGGCCGATGCCCTTTGGACTTTTGCGCCGAAATCCCCGCGCCACGCAAGAGCCCCGCGACCGCGAGGCGACCC
>DBEYOB010000197.1:0-21726 GCA_048173955.1 Coriobacteriales bacterium
TCGGGGAATGGGCGCCCGGGTGGGGGGATGACGACTAGCCGGAAGCGGCGGGTTTGCGTTGGCGGAACCGGCGCCTTTTCGATGGCGCAATCGGCGCCGGCTCATTGGTGGAATTGGCTAAAAAAGCATTGACGCTAACAGACGGCCCGTTCCATGACCTCGCACAGGCGCATGCGCATGAACCACGAGGTCTTGAGGCACACCCCGCACCCCTCGGCGCAGGCGCGGAGGGAGGCCCCCGACAGCATGTCGCCGACGTAGGCCGACCACACCTCCGGCGGGAGCTTGGAGTTCGCGAGCAGCCCCATCGTCTTGGCGCTGAAGGTCTGCCCGCACCCCCTGCACAGCCAGCGCTGTGAGCCGTCCCTGTCTCGGCCCTTGCGCACGAACTCGGGGCAGCCGCACCGCGGGCAGGCCTCGGGCGCCGGGGCGCCCCGCGCGCCGAGCTCCCTGGCGACGGCGTCCCTGGCCGCCTCCTCCAGGGCCATCTTCTCCTCCAGCGTGAGGGATTCTATCCCGTCCAGCAGCTCCTCGAGCATCCCGTCCCCCTCCCTTCCTTGACTGACCGGGGCATCCTACAGGGAGGGGCGGACAACTTATGTCAACGGTGGTCTAACAGAGAGTTTACTAAAAAATTCTAAGCAAACGTTGAGACCATCGCATGGGGTCCTTTGAACGAACCTTTGCTTTCCTTCTTAGAAAACAAAGGTTATTTGATAACCTTTGTTTTTGAAGACAAGAAACAAAGGTTTTCGCATGCGTCTCACGAGAACGCCGCGCATAAACGCAAAAGGCCCCGCGCTGCCTGCTGGTTCGCAGGGCGGCGCGGGGCCTTTGTGTGCAAGGTTGGCCTGGAGCCGGGACCTTACGCCTCGACGGCGACGAGCACATCGGTGCTCTTCACGAAGGCGACGGCGGGCTTGCCGACCTCGAGGCCGAGCTCCTCGATGGCGGCGTTGGTGATGGAGCCGGAGACGGTGAGGCCGTACTCGGTGGTGATGGTTACATGGCCGTTGACGGCGCCCTTCTGAATCTTGGTGACCTCGCCGCAGAACTGGTTGCGGGCGGAAATCTGCAGGTGCTGGCCAGCCTCGGCGAACATGACGTTGGTGGCCTTGACCACGGCGATGGCGGGCTTGCCAGCCTCGAGGCCGAGATCCTCGACGGCCTCGCAGGTGATGTCGGCCTTGATGTTCTTGCCGGGGGCAACCTCGATGGCGACGACGGCGTTGACGGCGCCTTTCTCGACGGAGACGACGGTGCCGGCGAACTGGTTGCGAGCGGAGATCTTCATGGTGTGCGTCCTCTCAATGGTTGCGGGCGGCGGCGTTGCACGCGCCGCTCCTGGTTGACATAAAGAACTATAGGTCACGCCCCTCTGTACGGGAGCCTTCTCAGCGGCATTTGAGTGCCGTCGTACCAACGTGTGCCAATCAACAACCAAGCGTGCCCCTCTGTCCTCGGCCTCTCATTTTCCCGATTGCCAATTTGGCAATGCCAGTCTGTCATTCCGCATTGTGGTCTGTGCCTGCGGTTTTCTATGATGAAGGTGGTATAAAGCCCCGTGTGGGCGCAGGCTCAGCAGAAAGGAAGACATCATGGGCAAGAACATGCGGCTTTTTGATACGTGCGGATACGGCGTTGCTTTTGCTGGAACTTTGGCTGCCTTGGCGCTCGGTGGGGCGTGTCTGATGGGAGCGTTTGCGACAACAGCGCAGGCCGACACCGCACCTTCTGGTTTGGGCAGTATCGCCGCAGCCCAGGGCGCAGCCTCGCCACTTGCGGGCATCGGCGATGGCAAGGCGGCCCCCATCGCCTCCTTCGAGGACGAGGACGTGCTGCTTGCCACCTACAGCAATGCGGCGCAAGGGTTCTCGCTGCTTGTAGACGCCGGGTCTTTCACGGTGACCGAGGGTCAGGGCGCGGGCGCGACGTTCGTCTTGAACACCGACGCCTCCTCCTACTTCGCCGTCTCCTATGTCGCTGACTGGGAAGGCACGCCCGATGTGGGCGAGTACTTGGAGGAGCAGCTCTGGCACGGCCAGATGGAGCACGGCGACTCCTATGTGCAGGTGAGTGCCGACGGCGGCGAGGTCATCTACCTGGCCGGCGTGGGTGCTTATGCGTGCGCGTACGGTTATATCGATTCCTCGACGGGCCAGAACATGACCGTCATCCGAGCCATGGAGCCGCGCTCCGACGGCAGCGCCGTGTATTGGACGCTGTGCACGAGTGACGAGTCTGCCGAGCAAGTCGCAACGGCACTCGTCTGGGCTTCGGCTACCTTCCGCGTGGGCGCGGACGCCTATACGGGCAGCAACATGTGGTGTGAGCCCTCCGATTTGACGCAGAGGCCTTCGGGAAGCACGTATTCGCTGGTAGATGATGCGGCCAATACAACCGCTACACCTGCGCCTGCAGCTTCGGCTGATACGGCAACCCCCGCTCCTGCCGCCTCGACTGACGCCGCAGCCCCCACGTCCGCCCAACCCGCGTCCACCCAGACGTCCACGACTGCCGGAGCCTACCAGCTCGTGGATTACGACGGCGGGTACTTCACCGTCGCGCTGCCTCATGGTTGGTCCATCCAAACATCGGGGGAGGGCGCCGGCTTCACCTTCGAGGCGTTTGACCCGGCCAATCCCGCTGTGCGCATCGTCTACTACGGTGAGCTGGCCTTTAACCTTAACGAGCAGATGCGTGAGCTCTTTGCCCTCTCCGCTTCCTCCGGTGACGCGACGCTCAATCAGCTGTACACGCTGTATGCCAACCTTCCCGTGCTCGACCCCTGCACGGTTGCCAATGCCGTAAGCCTGCTGCCTGCCTATACGCAGCTTGCGCTCGACATGGGCGGCGTCGATGACGGCACGGGTCTCATGGTCTCCTCGGTCCAGGTCACCTCGAGTGTGCCGGTGTCGTATTACTCGGCCTTCCCGGGCATGGCGGGCTATGTGCGAGATGACGCCCTGGTGAGTGCCGAGCTCACGCTGCTTGATGGTACGGCCTGCAGGGCGGACTTCTTGGGCAGCGCGATTGCCTTGGGATATGAGGGCGGCTACGGCATGGCTGCCGCCATGGGCATGTGGGGCATCATTGCGCCTGCTGACATGTACGACGACGTCGTGGCCCAGCTCGCCCCTTGCGTGGGCACCCTGACCTTCTCGGATGAGTACGTTGCCCAGTGCAACGCGGCTAACGACGCCATTACGGCCGCCGCTCTCGATCGTTCGGCTGCCAACAACGCCGTGATGGACCAGGCGCTGCAGGACTTTGACGACTACATCATGGATCGCGACCGCTTTACGTTCTCCGACGGTTCCTAGCTCGTCATTCAGCGTTAAACAGTTTTTAGCATTGAAGAGAGTCGGCGGGGCGCGGGGCGCGATTCGGCCTTGGCGCCCCGCTGGCTTTTCTGCCTGCTAGTATGGACGTGCGGCCCGCGTCCAGGGTGTCTCGCCTTTTGGATGTGCACCGCGCCATTCCCGTATATGGAACCCCCTGAGGGGTTGACAAGCCAAGGGAGTCAGCCATGAAACAAACCGATGTCAGCCATGCCTGCACGCGACGCACGTTTGCCCTGGCAGGGTTCGCCCTTGCCGCGTCTGCCGCTGTGTCTGCGCCCGTGCGAGCGGCCCATGCCGTGGGCCTGTTGCCCGGAGCCGTGCCCCTGTCCGATACGAACGACGCTGCCTCGACTCAGGCCGGTCCCTTTGACGACCTTCCCACAGATCCACTTGAGCGTCTCTCGGCTCTGTGCACGTTGTTCCAAGCTCAGGTTGAGGACTTCGCTTCTGCGTATGCGTCTTCGGTTGAGAACGGCGACGACGCCTATGCCCAGCCGATGCTCGACTTTGTGGACCTGTGCAACGCGGGCTACGAGGAGCTCCAGGCCATCTACGACGCCCTTTCCGCCCAAGGGGCTAGCCCGGAAGCCGGCCTCGGCATGGATGTGTGCGTGATTGTGGCGCGCACCCTCGCGTTTTACTCCGGCTACTACCATTCGAGCGATCCCCTCATGGAGATGCAGGTCCAGGCGGCGCAGGGTGCCTACGCCGACAACCTCGAGCTTCTCGATGCGATGTATGGCGCGCTCGGCCAGGTGCGCGACAACTACAGCATGCTCGACCTTCCTGCCTACATGAGCGACCTGTGGCCTCATTACATCAAGCAAATCGCGGCCTACCAGGAAAAACTCTACGCCGACTATATCTCGCTTGTGAGCAACGACGTCCTCATGGCCTACTCGGCCTCGTGGCTTTTGATGCGCCAGCCCTACATCATGCTGCATTACGAACAGCTCATGTATGCCCTCATGCGCGCCCAGTTCCAAAACGCCGCCGACACGCTTGCCGCGGGTTCTGGCGCGGATACCCGCGTCATGGTGGAGCATGCGCTGAACGACGAGATCTACCCCAACCTCTACCCGTCGTCCGACTCGGTGGCCAACGTGGCGATTTTCACCGAAGGTGGCGAGTGTGACGTGCTCATTGAAGTGCAGGTGGACGGGTTCTCCCAGCTTTACCGTCAAAAGATAACCGCCACGCCCGAAATCACGTACTTCATGATCAAGCCGCCGGTGGCAAGCGATGCGGGCAACTTGACGAGCGAGCGCGACACCCAGCTCACGCTCACGGTGACCGACCTGGGTTCCAACGGGCTTATCGCCCAGGAAACGCAGACGGTCACGTTGCACAGCTTGTACGACTTTACGCTTGAGAGCAACGAGTTCGGTATCGTCGAGCCGTATAACGTGCTTGCCTGGATGCGCCCCGACGCGCAAGAGGTGCTGGACATCCGCCGCGCCGCCATCGACTGGCTTGAGGCAAACATGGGTGCCGATTACAACACGCTGCCTGGCTACCAGCTGGGATATCCCGGGGAGGACGAGGCGAAGACGGTCCTCATTCAGGCCGTTGCCATTCAGGGCGCGATCTCCGACATGGGCGTGCGCTACAACATGGGGCCGTACTCGTTTGGCGCGATGCAGCGCGTGCTCACCCCCGACGCCGTGGTGCGCTCCAAGTCGGGCATCTGCATCGAGACCGCGCTGCTTGTGGCGTCGTGTCTGCAATCGGCTGACATGCACGCCATGGTGCTCATCCTTCCCGGCCACGCCCAGGTTGCCTTGGAGACTTGGGAGGGGAGCGGCCAATACATCCTGCTTGAGACCACAACCCTGCCCTTCACGGGATCCGACGTCTCCTCCTACATCTCGACTCCGACTAACGACGAGTGGATTTCCTACCTGAGCGACGATGGCACCTACGTCATCGACTGCAACCTCGCCTCCACCCTGGGCATCCGAGGCCTGGCTGTGTAGGGGCGGGCCGAGCAAGGAACTGCTGATAAATAGCGCCGCCCCCATTTCCTACGTTGTGAGGGATGGGGGCGGCGCTTGTTTGCGGTGAGTCTCTGTGTGGGGGCGATGCTACGGTCGGCCTAGTCGCTCATTTCGGCGAGCAGCTTCCACAGGCCTCCCTTGTCGTCGAAGGCGCGGTAGGTGTCGCCGTCGCGCAGGTTGTGGGCGTTGAACTCCACCGTGAGCGTCGAGCCGTCGTCGAGCGTGAAGGCGAGTGTGTCGTCGTAGTCGCTTGAAATCATGTCTACGGTGTCGCCCACTTCGCCCTTCAGGTATGCGTCATAGATCTTCTGGGCAAGGTCGGCGCTCTTCACGGTGTGGGTCTGCAGCGTCTCGTGAGCCTCGATGTGCTCCAGGGCAGTTGCTTTGGCTGCTTGAGTGGTCTGTTCGGTTTGGTCGCCGCTGGCCTGAATGCTCTGGTCAGTCTGGACGGTCTGAGCGTTTGGGGCGTCTTGCTTACTTTGGGTGTCCTGCTCTGCCTTGGTGTCCTGTTTGGCTTGCGTGCTCGAGCTTGCCACCCCCTCGCCTCCTGCTTGCTGCGGCTGTCCTGCGTTGTCCGGCGTGCAGCCAGCAAGGCAGCCGGCGATGAGCAGGGTCGACATGCAAGTGCCAATCCCGAAGACATGCGTACGAGCGTTGTTTCGTTTCATCGTTGGCCTCCTATTTCACGACGGGCATCTCGAAGCGCTCAAACGCCTCCACCATCTTCTTGTGACGCAGGACGAAGTGCACCGCGGGGGAGGTGTTCTTGGACACGAGTACCCAGGCATCTGGGCGCACGGTGATTTGAATGTTACGAAAGCCCAGGTCGGGGCCCCATGTGAGGTGCCACGTGGGGTGTGCCGCCGCGAATGCCTCGGTCTGTTCGATGTGCTTGCGGTAGGTTTCTATGCCATAGGGAACGCTGTGTGCGCAAAACGCCTCGCCCAGCGCCAGGTGGGCGGAGGCGGCGCCGAGGTTGCTCTCGTCTACGCGCGATATGGTGACGACGGTCTCGCCGTGGGCGAGCTCGCTTTCGGCGCGTGCAAGCTGTGCCGCACGCGCCATACGAACCCGCTGTGCTTCCGCCTCGTCGAGTGTTGAGGCGGCAATCGCCTCTTCGAGCAGCTCTTCACTCATGGTATAGAGGGGAGGCGCCGACATGACGTGCACGCGCTCGCCGCTTTGCGCAGCCTCATGCATCAGGAAAGCGGCCAGCTCGCCCGCTTGCTGCGCGGTATAGACGTTGGCGAGGGGCTTGGCGGTCGCAAGCAAGTCGTTTGCGCGCTGTCTGAAATGAGCGACCGTCCCCTCGTCGCGGAAAAGCTGGCAGCCCACGTGTTCGTAGGCGCCCGCAATGGCCTGGCCTTCGAGCGCCGCTGTCTGCGACGAGCGCACGAGGTGCGCGAACGGCCCCGTTGGCTGCGAGGGCAGGTAGTAAGGCCGCACCATGCCTGTCATATACAGGGGAAGCCAGGCCTCAAGTCCGAGCATCATTTCGGGCAGGCCGCGTCCCACGTTGTGTATGTTGTCGATGGGGTGTCCTGTGCGCAGCAGCACCGCGAGGGCGCCTATCCATCGAGCGGGAAACTCGGGCTTGGCCTGCATCTTGTCCTGCATGGGCATGTCGGAGAACATGATGACCGAGCTGCCGGTTGGTTCGGAGGCTGCAGCGGCAAGAAAGTCCAGCTCGGCCTGACAAAATCCTTCGATACCTGCATAAAACGTGTAGAGCGCTTCCGTCGCGGCGCTCTTTTGCGCCTTCTCGCCTGCAGCCTCTTCTTGTACGCGTGCCGCCTGCATTGCTGCCAGGTAGGTGTCGAGGTTGAAGGTGTCGAGCTTGCGCAGGAACGGCTCGATGCTCGATTGGGGCTGTGCGTCCTGCTCGGCTTGCAGCCAAGCCGACGTGAGCGAGGCGAGTGCCTCCAGGGCGCCTTCGCCTTGCATGCCTGTTTCGCAAACCGCGCCTCCGTCAGGCCCGGCCGTCTCTTTGCACAGGGCAAGCAATGCGTCCCGTGCGTTTGCGCCAAGCGCCCTCTCGGCAAAGAATCTGCCAGCTGCCTGGGCAAATTCGTCGAAGTTCGAGACGTTGCGGGTCTGGGAACACACGCGGGAGATGTAGGAGGGGCTGTATCCCAGCGCCTCGGCAAGTTTGGCGCGCGTTACACCGAAGGCATCGAGTAGGGCTGTGAGCTTGGCGCCCGCCCCCTGCGGGGTCTGGCTGCGCGAGCCTGCAAGCAGTGCCTCGCATATCTTGTCGGCGTCGAGCACACGGCCCTTCTCCTGTGCCAGCTCGCACAGGGCAAGCGCAATCTTCCGTGCCGGTAGCGACCCCGCGTCGGGCGTGCGCGTGCCGGCAAGGTAGCGGCTTACTGTGGAGGCAGACATACCGCAGGCCTGAGCCAGCTCTTTGCCCGTGCAGCCGGCCTCGTCCATGCAGCGCCTCAACACCTGCGAGAAATTCATGGCATCCCCCTTTGAGCCAAGATTCTTGGTGCCACCAGTATAGAGCCCCTTGCCTTGCTGAGCTTCCATCCGTCTGCCGATGGCCGCAAGCGGCTGCGCGTGCTTCTTGGTACCAAGCGCCGCCGGATACGCTATAGTGCATGCATGCGCAAGAGACGCACACCGACCATAGAAAGGGGATACCCGCCATGAAGATGAAGCCGTTCCAGTTGGACGCCATCCTCAAAGAACTCGCGACCATTCAGGAGCGTAGTCCGTTCTACGCCAAGAAGTTCGCGGGCATCGACATGTCTGCCATCCGCACGCAGGAGGATTTCGAGAAACTGCCCTTCTCTGAGAAGGCCGACCTGCGCGAGGCATATCCCCTGGGAATCCAGGCGGTTCCCGACGAAGAAATCGTTCGCATCCACTCCTCTTCGGGCACGACCGGCACCCCCGTCATCATTCCTTACACCCAGAAGGACGTTGACGACTGGACCGAGATGTTCGCCCGCTGCTATCGTGCCATCGGCTGCACGAGCAAAGACCGCATTCACATCACCCCTGGTTACGGCCTGTGGACCGCAGGCATCGGCTTTCAGCTGGGTGCCGAGCGCATGGGTGCCATGGCCATCCCCATGGGCCCGGGCAACACCGAGAAGCAGCTGCGCATGATGGTCGACCTGCAGTCCACGGTGCTGTGCGCCACCTCGAGCTACGCCCTTCTGCTCGCCGAGCGCATCGCCCAGGAGGGTATCCGCGACCAGCTCGCTCTCACCAAGGGCCTCATCGGCAGCGAGCGCTGGGGCAAGAAGATGCGCGAGCGCATCGCCGGTGAGCTCGGCGTGGAGCTCTACGACATCTACGGCCTCACCGAAATCTACGGCCCCGGCGTAGGCGTGAGCTGCAAGTACGACTGCGGCATCCACGTGTGGGACGACTACGTGTACGTGGAGGTCGTCGACCCCAAGACCGGCGAGAACCTGCCCGACGGCGAGGTGGGCGAGCTCGTGATCACCACGCTGCAGAAGGAGGGCGCGCCGCTCATCCGCTACCGTACGCACGACCTGTCGAGCATCATCCCGGGCGACTGCCCCTGTGGCATGGGTCACACGCGCATCTCACAGCTCGTGGGCCGCACCGACGACATGTTCAAGGTCAAGGGCGTCAACATGTTCCCCGCGCAGGTCGAGGAGGTGTGCGCCGCGGTCGACGGCGTGTCGAGCGAGTATCAGGTCATGATCGACCACCTCAACGGCAAGGACATCATGACGGTGTACTTCGAGTGCGAGAGCGACGACCCCCTGCGCCGCCGCGACATCGAGGCCGCGATGGTCGAGACGTTCAAGAACCGCATCGGCGTCACCATCGTGCCCAAGGCCGTGGGCATCGGCGACCTGCCGCGCTCCGAGAAGAAGTCGACGCGCATCTACGACAACAGGTACTAAAGGCAGAGAGAGGGCGCCCAGTGGGCGGGCGCCCGTCTTTGTCCCCTGGTATGTCATGGTCGGCGAGCTCGTTGTTGAATTTCGTCGGAGGGGCGTGCGTCGGCCGATGCCGTCGGGCGCAAGGGCGCATGCATGCGGGTCGTGGATGCAAGGGGCCGTTCTTCTCCCGGTCCGGTGCGTCCCCCTGCAGGGTGTTTCAATCGCTGCGGAAGGCGCACGTTGCTTCCACGAGACGCCGAGATGCCCATGTTCTATTTTCAAGCAACTGCATGCTCGTTTTGAGGTCGTCCGCCCCTATCTTCCGCGTGCCTCCCGTTCGGCCACCTCTGCCACAAGCGTGCGCAGCTCGTCGCGGCTATGGATGTCGAGTTTGCTGTAGATGCGCTTGAGATACGTCTTGACGGTGTTGTCCGAAATGTGCAGCTGCTTGCCGATGCCTGCGATGCTGTAGCTGGCCACGGCGAGGACGAGTACGTCCATCTCGCGTTCAGAGATGCCGTAGGTCTTCTGGAGGGCGGAACTGTCGCGCATCTGCCCTTCCGAGAGGTTGACCAGTACCGTCGGCCTGCCGGTGGCGAGTGCGACTTTAAGGCGCCTGAAGATTACGAGCACCGTTGCCAGGAGAATCACGTAGACGCCCATGAGCGAAAGGATGAACGAAAGAATCGAGTCTTGCTGCACGATGGCGCCCAGGACGTTGTTGGCAATAAACCCCAGGGCAATCGAAAGGAACACGCATCCCTTGAACGTGCCGAGCACCACGATGGCGCGTGCGGGGGTTGCTGCGGACTCTCTGACCGCCGTGAGGTTCATGCCCATGGTTGCGGCGACATAGCATAGATCGACGATGCCGGAGCACACAATCCAGAACCGCTGATCGATGAAGGGGATGAGCAGATACAGCGCCGTGATTCCAAGAAGGGTGCCTAGGCGCACGCGGAGCATGCCCGCCTCGCCGCGGGTTTTGGCATGGACGACATGGAAGGCCAGCACGCCTGCGACGGTGCTGAAGAACAGGATCAGGCTCGAGGGCAGTGCCTGGTCGGGCTGGAAGAACGCACGCATGGTTCCGCTTGCAAAACCGAGGATCGAGACGAAGAGGATGGGCTCCCAAAGGCGCTTGAAGACGGGTCCCACTTTGAACGCGGCGGCGTCGAAGGGGCCCTGGAAACCGGTGTCGGCACCGTGGCGCAAAAGCGCAATGGTGAGGACGGTGGCGATGCCGTAGAGCAGGGCAACGGCGGCGAGCCAGGCAGGGGAGTGCCCTAGCGGTTTCAGGGCGAGCGCTCCCATGGCGGAGAGCACCCGAAACCCGACGAGGACGGCCAGCGCCTCCCCGACATCGAATCGGGCGGTGATGACCAGCCAGAACAAGAACCCGCAGGCGATGCCGCACGAGAGGACAGCGGCCGCCGGAAGGATGAGCACGGGCTGTGCCATAGCGGCGAACAGGAGGACGATGCCTGCACCGGTGGGAACCACAAACGCCCACGGTGTCCAGCGCGCCAGAGAAGGCCTGCATGCGACAGCGCAGGCGGCGGCCAACAGCCACAAAGCGGTGAGCGTTGTGCAGAACATAGAGAACGAGACGGGAGAGACGCCGTCGAAGGAAGTGCCGCCGGGCATGAAGAACGCGGTCTGAAGGCTGTTCGAGAGCATGCCGACAACCGCCGCCCCGACGGCTGCCGCGACCTTTTCGGCCGTGCGCGCATGCGCATCCGACTCGGCTTTGTCCACGCTGCCTCCTGCTTTCGTTTGACTGGTTCCTTATGGTAACGCAAATCGCGGCTGCGGCGTTGCCCCGGCGGCCGTTCCATTGTGCCGAGCGAGCGGCAAAACCCCAGTTCATCAAGGTATCACCAGCCTTGGGTGACATGCGACACCCGCATCTCGGGATGACGTGTCACCGTGTGGAACCTAGGATCGAAGCCGTTCGCGCACCCCGCCGAGGGGATGCGCATGCGATTGCGACAAATGCGATTCGAAGGGAGTGCCGCATATGGATTCGGAGAACGCGATGAATCGTCCGGGCGTGAGCCGCAGGGCGTTTATCGGGGGCAGTGCCGGAGTCTTGGCAACCTGTGTGCTGCCGGGGGCCGCGGGCCTTGCGGGCGCCGAGGAGGCGGCTGGTGCGAGCGGCACCGCAACCGCCACGGTTCCGGGCTTCGGCGGGGACGTGACCGTCACCGTCACCATGACCGACGGCGTCATCACCGCGTTCGAGGCGACGGGTGCCGAGGAAACGCCCGAACGCGGCGGCCGTGCCATCGAGTCCATACCCTCCGCCATCGTCGAGGAGGGACGGCTCGACGTCGACGGGGTGAGTGGCGCCACCGTTACCTCCAAGGCCATTCTTGCCGCCGGCCAGATGGCCGTCGACGAGATTTGCGGCGTTACCGCAGCGCCCGCCGAGGTTGCGGGCCTCATGAAGCCGGGTGAGTACACCGCCTACTCGCGCGGCTATTGGGGCAGCAAAGACCTGCCCGTCACCGTTACCGTCAACGAGACTTCCATCATCGACATTGCGGTGCCGAGCGACCGCTTTGAGCACAGCGAGACCGAGGTCATGCTCAAGAACGTCAAGGAGACCCTGTTCCCGCGCATCATCGAGAACCAGTCGGTCAAGGTCGATGCCGTCACCGGCGCCACGGTGTCAAGCAACAACGTCAAGACGGCCGTTGAGGATGCCCTATGCCAGGCTATTGTCGCCGCCGGCAACGATCCGAGCGCGGTGAGCCGTTTCTATACGGTGCCCGCCAAGGAGTGTGAGGGCCAGACCGAGACAATCGACTGCGATGTGCTCTTCGTGGGCCTGGGGACCGCCGGTCTTTTTGCCATGCGCCGTGCCATCGATCGCGCCCGCGAGCTGAACGGTGGCCGCAAGGTCAACTTTGTCGGCATCGAGCGCTCGGGCAAGGTCGGCGGCAAGTCGTGCATGACCCACGAGTTCAACGCCGTGAACCCCCAGCGCTACATGCAGGTCTTCAACGGCGGCGAAGACTTCGTTGACGCGGCGTTCTACCGAGACCTGTGGCGCAACTACACGATGACCGCCGATGGCGAGCAAAGCGCCAAGGACGAGTGCGTCGACCTGTTCTTTGCCGAATCGGGCAACGCTATCGACTGGCTGTATTTCGAGAACGACTGGCGTTTCGGCACCATGTCCTCGCGTCCCGCCGTCAACGATGGGGCGGTCTCGTTCAACTCCATCTACACCGATCGCATCGACCAGGGCACCATGGAGGACCGTCGCCTTGCGGTTGACTATCTGTGCCGCACCATGGTGAAGCGCTGCGAGGCCCAGGGCGCACGCATCATGTTCGAGACCGAGGGCTACGAACTCATCATGGACGGCGATACCTGCACGGGAGTAAAGGCGCGCAGCCGTGTGACGGGGATGGAGTACGTCGTCAACGCCCGCGCCGTCGTGATGAACACGGGCGGCTACGGCCTCAACGACGAGCTTATGTCTACCCTGCTCGCCCCCCAGTACGCGGGCTCCTACAACCTGATAACCACCGGCCAGGATACGGGGCTCATGTTCCAGGCCGCCCTGAATGCCGGCGCCGGCACCTGGAACTGCGAGATGCCCCCCCCATGGTCATGGGCATCACCCTGCCCCATCAGATGTACCGCTTTCCCATCGTTGAGAAGCCCGGTTCTCTCAACAAGACCTCGGGGCGCGTGAGCGTCGAGACGCTCAACGACATCCCTATGATGTTCGGATGTGCGAGCGACACGATGTATGTCGACCGTAACGCCAGGCGCTTCGGCGACGAGGCCATGGTCAAGTCGTTTGCCGGCGACCCCATGTCGAGCGGCTGGATCGCCTACGCTGCCGGTCCTTATTATTACGCCATCTGGTCGACCCCGCAGGTCGAGGAAATCAAGGAGGTCGGTTTCACCCGCGTCAAGAGCTGGCAGAAGTACGGGACCCAAGGCGACGTCATTGAGGGGCCCGTTGAAAACATCTACGAGGTTATCGATGCCGCCATTGAAGAGGGCCTCATGTGGAAGGCGGATACGCTGGCGGATATGGCCGAACAGCTCGGTCTCGATGCCGCTACGCTTCAGGAGACCTACGACGCCTACAACGGTTATGTCGACGGGGGTGAGGATTTGGAGTTCGGCAAGGACCCCGAGTACCTCATCCATATCGGCGAAGGCCCGTACTATGCCGTCAAGGTCAACCCGAACCCCTACTGCTCCGGCGGCGGCCTTGACATCGATGCCGACCTGCGCGTTCTGAAGGCTGACCATGCGACCCCGATCAACGGCCTATACGCCCTGGGCTGCGATTCCTACGGCGTGCTGTTGAACCGTGAGAAGAACTACTGCAGTTTCGGCGGTGTCGCCCAAGGTTGGGTCCTGACCTCCGGCTATGTCGCCGGCCCTAAGGTCGTGGACTACGTGAACGACAACTACGGCATCACCGTGGTGCCCGAGCCTCTGAGCGAAATTCCTGTGAACCCGGCGTCCATCTGACGGGTGCAGACGGGTTCTTAGGTGTGGCAGGCGGGGCGCTTCTGGAACGGGCGCCCCGCCCATCGGTTGTGGTAAAGCACGTGCATGTGCAGGAAGGGACCTGCATGAAACGAGTACGACGATGGAAGTGACGAGGAGGGGCTGAGGGAGGCGCCGTTGGCGAGCGCGGTTGCTGCGGCCGGCGTCACCGTCGCTCGCGGCCGTAATGCTCGGGAGTCTATCGGCGCCGCCCAAATCCCAAGCGGTCGATGCGTTTCTGCGCGCCACCTATTCTTCGACCAGGCGATTCCCGACATGCGGGGCGGTCCCTCTATGCTCGACCTGCACCTCGACTGCCGGCAAATGCAGTCGGCCGTTCCGCGGCCTTTGGATATGTTGCAGCGCGCCATGCCATGGGCGTTGCGAAGGGAGAATATCGCTAGATCCCCAGCATCCTTTGCAGTTCCTCCCGATGGTGAATGCCCAGCTTGCGGTAGACGCGCTGTGTGTAGGTGCGTATCGTATTTTCCGACAGGTAGAGTGTCTCTGCGATGTATTGTTTCGAGCGCCCATAGCACAGATGGTAGACAACCTCGGTCTCACGCGCCGACAGGCCATTTTGCGTAGCAAGTTTTTCGCAGCGTTCGCAGATGGCGTCATGGCTGTCCTGCGGCGGGTTGCTGGTAAAGTCGGCAAGAAGGAGCTGCACGCCGGGTGCACGGTGGGGGAGTAGGAAAGCCACGACAAGAACTATTGCGAACAGGCAGAGGCTTACGGCGGTTTCGTCGATGGAGCTGATGGCAAAGGTGCTGGCCATTCCCCGGGCGACCCAGTCGGGAACGGTGTACAGGAGGTAGCCGAACCCAAAGACTGCATGGGGATGGAACTTGGAATTGCGCGCGATGTCGGTTAGTGCAAGCCAGAGGAATACGAGCGCAATCTCAAAGGCCGCGCTTGTGAATATCTGCACAGGCTGTGAGATGCCGAGACGGGCGATGAGCAGAAGTGCGGCTGCCAGTCCAACATACGCGTAGCGCCAGAGCCAGTTGAACTCAACGCCGTTTTTGCGAACGAACAGCCACCAGTAAAGAAAACCCATGAACAGTATGTCGATGAGTTGGGCAAGTATGGTAAGAGCGGGGGATGAGAGATCGCCGAAGCCGTAGTGCCCCGATTGTGTCTTGAGCACGATAATTTGATTGCCGAGAAGTATTCTGACCTCATCACCGAGAAGACGGCTGCCCGTCTTGTCGCCCTTGTTCAGGACCCGCTGAGCAAGGTTGTTATTGGCGGTGTCTATGAATACGAGGGTGCCCAGGTGTACGTAAAGGCGACGAAGGGCGTCATCATGTGCACGGGCGGTTTTGAAAACGACGACGTTATGAAGCAGGATTACCTTGTGCATTCCGATTTCCCATCCGGCCGCCGGTGTCTGCAATACGGGCGACGGCCATCGCATCTGCATGAAGCTCGGTGCCGACCTGTGGCATATGAACAACTTCGCGGGCGTATGGACCAACGCCGTCAAGCTCGATGGGTCCGAGATGCTGAACTATCGCGGTCTGCGCAAAGCCCAGGGCATTACCGTCGGTATCAACGGGCGCCGTTTCTACAGCGACTGGGAGGGCAGCACCATGTTCCCCCGCGACATCGAGCATGGCGCCGACATGTCGCTTGTATACGGATGCCGCCATGGCAAGCAGAACTTCGGCGGTGAATACACGCATCTGCCGCTGCCGACGACAACGTGGTTCGTCTTCGACTCGGTGGGTCTCGATCAGGGTGCGTACCTTGGCACGAACAGCGGATCGGTCGCTACGCAGAACCAGACGATGACGGGCAACACCGCCGATCCCGTCGCCGACGGCTATGGTCTGGTCGCCGACACCATCGAAGAGCTGGCAGAGCAGATGGGCGTGCCGATTGAAGAGCTCGTCAACACGGTGGAGACCTGGAACAACAGCTGCGCCAACGGCAATGACGAGCACTACCACCGTCACGAGTCTACGCTGCAACCGGTTTCGGTGGCGCCGTTCTACGCGGTCAAATGCGTGCCCGAGATTCTTAACACCGACGGCGGTCCGCGCCGCGGTGTCAACGCCGAGATTCTCGACATCGACGGCGAGCCTATTCCGCATCTGTATTCGGCCGGTGAGTTCGGATCGGTCTGGACTAACAAATACGAGGGCTGTGGCAACATTGTCGAATGCTACGTTTTCGGTCGTATTGCGGCGCGCAGCGCTCTGAAAAACGACGAATAGAGAACGGACGAACCGCTGCTGCATGGCTTGCGGAGACGACCGCGGTGACGGTGCGAACGGTGCCAGAGCCGCGGTCGTCGCGCTGGTGTTAATAAGGCTGCGGACAGGACAACCCGCGGCATTGCCGTCGTCGGCAAACATGATACGTATGAAGCTTTTGCCGCCCTTGAGAAAGCCGTTCGGGCGATGGACTCTGCGTGTGGGCGCGCAGTGCGTTGCGAATCTGCCCCGGCGCGAGGTCGCGCCCTCCGCCACGGCGCATGTCAACGCGCGTTGCTTGGGGTTGCGGGCGGGTTTCGTGCAGAATGGGAGCCGGTATCCGCAAACGGACCGTGAGGTGGTGCTTCCATGCTGAACGAAACCATCAAGGCCATGAGGACGTCGAAGGGGCTCTCCCAAGAGGAGCTTGCCGTCAAGCTGGACGTGGTGCGGCAGACCATATCCAAGTGGGAGCAGGGTCTGTCGGTTCCCGACGCCACCATGCTGATCTCCCTGGCGGAAGCGTTGGGGACGACGGTGAGCGGCCTGCTCGGGGAGCCTGCGCCCAAAGCGGAGGGCGATGACGTGCAGGCGATCGCCGAAAAGCTGGAAATCATAAACCTGCAGCTTGCGCGGAGGGCGGACGCAAGGCGAAAGGTGCTCCGCTGGTCGCTGGTTCTGATATGTGTGGCCATAGGGGCGATCTTTGCCGTCTTGACGGCGCTGGGCAGCCCGTATCTTGGTTGGGATTACGGCGACCCCGAAACCGCCGTCGTCGGGACGCTCCTCCACGGGTTCGAATGGCTGTTCGTCAGACTCGCCCCGCTCGTCCTGCTCGGTGCGGTTGCCGGGATTGCCCTTGCGCGGAAAAGAGGGTAGCAAAAGAAGCCAGACGTACGGGCCGGTCTTGTGGACTGCCTGTTGATCTGCATCTGCGATCGGCGCTTCGACTTGGGGCAGTGCGGGAAAAACGGCCGTTGCTGGCCAAAAACCTCGATCGTGAAGAGCAGCAAGGGGTCCGCGCGCTCAAAAGCACCCGCGGATCGCCTCGGGTGGAAATCTCGCCCATGAACTTCCAGGGCTTTTGTCGCTCCGTCTCGATTTCGAACCATCGCCGACCGGCCGATTGTCTTCACGATTGAGCAATTTGGCCAGCAAGCCCCGGTTTTTCTGACATGGGAGCGCGAGGCCCTTGGGATACGCACCCCAAAGGCCTCGCGCGGTGGTTCGATGTCTGTCTTGACGATTTCCGGGGGCTGCGGCGGCCCGCCCTCGCGCGGCCCGCCCTGCCTTTACAGCCCGGCCTGCTCCGGGGCGTCGTACACCGCGGCGATGATGCCGGCGCCGGTGCGGTAGAGGTTAGACCAGATGCCGCGCAGCCCACCTGCCCTATAGAGGTGCGGGATGGAGTTGCCCTCGGTGTCGATGACCTTGCCGCCCGGGCCGCGCTCGGGACCGTCCGGGGTGTTCGCGGTGCAGAGGGTGAGTTGATGAGGCAGAGCGGCGTGGTTGCGATGGGCTCGAGGACCTGGATTCGGCCGCGCTGTTCGTCGCCGCCCTCTACGATGCCGAAACTTGCGGTATCGCTGGCGCCCAGGTAGGTCTATCGAGGGTGGGCTCCCGAATGGGGCCGGCCCCTTTCACAGCAGGTCGATGAGCTCCTGCTGGCTGTGCACGCCGGCCTTCTCGTAGATGTGGCGTGCGTGGTACTTGAGGGTGTTCTTGGTGATGGCGAGCTCTTCCTGGATGCGCAGGGTGTTGTTGCCGCGTGCGAGCAGGCGGAACACGTCGGCCTCGCGCTCGGTGAGGCCGAGCTGGGCCACGAGCTCGTCGCAGCGGGCCTCCACGCGGTCGGTGTAGCGGATCTCGACCGGCGTTTCGGGCCGGCCTTCGGGTTCGGGCTCGACCGCGGCGATGGTCTTGTCGAACCCGAAGTCGCGGATGGAGAGCAGGGTGTAGAGCACGATGCCGCCGAGCACCGCGGCGACCATGCTTCGGGACGCCAGGCCCGCATCGGCGGAGAGCGCGGTGACCGCAAGGCCGAGCTGGGCTCCGGCCTCGATGCCCGCGAAGTAGGCGGCGTAGCCCCAGGCGATCGCCGACAGCACGTTCGACCGGTTGCGCGCCGCGATGGCGCACAGCGACAGGCTCATGAGCTCGCAGAACACGGTCTCGCTGCACAGAAGGGAGACCGAGGCGGGCAGCGCCAGGCGCTCGTCGTCGAGGAGCACGAGGAGAAAGCCGACCACCAGAAGCGCCGAGGCGAGGTTGAACAGGATGTCAGCGCGCGGTCCCGCCTTGCTGGACAGTGCGTAAACGACGATTCCCGCGAGCGTGGCCGCGATGAACCAGTGGGTCAGCAGGCCGCCGCTTGCATGCTCGTAGCGCATGGCGAACCCATAGGCCAGGCTGAACGCGAAGATGTAGACGAACAGGTTGTGGGCGAGGGGCAGGATGGCGCGCGGTCGGGTCACCTGGGCGTCGACGGCGGCCTCCGCCCGGGCGAACTCCGCGAACGCGTCGCGGGTGCGCGGGCCGCAGAACGCGAGAACCGCCACGATGGCCGCGGCGTAGCATGCGAGCACGAAGGGGTATCCGCCGCACGACAGGGCAAGGGCGAGCGGTATGGCGAGCAGGTCTCCTCCCACGAAGCACACGAGCATGGAGCGGAAGCGCAGGGCCGAGCACAGCACGATCCACAGAATGCTGGCCCAGGCCGTGGAGGACGACGTGAGACAGACGCCCACGGTGAGCAGGGCAGGACTGCCGGCGCCCATGCCGACCCCCGCCAGGGAGGCGCCTACAACGGCGCATGCGGCAGCCGCCGCCGTGAGGGGGAACGGGTTGACGGCACGCGGGGCATGGCGCGCGACGAGGGCGAGGGTGACCATCTCGACCGTCTGCACGAGCGTCGCCCAGTCGCGCGTCGAGTCGGCCAGCGCGGCCTGCGTGGTGTTGAGCTCGCCGTTGAAGAAGAGGGTCGTGGTCATCATGAGGGTGGAGACCGCGAGGCACGATGTGAAGGTGCGATGCTCGCTCGTCATGGGCCAACCTCGTGCTTCTCGCTGCTTACCGGGCTGTTACCAGGCATTTTGGCGATGCCGCCCCTCAGGGGTGGGGCGGTGTGCGCCCGGTGCCGATAGGGTATTGCACGCATTGTAGCGCCGGCGGCCCCACCGCGGGACTGCCGCCACTCGAGAAGGGGAGATTGCCATGGATCGTCGCTCGTTCGTCAAGGGTTCCGCCCTGGGCGCCGCCGCCGTCGCGGCCGCGTCCGTCGTGCCCGCCGCGCTCGCCGTGGAGGCCGCGCCTGAGACTGAGCCCGAGGAGGCCGCCGCTGCGCCCGCCGCTTCCGCCTCTGCGGACATCCCCGCATGGCTCGGCGCCGAGCCCGAGGTCGCCGAGGCCGACATCGTCGAGACCAAGGAGACCACGCTGCTCATCATCGGCGCCGGCACCTCGGGCCTCGCCTGCGCCGCTACCGCGGTCGACATGGGGCTCGACTTCTTCCTGGCCGAGAAGCTCCCGGTCATCTCCGAGTCGCGCGAGTACTTCGGCGCGGTCAACACCGCCCAGCAGATTGAGGCCGGCCTCGAGTTCGACAAGGGCATGCTGCTCAACGAGCTGTCGCGCTACGCCTCGGGCAAGTGCGACCGCGACGTCATCAAGATGTGGATCGACGAGAGCGCCGAGACCGTCGCCTGGTACACCCCCATGTTCAACGCGGTGGGCGAGAGCGTCATCGTCCCCGACTACACCGAGGAGCAGGCGGGCGGCACGCTCTACTACTCGCCGGTGACCGAGATGATGTCGGGCACGTTCTACATCCCGCCCACGCGCAACGAGGTCATCCTGTCGCACATCGAGGCCTCCGGCCACGAGGTCGCCTACAGCTACGACCTCGTGAAGCTCGTGCACGGCGAGGGCGGCGTCACGGGCGCCATCTTCGACACCGACGAGGGCTACGTGCAGGTCAACGCCAAGTACACCGTCCTCGCCACCGGCGGCTACGCGGCCAACGCCGAGATGATGATGGCCCTGCAGCCCGACGCCGTGGCGTGCACCACCGCCGCCGCCTACAACCCGCCCTGCACCGGCCAGGGCATCAAGGCCGGCATGTGGGCCGGCGCGCTCAAGGACGCCGACCCCGCCCCGATGCTGTTCGACCGCGGCGTGGTGGAGCCGGGCGTCGACGCGGGCTACGAGGACCTGGGCGACGGCAAGTACGCCCTGCGCGGCACCACGTTCCAGCTCAACATCGGCAGCCAGCCGTTCCTCAAGGTGAACCGCTACGGCAAGCGCTTCGCCAACGAGTCCACGCCCTACGACAACATGTGCTTCGCGGCCGGCCGCCAGCCGGGCGGCGTGTTCTGCGAGGTCTTTGACGGCAACGCCAAGGACGACATGATCCGCTTCATGCAGACCGGCTGCGCTGCGGTTTCGCGCCTGTTCATGGAGAACGGCGGCGACATCGACAGCTACCTGGAGTACGTGGGCTGCACCATCTTCAAGAAGGCCGACACGCTCGACGAGCTGGCCGACCAGCTCGGCTTCGAGGGCGAGGCCAAGGACGCCTTCCTGGCCACGGCCGAGGAGTACAACGCCCTGTACGACGCCCAGGAGGACACGCAGTACGGCAAGGAGGCCTACCGCCTCTCCGAGCTGCGCACCCCTCCGTTCTACGGCGCCTGGTTCGGTGCATCGCTGCTGACCACGCTCGACGGCCTGCGCATCAACGCCCGCCTCGAGGTGCTCGACGCCAAGCTGCAGCCCATCCCGGGCCTCTACGCCATCGGCGACGCTTCGGGCAGCTTCTTTGCCACCAACTACCCTGAGTACATCGTGGGCGTGGCCGCCGGCCGCTCCACGGTCGAGGGGCGCCACCTCGCCAAGCAGATCGCCGCTGACGAGGGCATCGACGTCGAGGCCGCCGACGCCGCTGCGATGGACGCCCTGCTCGCTGCGGTGACCGAGGAGGTCCCCGCGGGCGACTACGTGTCCGGCGGCGCGATGGTCGCCTGGTAGGACCTGCCCGGCGGTAGGGCCCGCCCGGCAGGAGCTGCCTGGTAGGGAGCGCTTGGCGGGACCTGCCCGGTGGGGACTTCCCGGCGGTATGGCCTGCCGAGATTTGCCTGTGCGGACGCCCGGGTTCGAGCTTGCGAAGCTCGGCCCGGGCGCCGCTGTTTTGGGGAGCCCGGTGGAAGACTTCCCAGCAAGCTTCCCATGCAACTTCCCATCTGGGAAGCTTGCTGGGAAGTCGCTGGGAAGTTCGGTGGGAAGTTGCGCGAGCTGTCGTGCGGTCCGCGAACGACCTGCGGATGCCCCGCAGGTGGCCCGGGGATGGCCCGCGAGTGGTCAAAAACGTGGCGAGTGCGTCTTCTGGGAAAACTGTTGGTCAATACGCCAACGAGTGTATGCGGTTGAGAGCCCCTGCCGGGGTGCGGCGCTCCAGGCGATGACCCCTTCACCTCATCTACCTGCGACTTTACAAATGGGTACGGGAAGCATCGGCGCACGGTGCCCCCGGGACGCATACATTCGATGGTCAAATGACCAGCTTTTTCCTGGAATCACGCATTCGCGGTCCGATTGACCATTCTCGGCCTGGGACAGCTCTGCCTGGGGCGGCCCGGCTGTCGGGCAGTCCGGCCCCGGGTCGCCCATCTTCGCCCGACCCTGGGCCGTCGCCCCCGCCCATCTCTGCCGCTTTCGGCGTATCATGGGGCGGAGCCACCGTATGCGGTCTCCCGGCCGCGCCCGCGCTCTCCCTGCGTCCGCCCCGCGCCCCGCC
>DBEYOB010000198.1:0-28615 GCA_048173955.1 Coriobacteriales bacterium
CGGGGAATGGGCGCCCGGGTGGGGGGATGACGACTAGCCGGAAGCGGCGGGTTTGCGTTGGCGGAACCGGCGCCTTTTCGATGGCGCAATCGGCGCCGGCTCATTGGTGGAATTGGCTAAAAAAGCATTGACGCTAACACCGAGCATGGCCATGGCCCAGCGGCAGCGCTCGGCGGCGCCGTACATGAGCTCGTCGAGGCAGTGCTCGAGCACCCGGTCCGAGGCCCGCAGGAACGCCTCGTCGGCGCATGGGTCCCCCTCCTGCACCGAGCGGCACGCGTCGACGAGCATGGGGACGCCCGTGGTCGCCCCCGCGATGTCGATCCCCTCGGCGAAGCGCAGCCCCTGGGACCACAGGCCGATCTCGCTGCGCGACACGCTGAGCGCGGTGGCTCCGATCACGAACGCCGTGGGCAGGAGGGACTTCGCGATGAGCGTGGACGGCGAGCAGGCCAGCAGCAGGCGGGCGCCCGCCTGGCTCCACGCCGTCATCGCGTCCGCGAGGACGCCCAGCGCCTGCTCGTCCATGGGAGGGAGGTTGTCGACGGTCACGAGCGGCAGGTCCCTGAAGGGGACGGCGTCGGGCGGGGCCCCTCCCTCCAGACGCGCACACCAGCCCGGGGCGGCCGCCGCGATGCACTCGTACATGAGCTGCGTCGCGTCGCTGGCGTGCTGCGGGGGCATCTTGCGCAGCGACGGGACCCTGCCCCTGCGCGACGGGCGGCGCACCGCTCCCCCCGCGGCGCGCCCGCCGCCCCGGTCGGCGTCCTTCGCCAGGTGGGCGAGCGAGCGCAGGAGCGGCTCGCGGTTCCCGTTGAGGAACGACTGCGACTCGTAGGTGTCGAAGTCGACGCGCACGACGGGTCTGCCCGGGGTGCGGGCGTGGGCGATGCGCGCGTAGTCGCGCATGAGCGTGGTGCGCCCGTACCCCCACGGCGCGCGCAGGACCACGATGCCCGAGCGGGCGAGCTCCGCGTCGATCTCGGCGAGCAGCGCCGTGCGCTCGACGTGGGCGCGGTTCGCCCCTCCTCCCCCTGGTGCGATGAACCCCTTGTCAGTCGCCATGGTGCCTCTTCCTTCCCCCGTCCCCGCATGCGCATGCACCCGTCGGGGGGACGCGTCCGCCCGGGCAGGGGCACCTTACCATCGCCCGTTCGGCCCGAATTCGTCAGAACGTGTGGTGAAAAAACGACGAGTGACGCAAACGTGACGTTTTGCGCCAACGTGCGACGTACGAAGGCACGGTCGACAGTGTGTAAGGATTCGTTCATGCAAGCATCACGCCGGTGAACGGTCGTTTTTTCTTTGCAAACGGCAACGGTATCCGGAAACAAAAAACGGGATGCACCCATCGTGCATCCCGTTCGCTAGGAAATCTATGCGGTTGCGGCCGTCAAAACAGGCCGGATCGGAACCCCGTCCTCCGACCATCCGCCCCGACCGGCGGGGTGCGCCCGCGGACCGGTCGGGCCTAGGCCTTGGCGACGATGCGCACGAAGCGGTTCTTGCCCGCCTGCAGCACCTTGCCGTCGAGGTCGGCGCCCGCGACGTTGTAGCCCTTGGCGGGCACGGCGCACCCGTCGAGCTTCACGCCGCCGCCGTCGATGAGGCGCCTTCCCTCGCCCGCGCTCTTGGCGAAGCCGACCTCCTGCAGAAGGCCGGCGAGGTAGACCTCGCCGGACAGGTCGGCGGCGAACTCGGCCACGTCCTCGGGGACCTCGCGGTTGCGGTGCACGCGGTTGAAGGCCTCCTCGGCCTCCTCGCCCTTGCCCGCGCCGTGGTAGTTGTCGACGATGGTGCGGGCGAGGCGGCGCTTGAGCCGGTTGGGGTCGCCCGACCCGTCCGCCAGCGACGCCTCGATGGCGTCGACCTCGGCGACCGGCACCTTGGTCGCCAGGCGGTAGTAGCGCACGATCATCTCGTCGGGGATGCTCATGACCTTGCCGAACATGTCGTCGGGGGCGTCGGTGAGGCCGACGTAGTTGCCGTAGCTCTTGGACATCTTGCGCACGCCGTCGGTGCCCTCGAGCAGGGGCATGCAGAGGGCGACCTGCGGCTCCATGCCCATCTTCTCCATGAGCTCGCGGCCGGCGAGCAGGTTGAAGAGCTGGTCGCTACCGCCCATCTCGACGTCGGCCTTGATCATCACCGAGTCGTAGGCCTGCATGACCGGGTAGAGGAACTCGTGCAGCGCGATGGGCGTGTGGCTCTGGTAGCGCTTGGTGAAGTCGTCGCGCTCCAGGATGCGGGCGACGGTGAACTTGCTGCACAGCTCGAGCAGCCCCTTGAGGTCGAGGGACAGGATCCAGTCGCCGTTGTGCACGATGGTGGTCTTCTCGGGGTCGAGCACCTTCACGGCCTGCTCGACGTAGGTGCGCGCGTTCGCCTCGACCTGCTCCTGGGTGAGCTGGGGGCGCGTGGAGTTCTTGCCCGACGGGTCGCCGATGAGGGCCGTGCCGTTGCCGATGATGAGTGTGACGCGGTGGCCCAGATCCTGGAACTGACGCATCTTCTGGAGCGGCACCGCGTGCCCCAGGTGCAGATCGGGGCTCGTCGGGTCGACGCCGAGCTTGATGTTGAGCGGCCTGCCCTGCTCGAGCTTCTTCTTGAGGTCGTCGAGCGGGACGATGCGCTCGGTGCCCGAGGCGATGATGCGAAGCTGTTCTTCTACCGAGACGTTCAACGAAGCGTTCCTTTCCTTCCGCCGAATGCAGCTGGCGCTCACCCAGCGTGGCCATGCGCCGATGTGGCCGGGGCTACAGCCGCACGGCACGCGCGTGCCGCGGGCGCAACTGCACAGTATACGACGTTCCGGCCCGCCGTCGGAGCGGCGCCCCTGCCTCAAGGTAGATTACCGCGAATCCCCCGCGAACAGCCCTTGCGCCCCGTCGGGGCGCCTCAAGTCTTTTAGCCCCTTGGTGGAGAAAGCGCCGCCGAAGGGCCTACGCGCGCCGTTCGCGGTTCCGATGCGCGATAATGGGGGTTCCACTACCATGCGGAGGTATCGCTTATGACCGCACGTACGCGCAAGATCCGCCGGACGGCCAAGCCGCGCGTCGGCAAGTTCATCGCCCTGGGCGGATTCTTCCTGACCCTCGCCCTCATCGCGGCGTTCGTGATCGCCGGCGTCAACCTCATGAGGTCGTGGCTCGAGGACCTGCCCGACTACACCGACGCCGACGCCTACCTGGTCTCGGCGCCCACCACGATCCTCGACGCCGACGGCAACGTCATCGCCGAATACTACGAGGAGAACCGCATCGCCATCACCATCGACCAGTGCTCCCCCTACGTGCTCCAGGGGCTGGTCGACACCGAGGACGAGCGCTTCTACTCGCACAAGGGCGTCGACCTGCGCGGCATCCTGCGCGCCGTCGTGGTGCAGATCACCGGCGGCAGCGAGGGCGCGTCGACCATCACCCAGCAGCTCGTCCGCAACACGGTGCTCAAGGACGAGCAGTTCGAGCAGACGCTCTCGCGCAAGGTGCGCGAGGCCTACATCGCCCTGCAGCTCGAGAAGATGTACAGCAAAGACGAGATACTCATGATGTATCTCAACACCGTCTTCTTCGGGCGCAACTGCTACGGCATCGAGGCGGCGGCCCAGACCTACTTCAACAAGACCTGCGCCGACCTCACGCTCGCCGAGGCCGCGACCCTCGTCGGCCTGCCGCAGTCGCCCTCCGCCTACGACCCCACGGTCAACCCCGACCTTGCCCTCGAGCGCCGCAACACCGTGCTCGCCCACATGCTCGACTGCGGCGACATCACCCAGGAGCAGTACGACTCCGCCATCGCCGAGCCGCTCGTGCTCGACTACACTCCGCGCGAGGCGCCCGGCGCCTACCAGTACCCCGCCTTCGTGAGCTACGTCCTGAGCCAGCTGCGCGAGCAGTTCTCGACGAGCACCATCTACAACGGCGGCCTCACCGTCAAGACGACCATCAGCCCGGCGATGCAGAGCGCCGCCCAGTCGGCCGTCGACGAGTACATCGGCTACTCGTGGGACGACGGGCTCCAGGGCGCCCTGGTCGCCATCGACCCGTCGACCGGCCAGATCAAGGCCATGGTGAGCGGCTCGAGCTCCTACGAGGGCGAGTGGAACCTCGCCGCGCAGGGCCAGCGCCAGCCGGGCTCGTCGTTCAAGACGATGACGCTCGCGGCGGCGATCCAGGCGGGCATGAACCCCACGGTGCTCATGAACGGCAACAGCGGCATCCGCGTCGGCAGCTGGGACGCGGTCAACAACTACGACTACGTGAGCTATGGCACGATCAGCCTCGAGTACGCGACCTGGCAGTCGGTCAACTCCGCCTATGCGCAGGTCATCCACGAGATCGGCCCGCAGACCGTCGTCGACGTCGCGCACGCCCTCGGCGTCAAGAGCGACCTCGAGGCCGTCGACTCGCTGACCCTGGGCACCTCGCCCGTCACGGTGCTCGACATGGCGTCTGCCTACGCCACGCTCTCGAACGCCGGCACCTACATGGAGCCCACCTCCATCACCGAGGTCCTCGACCGCAACGGCAACGTCATCTACCAGCACACCCCTTCCGGCACCCAGGCGGTCTCGGCCGAGGTCGCCGCGGCGACGACCGACGTGCTCGAGGGTGTCGTCGCCAACGGCAGCGGCACGGCGGCGGCGCTGTCGGTGAACCAGCCCGTCGCCGGCAAGACCGGCACGACCGACGACTACGCCGACCTGTGGTTCGTCGGCTACACCCCGCAGCTCTCGTGCGCCGTGTGGGTCGGCCATCCCGAGAGCCGCCAGGCCGTCTACTACCAGGGCGGCCGCGGCACGACGGCGGCGCTGCCGAGCCCCATCTTCCGCACGTTCATGAACACCGTGCTCGACGGCGTCGCCCGCGAGGAGTTCCCCACCGCCAACGCCCCGACGTACAAGGACAACAGCTCCTGGAGCTTCTCGCTCGGGACCTGGGTCCCGACGACCTCGACGAGCGACTCGTCGTCAGACACCACGACGACCGAGCCCACATACGACGACGTGTCGGGCTCGGGCGGCACGACCGGCGGCGAAACGTCGACCGAGACGCCCGTCGAACCGACGCCGGAGCCCGAGCCTGAACCCGAGCCGACGCCCGAACCCGAGCCCGAACCCGAGCCCGAGCCCGAGCCGACGCCGGAGCCCGAGCCGACGCCCGACCCCGGCACGGGCGGCGGGGACTCCGGCACGACCACGACGCCGCCCGCGGCGTAGCGCCCCCGCCCTTCGCGGGAGTGGGCCGGGAACGGTCGGGGCGCCCGCAGGTGCGGACGACAACGTCCCGTCACTCCACCAGATGCCAGCCTTCGAACTCAGACCTGCGCGCGTCGAGACCCAAAGCCGCGCGCAGGTCTGCCTGTTTGCCGCGCCAGTCCCCGTTTCCCCAATCCCGCCCGCGCATCACGACGCCGAGCTTCTGCGCGAGCTGCAGGGCGATGCGGTCCGTTTCCTCGACACTTTGCAGCTGGCGGTTCGTTACGGTCAGGACGCCAACCCCGTCCGCCTCGAAAGCGTTGCGCCGCAGCGCATCCCTGAGGATGCGGGTGCGCCCCGTGTGTTCGGCGTCGCTGTCGTACTCGAGCGCCAGCGCATGTCGGGGCCAGGAGAAATCCGGAACATACGGCATGCGGATCCCCGACCTCCCGCCGCCGACCCCGACGAGCGGCCGCGTGCGGGCGTCGACCGCCCGGACGGCGTTGAGCTCGGCCGGCGGCAGGCCGTATCCCCCTCGGCGGCGGGGCAGGAACAAAACGAGGGCCAAGTCGACCTCGCGCGGCGACGCCGCACCGTCGAGCACATGGGGGACGACAGACCTCATCGCGCAGACCCCGTGCACCCCTTTGACGCCGGCGCACAGCGCGGCCATGCGTCTCGCCGAGCTGACGGGAGCCGTCCGGACAAACCCCGCATTCCGGGCAGGCTCAACACCGTATTCGTCGTATTCCTCCACCGCCAAGGGACCGCCCTCCTCGACGAACGTGCCGCACAGCTCGAAGGCAACCTGGAGTGTCGGAACGAACGACAGGATGTGGGCTATGCGCAGCAGGGCGAACTCGGGGGAGCAGATGTGCATCCCCGGGGCGATTTCCAGTATGCTACCCGCCAGCAGCGGGGCGCCGCACACCGAGACACGCTTGAGGCGCGAGAACCTCCGCCCGCACGCACGGGAAACGATGAACCCAATCGGGGGCGTGAGCGCATCATCCGGCAATCCCCGCAGGCCCGGCACGTCGCGCAGGCGTTTCAGAATCGACGGCACTTCGCCGTCGTCGGGCACCTGGGCCTCGTTGAGACAGTCGGGCCGCCCTGGCTTCCAATGAGACGGCAGGCCGATTGCGCGCGAGGCGACCGAAAGGTCGGGGTTCGCGTTCCCCATGCGCAAAGCGCGGATCAATTCCAGCGACTCGAATGCATCGAAGCACACGCTCATGGACCATCACTCCTCTTCGTCGCGACAAAAGCTGCAGCTCGCGACGGAGCTCCTCGCCGACCAACGGGCATCGCGAGGGACGGGGAGCGAATAGGTTGAGGAACCATGCCGACCTGGGGAAACTTACAAGAGGTAGGGGTCAGTGTACTCGGTCGAATTCCGATGCGCAAGGCCCCTTCGGCAGACCGCGTGCCGGCAGAGTGATATCAATCTCCAAATTTTTGCCAAAATCGGAAGTATTGCACGAGTTGTTCTCGATCGAGGGGGTGACACCGACCTCAATGCAAATTCTACTTATGTAGCAACCTGGCGTTTTAAGAAAACATGTCCCCATAGATGAGTCGCGTCGTACAAACCTTCGCCTTTTGGCATGCATTTCTTCTCATCTTGGCAAAAATAAGATAATTGATATCCGACCGACCCGCAACCGGCTCCCGTGTGCCTTCCCGACTCGCAATCGGCCCCGTGCGCTATCCCGACCCGCACGCCGCCACGCCCGCGTGCCGCCCCCACCCGCCTGCCACCTCGCCCGCATAACCTGCCGCCGCGACAAAAAACGGCCCCCGCCTGCCGAACGGCAGGACGGAGGCCGTATCGCATCCCGCCTTCGCCGGCGGGAAGACTTGTCGCCCGTACGCTCTCGCACGCGCCCGCACGCCTCTCGCATGTGCACACGCTCCCCTATGCGCCCGCATGCGGTGCGCGGCACCTATCCCCGGGGGCTCCACGCCTCGTCGGCAGCTTGGCGCTCCTTTGCCTGTTCGAGCTGGGCGCGCACCGGGGCGTGCCCCGTGCCTCCGGCGGTCGTGCGGCGCTCGACGACCTTGTCGATATCGGTCGCCTCGAACGCACCCTCGTCGAACAGGTCGCTGAACGCGCGCAGCTCCTCGAGCGAGAGCGACTGGAGCGTCCTCCCCTGCTTCTCGCAGGAAAGGACCATGTGCCCGATCACCGCGTGGGCCTGGCGGAAGGGCATGCCCTTGCCCACCAGGTAGTCGGCCAGATCGGTGGCGGCCATGAAGCCACCGTGGCTACCCGCGCGCATGGCGTCGGCGTTCACGCGCATCGTCCGCACCATGCCGGCGCACACGTGCAGCGCGTCGGCCACGGTGTCCACGGCGTCGAAGACCGGCTCCTTGTCCTCCTGCATGTCCTTGTTGTAGGCGAGCGGGAGGCCCTTCAGCATGGTCAGCAGGCTCACGAGGTCGCCGTAGACGCGCCCCGTCTTGCCGCGGGTCAGCTCGGCAAAGTCGGGGTTCTTCTTCTGCGGCATGATGGACGACCCGGTCGAATAGGTGTCGTCCATGGTGACGAAGCGGAACTCGTCGCTCGACCACCACACGAGCTCCTCGCACAGGCGCGACAGGTGCATCTGCGCCATGGCGCAGGCGTACACGAGGTCGCAGAAGAAGTCGCGGTCGCTCACCGCGTCCATCGAGTTCGCGGTGATGCCGGCGAACCCGAGCTCCTCGGCCACCATGGCACGGTCGAGCGGGTAGGTCGTGCCCGCCAGCGCCGCGCTGCCGAGGGGGCAGACGTTCGCCGCGTCGTAGGCGTCGCGCAGGCGCTTGGCGTCGCGGGCGAACATCCAGTAGTAGGCGAGCATGTGGTGCGAGAAGAGCACCGGCTGCGCCTTCTGCATGTGCGTATAGCCCGGCATCACGACCCCGAACTCGCCCTCGGCGCGCTCGAGCAGCGCCGCGCGCATCTCGAGCACCTTGGCGTGGAGCTCGCGGGCCGCACGGCGGGCGACCAGGCGGTCGTCGAGCGCCACCTGGTCGTTGCGCGAGCGACCCGTGTGCAGGCGGCCCCCCGCGGCGCCGATGCGCTCGGTCAGCGACCGCTCGACGGACATGTGGATGTCCTCGTCGTTGATGTCGAAGGAAAAGTCGCCTGCCGCGATGTCGGCCCCGACGGCGTCGAGCCCCGCGCGTATCGCGTCGGCGTCCTCCGCAGAGACGACGCCGACCTTGGCGAGCATGGCGGCGTGCGCCTTGGACCCGGCGATATCCTCGGCCCACATGCGCTTGTCGAAAGGCAGCGAGGCGCCGTAGCGCTGGAGGAACTCGGCGGGACGGGCCTCGAAGCGCCCGCCCCACAGCGCGCCGTTTCCGCCCGCCTGTCCGCCGGCGGGCGCGGTGCCGGCAGAGGTTCCCTGCGTCATGCGACCTCACGCTCCCCTGCGGCGAGGCGCGCCGCGCGCTCGGCCTCGCGCCACGCCGACCAGCGCAGCGCGTAGACCACCAGCAGCACGACCAGCGCGATCGCGGAGACCGGCAGCAGGGTGAAGTCGATGAGGAGCAGCGTCATCGCCAGCATCTAAATCTGCCCCTCGACGCCGGCGTCCTTGCGCTTCTTCGCCCACACCTTGCTCGGCAGACCCCACTGCTCGATGAAGCCGGCGGCGGAGTCGCGGTTGAACGTGTCGCCCTCGTCGTAGGTGGCGAGGTTGTAGTCGTACAGCGAATGCTCGCTGCGGCGGCCGACCACCGTGCAGGTGCCCTTGAGGAAGCGCAGCTTCACCTCGCCGGTCACCGACTGCTGGGTGGCGTCGAAGAACGCGTTGAGGGCCAGGGTCAGCGGCGAGTACCACAGGCCGTAGTACACCAGCTCCGCCCACTTCTGCTCGGCGCCGAGCTTGTAGTGCAGCAGCTCGCGCTCCAGGCAGAGGTCCTCGAGCGCCTTGTGGGCGCAGATGAGCGCCAGGCCGCCGGGAACCTCGTAGCACTCGCGCGACTTGATGCCGACGAGGCGGTTCTCGATCTGGTCGAGGCGGCCGTAGCCGTTGCGCCCCGCGACGACGTCGAGCTGCTCGATGACCTCGCGCACGCTCAGCTCCCTGCCGTCGAGCGAGCAGGGCCTGCCCGCCCTGAAGCCCACGACGACGTCCTCGGGCTCGTCGGGGCAGTCGGCGATGTCGGCCGTGGTCTTCCAGATGTCGTCCGGCGGCTCGTTCCAGGGATCCTCGAGCACGCCGCACTCGATGGCGCGGCCCCAGAGGTTGTCGTCGATCGAGTAGGGCTTCGCCTTGGTGGAGCCGACCGGGATGCCGTGGGCCTCGGCGAAGGCGATTTCCTGCGGGCGGGTATGCAGGTCCCACACGCGCACCGGGGCGATGACCTGCAGGTCGGGGTCGAGCGCCTGGACGCTGACCTCGAAGCGGACCTGGTCGTTGCCCTTGCCGGTGCAGCCGTGCGCGATGTACTTGGCGCCGTGCTCATGGGCGACCTCGACGAGGTGCTTCGAGATGAGCGGGCGCGACAGGGCGCTCAGCAGCGGGTACTTGTTCTCATAGAGGCCGTTGGCGGCGATGGCCTTGCAGCACATGTCGTCGGCGAACTCGTCGCGCACGTCGAGCACGATGGACTCGACCGCGCCGCAGTCGAGCGCCTTCTTGCGCGAGAACTCGAGGTCGTCGGCCTCCTGCCCCACGTTCACGAGCAGGGTGATGACGTCGAGGTCCTTTTCGTGGATGAGCCACTGGATGCACACGGAGGTGTCGAGACCTCCCGAATACGCGAGCACAACCTTGTCGCGTGCCATGCTGGAGCTCCTTTCGTCGAATCCCGCCGCGCACCGCGGCGGGGCGTTTGTCGTCCGGCCGCGCGGCCGGACGGGCGGTTCCTAGGCGTTGCCCTTCAGGCGGTTGATCATGCCCTCGAACGCGGCGCCGTCCTCCTCGGTCGCGGCGACCGCGAGGATGGTGTCGTCGCCCGCGACCGACCCGAGGATGTCGGGCAGGTCGGCCGAATCGAGCGCGGCCGCCACGCCCTGGGCGGTGCCGCTCGAGGCACGGATGACCACGAGGTTGCCGGCGCGGCGGACATCGGTCACCAGATCGTGCACCATGCGCTGCAGGTGCAGGTCCTCGGCGAGCACGTAGACGCCCTCGGGCAGCTTGCGCAGCCCCATCTCGCCGATGTCGCGGGAGACGGTCGCCTGCGTGCACGCATAACCCCGCTCGTGCAGGCGGTCGACCAGGTCGCGCTGGGTGCGGACGCCCTCGTTGCGCACGATGTCGCGTATTGCGCCCTGGCGGTCGTTGCGCTTCTTCATCGGGCATCACCCCATGCGGCGGCGGCCGCCTCGAGGGCGCCCTCGGGGGCGGGCACGCCCATCAGGAGCGCCATGACGGCCTTCTGGGCGTGCAGGCGGTTGCCCGCCTCGTCGTAGATGACCGAGCAGGGGGAGGACATCACCTCGTCGGTCACCTCCTCGCCGCGGTGCGCCGGGAGGCAGTGCATGAAGATCGCGCCCTCCCCGGCGTGCGCCATGAGGTCGGCGTTCACCTGATAGCCCTGGAAGGCAGCGACGCGGGCGTCGTGCTGCTCCTCGTCGCCCATCGAGGTCCAGGTGTCGGTCACCACGATGTCGGCCCCGCGCACCGCCTCGACGGGGTCGCGCAGAAGGGCGAGCTCGGCGCCCGTGCCGAAGCGCGCGGCGGCGTCGACGCACTCGTCGAACACCGCGCGGTCGACCTCGAAACCGGCGGGCGAGGCGACGCGCACGTGCATGCCGGTGAGGGCGCCCGCCTCGAGGTAGGTGTTGGCCATGTTGTTGCCGTCGCCCACATAGGCCATCGTAAGGCCGCGCTCGCACCCCTTGTGCTCGCGGATCGTGAGCAGGTCGGCCAAGATCTGGCACGGGTGGAACGCGTCGGTCAGGGCGTTGATGACCGGGACGTCGGCCCAGCGGGCGACCTCCTCGATCTTGGACTGCGCAAAGGTGCGCAGCACGATGCAGTCGTAGAAGTTCTGCAGGACCTTGACGGTGTCCTCCACCGTCTCGCCGCGCGAGAACGCCGAGTGGTCGTCGGCCATCACGCCGGGGTAGGCCCCCAGGCGGTAGGCGCCGATCTCGAAGGAGTTGCGCGTGCGCAGGGACGGCTTCTCCATGATGATGGCGACCGCCTTCCCGGCAAGGGGCGCGTCATGCTCCCCGGCGGCCCATGCCGCCTTCTGGCGGGCGGCAGTCTCAAGGACGAGCGCTACCTCCGCCGGCGTGAGGTCCATAAGACGCAGCAGGTCGCGACCGGCAAGTCTGTTTTCCAAAGGTCCCCCTTTTCTGAAGACGGGCAGCGGGGACGGATCGCTGCGAAAGAGGGCCGCCCCGCCCATCCAGGTGGCCGCACGCACGTGCGGCACGCATGCTTGCAATGCTCCCATCATACGGCCAAATCTCACGGCGGGAAGCACATTGAGGGATTATTCATGCAATATCGATACATAAATAGGAGCATATATTCATTTTTTAGAAAACCATCGGGATGGCATGAGAAGGTCGGGGGGCACCCGGACGCACCGCAATCCGGAGCACCGCGCCGCAATCTCACATACCAGGCACTATACCGCTCCGGCACAGGGAAGCGACCACGGTAGTGCCCGCAGGGTCATTTTCCGACAAGAAACCACCCCTGCCGTAGCATATCGTTCGGGTATGCACGCACCTGGCGGAAACGAATCGGCCGCCGGAGAGTAAGCATGCCGTACTACACCTGTCGCGACCTGCACAGATGTTCGCATAAGCATCGAGCGGGCGACCAGAAGGTCGGCGACTCCCCTTGCACGGCCCTCCCCCGTCCGTGCATACCTGGACGAAATGCTACAGACGGGCCGTTTTCCGTCGGAACTCGGCCCCCGACAGCCGGGCGGCCGACAAATCGGACGGGCGGTCGGCCATCCATCGAACATGAAATGTCGATTCTAGGTTCTATTCAGAACGAACGCGCTGGGGAAAGAATATGCCCGCAATGGGGCGCGGCATGCGGTAGACGGCAAACGCCATCAACGCGATGAGGGCAAACCTCACTGCAAGCCCCGAAAGCCACAGGGGCACCGGCAGGGAATCCAGGACACCGACGGCGTAACCCCACGGAAAGGCATCGAGCTCGACGAGATGCGCGCAGAACAGGGGGAGCGTCATCGTGCCCAGGCGGGCAAGCACGCCGGCAAGGCACGGCACGTGCACCTCGACCGCCTGGGACGCCTTGATGATGCAGAGCGTCCCGCACACGCCTCCGAGCAGGTCGACGGCAACCCCGTCCCCATAGTCGTTCCCGACCATGTACAGATGGCCGCCGAACGCGATGCAGTACAGCCACGCACCCGCCACGGCCAACCAAACGAGTGGAGGCATCGCCCCTTTCTCCAGCCATCCGCCGGCACGCAGCCCCTGCCCTATGTATAGAAACAGGGTCGCGCACAGACCCGCCTGGACGCTGAGGGGAAGCCACACCTCCTTCGACGCGTATCCGAGCGCAAACAGGCCGAGCACGACAGGCAGGGCGCACGGGGTCGCCCGCGAAGCCGCGAGGAACAGCCTCGCCCAGAACAACGCAAGCAGGAACCAGATGGCCCCGATTGCGCGAACGCCCTCGGGTCCCAGCGTGTCGGAACCCGACCCGTAGAGGGCGGCGACGACCATGGAGGCCGTCTCGCCAAGCGGGTCCTCGTGACCGAAGATCGCCGCCCTGAGAAACACGAGCACGACGACGGCGAGACTCGTTGCGGCGTAGGGAAGCAGCAGCGACCGGGCGTTCTTTTTGACGAAGGCACCGTCGAGCCGCACGTCCGGGCGCATGAAATATCCGCTCACGATAAAGAACAGCGGCATGTGGAACGTGAAGCAGAAATCGACAACGGGCTCGGGGATCCCCAGCCCGGCGCTGTGTCCCACGATAACGCAGACTATCGCGAACGCCTTCGCGATGTCCATAGAAGCAACCCGTGCCATACCGATTCCCCGCCTGCCGTCCGAACACCGCATACCGACGCCCGCCCCGCCACGGCATACCTTAGGACCGGCGGCAGAAAAACGCAAGGCCGCACGGCAGCGGACCATACGGGGCCTTTGTGCTGAGGCGGGGCCGCCCGGTGCATCTCGCCCCCCGTCGGGCCGCCGCCGTGCTACAATGCGCCCTCGGCGGAGCAGGCCAGACGACCGCGCTAGGGCCGGGACACCGGCCCGGTGAGGAAAGTCCGGGCTCCACAGGGCAGGATGCCGGCTAACGGCCGGGCGGGGCGACCCGACGGAAAGTGCCACAGAAAAGAAGACTCCCGCCCGGGCCGCAAGGCCCTGCGGGAAAAGCTGAAACGGTGCGGTAAGAGCGCACCAGCGCGTCGGCAACGGCGCGGCTTGGCAAACCCCATCCGGAGAAAGGGCAAATAGGGGCGCTATGGGCCGGCCCGGCCCGCGCCCGGGTTGCCCGAGAGGAGGCCGGCGGCGACGTTCGGCCCAAGATAAATGGCCGTCCACGACAGAACCCGGCTTATCGGCAGGCTCCGCCAACCTGCACGCCCGCAAGGCCCCGACCCGCGCCTCCCCGATACGGCGCGCGGAGGGGCCTTGCTGCCAACCGGGCCGGTTCGCTCCCCGTCGCCGACAGAGGCGCCCCGGCGCAAGGCGACCCCGGACACAGCCCGCGCCGCCAAGAGGAAGGACTGCATGCCATGCGCGAGACCCTGACCGTATCCATCGAGCGCTCCCCCATCGACCTCGACGCCGACGTGACCTTCGCCCAGGTCCCGGGATGGCTCGGCCGCACCACGCGCGACCTCAAGCTCTCGGTCATGCGCCCGCTCGGCGCCGCCGGGCCGCTGCCCTGCCTTCTGTGGCTGTGCGGCGGCGGCTGGATGGACTGCGACCCCGACGTGCACCTGCCCAACCTCGTCGACGTCGTGCGAGCCGGCTACGTCGTGGCGAGCGCCGAGTACCGCGACTCGAACAAGGCGCCCTTCCCCGCGCCCCTCGAGGACGCCAAGGCTGCCGTGCGCTACCTGCGCGCCAACGCGGCGCGCTGGGGCATCGACCCCGCCCGCATCGCCGCGGCGGGCGAGAGTGCGGGCGGCCACCAGGCGAGCCTGCTCGGCCTCACGGGCAGCGTCGCACGCTTCGACGTGGGCGCCCACCTCGACCAGTCGAGCCGCGTGCAGGCCGTCGTCGACTACTACGGCGTCGTGAGCCCGCTCACCGCCAAGCGCGACAACGCCTCGCACGCCTTCGACTACGTGTACCGCAACCTGCTCGGAGCCGAGCCCGAGGACGCCCCCGAGCTTGTGGCGGCAGCCAACCCCGAGGAGTACGTCGCCGCGGCATGCGCGGGCGAAGGTACGAACGCGGGCTGCCCGCCCTTCCTCATCCTGCAGGGCACGGCCGACGCCGTGGTTCCCCCTGCCGACAGCGTGCGCTTCTACGAGCGCCTCGAGGCGGCGGGCGCCGACGCGACCCTCCTCGAGCTCGCGGGCGCCGAGCACATGGACCCCGCGTTCTGGCAGCCCGCGATCGTGAACCGCGTGATCGGCTTCCTCGACCGGGCGCTCAAGGGCTGCACTCCCGGGAAATAGCAGGCACGGCGGGCCTCCCGCCCAAGTGCCTTCTCAAACGCCTCACATGCGCGGCTGCCCGGTGCATATCGGGCGGCCGCGCGCGTTTCTACGCAAGGGCCTCGAGCGCGTCGACGAGCTCGTCGACCTCGGGCTTCCCGACGATCAGCGGCGGCAGGAAGCGCAGCACGGCGTCGCTGCAGGCATTCGCCACGATGTGCCTCTCGGTCAGCAGGCGCGCCACGACGTCGTGGGCGTCGAACCCCTCGATGGTGGCGCCGACCATGAGGCCCTTGCCGCGCACCTCGGTCACGTAGGGGACCTCCGCCAGGCGCGCCCGCAGATAGGCGCCGATCTCCTCCGCGCGCTCGTCGAGCTTGAGCTCGCGCAGCCTGGCCAGGGTCGCCTTCGCGGCCGCCATGGCGATCTGACCGCCGCCGAACGTCGAGCCCTGCATCCCGGGCTTGAGCACGTCGGCCGCCTCGCCGCGGGCCACGCAGGCGCCGCACGGCACGCCGTTGGCGATGCCCTTGGCCAGCGTGAAGATGTCGGGCACCACGCCCTCGGGCCCGGTGCCCCCGACCGTCTGGAAGCAGTACGGCTTGCCGGTGCGGTAGAGGCCGGTCTGGACCTCGTCGAAGATGACCAGGCAGCCGTGGTCGTCCGCCACCCTGCGCACGCACGTGAGGAACTCGTCGGTCAGCGGCCACACGCCGCTCTCGCCCTGGATCGGCTCCATCATGATCGCGCACACGTCGGGCCCCATGGCGTCCTCGAGGGCGGCGCAGTCGTTGCGCGGGATGGAGCGGAACCCGCCCGGCAGCGGCTGGAACGGCCCCTGCAGCCAGTCCTGCGCCGTGGCGGCGAGCGTCTCCATCGTGCGCCCGTGGAACCCGCCCTGCAGCACGACGATCGTCTGGCAGTCGGGCCCCTTGCGCTCGACGCCCCAGCGGCGCGCCACCTTCATGGCGCACTCGTTGGCCTCGGCGCCCGAGTTGGCGAAGAACGCCTTCCAGCCGTGCCCCTCCCCTGCCAGGCGCGCCAGCTCCGCGGCAACCTCGCCGCGTTCGAGCCCGTAGAAGTAGTTCGAGCTCTGCAGCAGCCTGCCGGCCTGCCCGGAGATTGCGGCGGTCACCGCCGGGTCGGCATGTCCGAGCGGGCACACGGCGATGGCGGCGAGGAAGTCGAGGTAGGGCGTGCCCTCGTCGTCGAACAGGCGACAGCCCTCGCCGCGCTCGAACAGGACCGGCGAGCGGCCGTAGGTGTGCATGATGTGGGCGCCGTCGAGCTCGACGGCCCTTTGGTAGGTCTCGGTGGACATGGGTGCGGGTTCCCTTCTCGTGGGATGCTTGCCGTCGGGGGGCGCCCCTCGCCCGACCGGCTGCGTCGCGGCGGACGAGGGGCGGGACGGACGGCTGCGGCTAGTTGATGGCGAAGCGCGGCACGCGCGCGGCGACGTCGTGGCGGAACAGGTCCTCGTCGGTCGCGGTGATCATCGTGCCGATGCCCGTGTCGGTGAAGAGCTCGAGCACCAGGGAGTGCTGCTGGGTGCCGTTGAGGATGTGGGCGCGCTGGACGCCGCCCTCGATGGCCTCGACCGCGGCGCGCACCTTGGGGATCATCCCCTTGCTCAGCGTCCCGCCCTCGATGAGCTCCCGCGCCTCGGCGGCCGTCATGCGCCCGATGAGCGAGCCCTTGTCGGAGAAGTCGCGGTACAGGCCGTCGACGTCGGTGAGGAACACGATCTTGGAGGCCTCGCACGTCTGGGCGAGGGCGCTCGCGAAGATGTCGGCGTTGATGTTCACGGCGCGCCCGTCGGGCCCCACGCCGACGCTCGCAACGACGGGGATGTAGCCCTCGTTCACCAGGGTCGCGATGACGTCGGTGTCGACCATCTCGACCTTGCCGACGCGGCCCACCTCCGGGTCGGGGATGCTGCAGTGCACCATCGACCCGTCGACGCCCGAAAGCCCCACGGCGAGCGGGCCGTGCGCGTTGAGCGCGAGCACGAGCTCCTCGTTCACCTTGCCCGAGAGAACCATGCTCACGACGCGCATGACCTCGGGCGTGGTGACGCGCAGGCCGTCCTTGAAGGAGACGGGCAGGCCGAGCGCCTCGACGAGGGCGGAGATGTCCTTGCCGCCGCCGTGCACGATGATGGGGTTCACGCCCACGAGCTTCATGAGCATGATGTCCTCCATCACCGAGGCGCGCAGGGCCTCGTCGACCATCGCGGCGCCGCCGTACTTGATGACGACCGTGGTGCCCGCCATGGCCTTGACCCACGGCAGGGCCTGGGTGAGGATGCGGGCGCGCTCCTGGGCGACGGCGGTGTCGCTGCGCTGCGGGTCGAGCGGCGCGGTTCCCTGTTCGATGGCCATGGCGCTAGCTCCTGTAGTCGGCGTTGATCGAGATGTAGCCGTGCGTGAGGTCGCAGGTCCAGATCGTGGCGCAGGCGTCGCCCGCTCCCAGGCTGCAGACGATGTCGACCTGGGGCTCCTCGAAGCGACGAAGCGCCTCGTCCTCGTCGAAGTCGACGACGAGCCCGCCGCGGCACACCGGGATGCCCAGGATGTCGATGTCGACGGCGTACTGGTCGAAGCGCGCCCCCGAGCGCCCGAGCGCCGCCGCGATGCGGCCCCAGTTGGCGTCGTGCCCCGCGACGGCGGTCTTGACGAGCGGCGAGGTGGCCACCGTGCGGGCGGCGGCGTCGGCGTCGGCCTGCGAGGCGGCCCCCATGACGGTCACGCGCACGAGCTTGGTGGCCCCCTCGCCGTCGGCGGCGATCTGGCGCGCCAGGCTGTCGCACACGGCGGTCAGGGCAGCGCAGAACAGCCCGTAGCGCTCCCCTTCCGCCCCCTCGATGGGCTCGCCGCCCGCGGCTCCGGACGCCAGTGCGAAGCAGGAGTCGTTCGTCGAGGTGTCGGAGTCGACGGTGACCCGGTTGAAGGTCGCGTCGGCCGCCAAGCGCAGCGCCGCGCGCAGCGGCTCGGGGGCGACCGGCGCGTCGGTCGTGACCACCGCGATCATCGTCGCCATGTTGGGGCTGATCATGCCCGAGCCCTTGCACATGCCGCCCACGTGGTAGACGGCGCCCGAGGCGTCGGTGTAGGCCACGGCAGCGCGTTTGGGCTTGGTGTCCGTCGTCATGATGCCCTGGGCCGCCGCGAGGTCGTTGCCCTGCGGGTCGCGTCCCAGCGCGTCGACGACCAGGGGAAGACCCGCCTCCATCGCGCCCATGTTCAGATGCTGGCCGATGACCCCCGTGCTTGCCACGAGCACCTGCTCCTGCGGGCAGCCGAGGATGCCGGAGAGCATGCGGGCCGTTGCCCGGGCGTTCTCGAGCCCCGGCTCGCCGGTGGCCGCGTTGGCGATGCCCGAGTTCACGACCACGGCGCGCGCATAGCCGCTCGCGGCCAGATGCTCCCGGTCGACGGTGACCGGAGCCGCGCAGAACAGGTTCTTCGTAAACACGCCGGCGACCGCGGCGGGGCGGTCCGCCACGACCAGGGAGAGGTCGAAGCGCTCGGGGTTGCGGCGGAAACCCGCATGGACGGCCGAGGCCTTGAAGCCGGCGGCGGCGCACACGCCCCCCTCGACCGCCTTGCCCGCAAAGGGCTCGGCTGCCGGAATGCTCAGTGGTTCGTATCTCATAGCGCTCCTCAAACCGCAATAATGTATAACAGGCTGACAATATACATCTAAACGAGAGGAGCAGGGGCGTCCAGGCCCATCCGCTCGTCAAGAGCGCACAGGAGGTTCGCATTTTGGACGGCCTGGCCCGCGGCGCCTTTGACCAGGTTGTCGATGGCGCAGGTCGCAACCGCCACGTTCGCACGCGCGTCGAGCGCCACGGCGACGTGGGCGCGGTTCGAACCCGCCACGCTCGCGGTGCGCGGCTGCGATCCGGCGGGCAGAACCGCGACGAACGCCTCGCCGCGGTAGGCTTCCTCGTAGATGCCCTGCAGCTCGGCAGCGTCGACGGTGCGCGCGAGCGGCAGGTAGACCGTCGCAAGCAGGCCGCGCTTGAGCGGCGCGAGGTGCGGGGTGAAGACGACCCGGACGTCGCGGCCGGCAAGGCGCGTATAGTTCTGCTCGATCTCGGGGGTGTGGCGGTGCTTGGCCACGCCGTAGGCCTCGACGTTCTCGGACGCGCTGCAGAAATGCGTGCGGGCCGTGGCGCCCTTGCCCGCCCCGGACACGCCCGATATGGCGTCGACGACGACCGGCGCACCCGCGGCGAGCAGCCCGGCACGGAGCGCGGGCGCGGCGGCAAGCGTCGAGGCAGTGGGGTAGCAGCCGGGGTTCGCCACCAGGCGCGGCTCCCCGGCCGGCTGGGCGGCGAGACGGGCGACATCGGCACGGTTGAGTTCGGGGATGCAGTACACGGCCCTGGAGAGCAGGTCGGGCGACGTGTGGGGCGCATACCACGCCTCGTAGACGGACGCGTCGGCCAGGCGGTAGTCGGCCGACAGGTCGACGACGCCGACGCCGGCGGCCGTCAGGCGGGGCGCGATGGCCAGGGCGGCGGTGTGCGGGACGGCGAGGAACACCACGTCGCAGCTCGCGGCAAGGTCGTCGGCGTCGGGCGCGACGAGCACGGCGTCGGTCACGCCGATCAGGCCCGGGTAGAGCGCGTCGAGGCGCTGCCCCGCCTCCTTCCCCGACGTCGCCCGCACGAGCTCCATCTGCGGGTGCCCCGCGACGATCCGCACCAGCTCGGCACCGGCGTATCCCGTTGCCCCGACCACTCCGACCCGCACCATGGCGACCTCCCCGAACGGCATCCAGACGAAGCCGCCCGCGTCCGTGCCGCGGGCAGCTGACGATGTGGGTGTATTGTACGCCCTCGGGCAGCATGCTTGCGCGAAGACCGACAGCGGTAACACGCGTGCAATGGGCATCCGCCCGGCAACCGCGGCATCCGCCCTGCGTCCGGCACCTGTCACGCGCCCGCGAGGAAGCTCCAGAGCACAAGCCCGCGCAACTGCAGCCCGTCGTCGAAATCTACGGCACCGACTGCCTCGGCTTCATGCCGTGCGACTTCGCTGGAAACGCCCAGGGCTGGGCGTTCCTCTCGGGTCGCATCGCGGGTACCAATGCGGCCAACGAGGCGATGGCGCTGTAGCATAGCAACCTGGCGCAGCGGCAAATGAAAAAGGCCGGTCGGGGTATCCCCGTCCGGCCTGACGTTTCGATGGTGGAGATGAGGGGATTCGAACCCCCGGCCTCTGCCTTGCGAAGGCAGCGCTCTCCCAACTGAGCCACATCCCCATGTGCGAGTGCGGGGGATATTGTTGCAGCGCGGCGCGCGCATGTCAACGCCTGCATGCCAAACACACCGCGCGACCACAAACGGCCGTCCCGCGCCCACAGCCGCCCCGATACGAAAAAGGCGCGCCCACTCCCCCGAGCGGCCGCGCCCCGCTGTGCTGCCAAAACCCAACCCCCGCTAGTGCAAGAATGGCCCACCTATCTAGGTGGGTGCCCGCATCGCGCTTTCTGGCTTCCCCAGCAAGGGGGGATATCCATACGCCGCGAGTACTAGAGCTCCCTGCGTTAATGTGTCGGCCCACCGCAGCTAAGTGGCGGAGGCTGGGCTAGTGCTAGTATAACCGGACGCACGCCCCTTGTAACCACCTTCTCGGCAAAATCTTGCCGTGAGGGAGCGCCGCGGTGCCGCGGGCGCCGCCCCGGCGGGCGCGGGCCCAACCCCGAATGCGCGGCCATGCACACATGCGCGCCGGGCGCAATGGGGCATACCAGCGTCTTCCGGACACGAGAAAGGACGACCCCATGCCAGTCCCAACCACAGCGGACGCGCAGAACAGTTATGGAGCCTGCTCCACAAACGGGCAACCGGCCGACCAGGCCTCCCTCGAGCAGGCCCGTGCCTACTTCTCGCACGACCTGTTCGCCAGCGAGCAATGCGGGGCGCAGGTGGACGAGGCGGCGCCCGGCCGCGCCGTCTGCAGCTTCGAGATCCTCCCCTGCCACCGCAACGCCATGGGGGCGGTGATGGGCGGCGCGGTCTTCACGCTGGCCGACTTCGCGCTCGCCGTCGCCTCGAACTTCTCCCAACCGCCGAGCGTCACCGTCTCGAGCAGCATCGAGTTCGTCTCCGCGCCCAAGGGAGCGCACCTCGTCGCGACCTGCCTGCAGGATCGCGCCGGCAGGCGGCTCGGCTTCTACACCACGCGCGTCGAGGACGAGCGGGGCACCCTGGTCGCCCTCGTCCAAGCGACGTGCATGCGCGTCCAATGACGCCGCCCCGTCCCCCGTCGCCCCGCATCCCCGTGCCGCAAACCTTAAGACGCCTTTAAAAGGTTTGGTTCCCCTGTGCAAGGGGGAACGCACGTGGCAGTTTGACCCCGACCGGGGTTAAACTTATGGTGAGCACGCATCTCGTCGGCCGCATGCGCCGCCCGACGATGCATGATGCCTATGAACGCCGATTGGAGTACTTATGAACACGACACGCAGCACTGCTCCCGGCATGAGGTTGGTCGCGGCAGCCCTGGGCGCCACGATCGCGACGGCCGGCCTCGGCCTGTGCGCCCTCCCCGCCCTCGCCGACGTGGCGGCCTCCCCCGACGCGACGGTCGAGAGCCAGCCGGCTGACCCCGCCGCCGAAACGGCAACCGACCCCGCCTCCTCCCCGGAGACGACCGCCGCAGACAGCGGCCAGCCCTCCGACCAGGCCCCGGCGCCGTCGACCATCGCCGTGAGCGCGCTCACCGCCGAGCAGGCCGCCGACCCGTCCTACGCTGGCGCCCAGGCGGACGCCTCCGCGCCGACGGTCTCCGTCGAGCTTTCCAACGACATCGACGGGGCCGCCCAGCTTTACGACGCCATCGACGCCCTGCGCGCCGACGCGGGGCTCTCCCCCCTCGTCCGCGACGCCGGCCTTGAGGCCGACGCCTACCAGCGCGCCGCCGAGAGCTCGCTGCTCGAGGCGAACGTGCGCCCCAACGGGTCGCTGTTCTCGACCGTCGACGCCTCGGCACGCATCGACGCAGAGATCCTCGTCTCGGCCGACGCCACCGGCCCCACCGACGCCGCCTCGGCGCTCTTCGCGCTGACCGTCGACCAGCAGGCGCTCCTGACATCGGGCACGGCAACCAACGTCGGCGTCGCCCTGGTCACCGATGCCTCCGGCAACGCCTACTGGGCGGTCGAGGTCGCCTCCGACGGGGTCGAAGGCGGGTCCTCGACCGCGGCGGGCGGCGCCGCCACCTACCGCATCGCCGTGTCTTCGGGCAACGTCCAGCTCGGGACCATCGGGGGCGACATCTCCGTCGAGGCCGGGGCAGCCCAGACCGCCGCTCTCCCGGCGACCGTCTCGGGGCAGATTACCAACGGGGCCGGCACCACGTCCTTCACCACGACCGAGGCCGCCCTCGACGCGTCGTCGCTGACGTGGAGCTCGAGCGACCCGGCCGTCGCGACCGTCGACGCCAACGGCACGGTGACGGGCGTCGGGTCGGGCAGCTGCACCGTCAGCGCCGAGGGCGCCGCGGGCCAGTTCTCTTTCAACGTGTCCGTGACCGGCGGCGAGCCGGCGGCCAGCACGGTCGACCTCGCCGACTGCACCATCGCGGGCATGCTCGCCACCTACGAGGCGACCGGCGAGCCCGTCGCCCCCGCCTTCACCGTCATCGACGCCAACAACAACACGATCGACCCGAGCCAGTACACCTACGCGTTCACCGACAACGTGGAGCCCGGCACGGCGACGCTCACCGTCGCCGCCGCCGAGGGCGCCACGGCGGTGACCGGCAGCGCCACGAGGACCTTCGAGATCGTGGCCCCCGCCCCGGTCCAGGTCGCCATGCCCAATGTCGCCGGCAGCAGCGTCGAGGACGCGACCGCCGCCCTCGAGGCGACCGGCCTCTCCGTGGCCTCGGCGACCGAGGGCGACCCTGCCCCCGACGCGGCCTCGCAAGGCCTCGTCTACGCCACCGACCCCGCCGCCGAGACGCTCGTCGACGTGGGCACCCCCGTCGCCCTCTCCTACTACGCGGCCCCCGTCGCGCAGACCGAGGAGCCCGCAGATCCCGCCGGTACCGAGGAGCCCTCGGAAACCGAGGGGGAGGCTGCAGGGGAAGGCGCGACGCAGGAGACCCCCGGCGAAGAAGGCACCGAGGCCGACGACGCCCAGCAGACCGAAACCGAGATGGGCGAGGGTGGCCAGACCGGCGAGACCGGCGAGGAAGTCGACGGTGAAGGCGAAGACGGCGAAGGGGCCGAAAAGGATCCTGTCGCGACCGACCTCGCCGCAGCGGGCTATACCATCGGCGAGATTTCGCCCCAGACCTTCGCCGGCAGCGCCGTCGAACCTTCCGTGGCCGTCAACGGCCCCACGGCGCTCATGCTCGGCCAGGACTACACCATCTCCTTCTCCGACAACGCCGCGCCGGGCACCGCAACCGCGACCGTGACTGGCACGGGCGCCTACACCGGCACGTTGACCGCCACCTTCCAGATTCTGGGCGACATCTCCCAGGCAGCGGTCTCCGGGCTCGACAACCAGGTCTACACCGGCGCCGCCCTCACCCCGGTCGCGACGGTCAAGTTCGGCGACAAGACGCTCACCGCGGGGACCGACTACGACGTCGCCTACGCGAACAACGTCAACGCCGGCACCGCCACGGTCACCATCACGGGCAAGGGGATCTACAGCGGCACCCTCACGGTCAACTTCACCATCACCGCCAAGAGCATCAAGGGCTCCGAGATCAGCCCGATCGCCTCGGCAACCTACACCGGAAGCGCCATCACCCCCCAGGTCACGGTGACCGACGGCACCACCGTACTCGCCAACGGGACCGACTACACGGTCTCCTACGAGAGCAACGTCAACGCCGGCACGGCACACGTCGTCGTCACGGGCACGGGCAACTACCGCGACAGCATCGACACCACGTTCGTCATCGCCCCGATCGAGATGAACCGCGCCACCATCGTGATGCCGAACATGAGCTACACCGGCAGCGCCCTGACACCCCATCCGGTATCGGTGACGGTCGACGGCATCACGCTCGTCGAGGGCACCGACTACGACGTCGTGGGCTATTCCAACAACACCAATGTGGGCAACGCCACCGCCACCATTACGGGCAAGGGCAACTTCACCGGCACCGTGACGGCAAACTGGAAGGTCGTCCAGCAGAGCAGCGCCGAAACGGGCACCACCGAGACGCTGCCGAAGACCGGAGACTCGACCAACATCGTCGCCATGGCCATCGGTGCCGTGGTGGGCGTCGCGCTCATCGGCGTCGCCGCAGCCCTCATCGTGCACCGCGTCCGCGCGAACAAGCGCGACGGCAGGTAGCGCCGCGACAGTCGGCGGCAACGCGATCGGCGGCGCGATTGGCAGTGACGCCGCCACCGCGGGGGACGCGGCATCCTCGGGATAGCGCCCCGGCAAGGCAAACCGCACGCGAAGTGCACCAACCGCACCGAAGGCGGGAGACTCGCAGAGAGCGGGCCTCCCGCCTTTCCGTTTCGCACCGGGAACAGCGCGAAGAGGCGCCGCGGAAAACGTCGCGGACCTGCAACGGGAACGGGATGGCGTCCGGAAGGGATGGTATCCGAACGGGATGGCGACAAACGGGATGTGGCGCCGATGTCTGAAAAAATCGCCGTTGAGAACGTTTGGCAAGCCTGGTAAGCCGACGCTTGAGACAGATGAAGGCCAAATAGAAACTGTAATTTCTGTTTTAGCAATATTTCATTCCTCTCAGCTCCCACAAGGCAACGAATCGCCCATCTAAATCGTTCGCAACGCGCATTTCTTCAGACAAGCGCCGTTTTTTGATGCAGCAGGCCCATCTTGAACGCAAGCGCCGCTTCGGGCACGGCCGCCGTTTCGCGCGCAGGCGGCGCCCCGAACACGGACGGCACCCCCCAGCAACCCCTTGCCCGGCAGTCCTTGCTAGCCGACCCCGACGGTCCTTACTGGCCGACCCCATCGGTCGTCCATTCGTTCTACCTGGATAAACGCTCGCCATCGGCATGGGACATCCGTCCCAAACTGCGTAGGGTTTACCTGGATATCGCAAGCAGGGGACGAGGCCTGAACGGAGCGATGCGCGGTTGTGCTAGTATCGTACGCGCACAGCAACCGCGGCTCCATGCCGCACGGGCGCCGTGGCGCCTTGTCCGCCGGTCACGAGGATGCTATGACTACCTGGTTCCCGTTTCTCATGCTGTTCCTCATCGGCCTGGCGGTCACCATGCTCACGACGCCGCTGGTCAAGCGGCTTGCGGTCAAACTCAACGCCATCGACTATCCCAGTTCGCGACGCATCAACACGGTTCCCGTTCCCCGCATGGGCGGCGTTGCCATCTTCTGCGGCCTGATCGCCGCCCTCATCGCGCAGTATGTGGGCACCACCTGTTTCGACTGGCCCGTCGTGTTCATCCCGCATCCCAAGATGGACGTCGACTATCGTCTGCTCGGCGTCTCCGCCCTCGTCGTCTTTTTGACCGGCTTGGTCGACGACCTCAAGTCCCTCAAGCCGATCCAGAAGCTCGTCGGCCAGATCGTCGCCGCTTCCATCGCCGCCGCGGCAGGGTTGCTGATCGGCGACATCGTGAACCCCTTTGGTCCGGGGGAGCTGGCGCTGGGGTGGCTCGCCTATCCCATCACAGTCGTGTACCTGGTCGCCTTCGCCAACATCATCAACCTGATCGACGGTCTCGACGGCCTTGCCGCCGGCATCACGGCGATAGCCTCGATCTCGCTGTTCGTCCTTACGCTCATGTCGGGACGCCTCGACGCCGCGGCGCTCGCCGTCGCGCTCGCCGGGTGCTGCGTGGGCTTCTTGCGCTTCAACTTCAACCCCGCAAGCATCTTCATGGGGGACTCGGGGGCGCTCACGCTCGGCTTCCTGCTCGGGGTCGTCGCGCTGCTCGGCGTGACGCGCACGGCGGCGCTCACGACCCTCATCGTGCCCCTCATCGTCGCCGGCGTGCCGATTATCGACACCTTCGCCGCCATCATCAGGCGCCGCCGCGGCCACACGAGCATCGGACAGGCGGACAAGGGCCACATCCAGCACCGGCTCATCAGCCAGGGCTTCAACCAGCGGCAGGCCGTCCTGCTCATCTACGCCTGGAGCATCCTGCTGTCGATCGGGGCCTTCGCCATCACGCAGGTCACGCTGGGGCCGCGCATCGCAATCTTCGTCGTGCTCGTCGTCATCTCGGTCGCCTTCGTCGTCAAGCTGCATCTCTTCGAACCCGTGCTGCGCCACTACTACAACCCGGAAACGCACGTCGACGCCATACTGCCCGCGGACGACCCCGTCTTCGACGACGCGACCAACCGGCCGCACCATGGAAAGGATGCACGCCGCGGCCCCGATTCCGGCAACGGCCTCGAGGACGGTTCCGAATCCGGCCCCGACCGCGGTTCGCGCAACGCCTAGGCACCCCGGTGCCCTTCCGCCAGGCCAATCCCCTCTCCGACCCACCGCATGCTCCCGAATCCGTCCGGCACAGGCCAGTCCGGCACGGCCCATCCGGCACGGCTTCATTGCCAAGCTCTTCCCGAGCTCGGCCCGCCGGAGGCGGCCCGTCGGAGACGCCCCTCTAGACAAACGAAAAAAGAGGGTCCGCCCTTCCTTGCGGAAACGGGCGGACCCTCTTGTCTGCGTACGTCGGGCGGACGCTCAGGCGCCGACCGCGCGGGCGCGCGCCTGGTTAGGCGTTGACCGTGGCAGCCTTGGCGATGGCGTCCTTCGAGATGGTGCAGAGGTCGGCGAACGAGGGGGCGTCCTCGATGGCCATCTGCGAGAGGACCTTGCGGTCGAGCATGATGTTGGCAAGCTTCAGGCCGTGCATGAACTGGGAGTAGCTCATGCCGTTCATGCGGCAGGCGGCGTTGATGCGGGGAATCCAGAGCTTGCGGATCTCGCGCTTCTTGGTGCGACGGTCGCGATACTGGTACATCAGCGAGTGGCGCACCTGCTCCTTGGCCTTGCGGTAGCAGCGCGAACGCTGGCCGTAGTAACCCTTGGCGAGCTTAAGGATGCGGCGACGCTTCTTCTTGGCATTGACTGCACGCTTGACACGAGCCATTGTTTGTCACTCCTCGTAAAACAGACGTTGGGATTGCGGTTCGGCCGCAGCTTAGTGGTTGATGACCGAACGGACGTACTTGGCCGCGTTGGTGTTGTCGAGCACGGCCTGACCGCGCAGCTGACGCTTGCGCTTGGGGGTCTTCTTGGTGAGGATGTGACGCTTGTTGCGCTTGGCATGCATGAGCTTGCCGCTGCCGGTCGTGCGGAAGCGCTTCGCAACCGTCTTGTTGGTCTTCATCTTGGGCATGGAAGGTCTCCTTATATCTGTCGCTCAACCGGGAACGCGCAACCCGGTGTGGTACCGATGGGAAAGAGCCGCCGAGCGCCTACTCCTCGGGCTGCTCGTCCGCCGCCTTGGCGGCGGGCTTGGTGCGCTGGGGCCCGAGCAGCATGTGCATGTTGCGTCCCTCGAGCTTCGGCGGAACCTCGACGACCGCATAGTCCTTCAGGTCCTCGGCAAGCTTCTCGAGCATGTTCAGGCCGATCTCGGGATGCGCCATCTCGCGGCCGCGGAACATGATCGTGATCTTGACCTTGGCGCCCGACTCGAGGAAGCGCACGACGTGGCGCTTCTTCGTCTCGTAGTCGCCGGTGTCGATCTTCGGGCGGAACTTCATCTCCTTGATGTCGACCTTGACCTGGTTCTTGCGCGCGGCCTTGGCCTTGAGTTCCTGCTCGTACTTGTACTTGCCGTAGTTCATGACACGGCACACCGGGGGCTCGGCGTTCGGGGCGATCTCGACAAGGTCGAGACCCTGGTCGTCGGCCACGCGCTGCGCATCGCGGATAGCGAAGATGCCGAGCTGGCTGCCGTCGACGCCGATCAGGCGGCACGTCTGGCAACGGATTGCCTCGTTGATGCGAGGCTCGTCGGACTTGGCTATGCGAAACACCTCCTCGTAGGGACCGCTTGGGCGGCATGTCTTGCATACAAAAACTCCCGGACGCCCTGCGGCATCCGGGAGAACATCGAAGACGTGCGTGTGGGCACGTGGCTATCGCGTTCGACCAGACAGCTGCAGAAAAGCGCCGAAAGGTGGGGATTGCTCCCGCTTGGTGTCTGCCGTGCAGCAGACGCGATTGAATACTTTATACGCTGGGAACCTTTCTGGCAAGCTCCCCAAGCCCGTTCGGGCAAAACCTACGATGGCTCCACAGAACGCGTGGCCAGAGGGCCTCACACCCGGCTATACCCCCGGCCTCCACGAGGCGGCCTTGCTGGAGGAGAAGGCGGCCTGGGCGTCGGCGTCGGCCTTGAGGAGCCCCTCGTACATCGGAAGCGGCTCCCCCCGGTATGCCAGCGAGCTTTGCGGCGCCCCGTCGAAGCCGAGCGTCGCGAAGTAGTCCGCGGGGGTCTCGGCACGGCGGATGAGGAGGTGCGATCCGTCCTCGCGCAGCAGCACCTCGGCGGAGCGCAGCTTGCCGTTGTAGTTGTAGCCCATGCTGGAGCCGTGGGCCCCCGCGTCGTGGATGAAGAGGACGTCGCCCATGTCGACGCGCGGCAGGGCGCGGTCGACCGCGAACTTGTCGCAGTTCTCGCATAGGCCCCCCACCACGTCGTACACATGGTCGGCGGGCTCGTTCTCCTTGCCGAGCACCGTGACGTGGTGGTAGGCGCCGTAGACCGCCGGCCTCATGAGGTTGGCCGCGCAGGCGTCAACGCCGATGTACTCCTTGTAAATATGCTTCTGGTGCAGCACGGTGGTGACAAGTGCGCCGTAGGGTGCCAGCATGAAGCGGCCCATCTCGGTGAAGATGGCGACATCACCCA
>DBEYOB010000199.1:0-4380 GCA_048173955.1 Coriobacteriales bacterium
CAGGTGCTCCTCCCCCAGATCGAGCGCGAACGGCCCGCATGCCTGGACGTCGAGCGCCCCCGCGACGCCGCAGCGGCGGGCCATCTCGGCGATCTCCGCGCGCACGCCCTCGTCGGTGCAGGCCACCACGACGCGGCGGGCGGCGGCGCGCCCCCTGTCGAAGCGGGCCTGCGCGGCGGAGAGCTCCTCCGCCCAGGCGGCGGCGTCGTGGCCGGCCCACCCCGCAAAGCCCCAGTGCCGGCGGGCCAGGCGCGGGGCGCGGTCGCAGGCGATGCAGGCGGCCTCGAGTGCGAGCGCCGCCGAGGAGCCCAGCGGGTCCACGAGGTTCGCGCGCTCGGAGCGGCCGCAGATCTTCCCCCAGCCACCCAGCGCGAGGACCAGCGCGGCCATGTCCTCGCGCACGAAGCTCGCGTGGCCGGGGGCCGCCTTGCCGCGCGCCGGGACGCGGTAGCCGTGGTCGACGAGCGACGAGCCGCCCAGGTCGATGCCCAGGGTCGCCTTGCGCTCGCGCACCATGCACGAGACGCGGACGTCGGGCTCGTCGGCGTCGACGGAGGGGCGCTCGCCCCAGACGTCGCGCAGGCGGTCGCAGATCGCGTCCTTCACGCGCAGCGTCGTGTAGCGCATGTCGCGGATGGAGGCGTTGCCGCCGCGCGCCTCGACGGCGATCGTGGCGCCGCGGCCGATGTGGTCCTCCCAAGCGACCCCGCGGCTGCACGCGTCGTAGAAGCCCTCCACGGTCGTGCAGTCGACGCGGTCGACCACCAGGATCACGCGGCTCGCCAGACGCGACCACAAACACACCCGGTAGGCGTCGCGCAGGCTTCCGAAGAAGGCGACGCTGCCGCGCAGCGGCCTGACGCGGCGGCACTTGAGCGCGCGCAGCTCGTCGCCCAGCGCACCCTCGAAGCCGGCGGGGCACAGCACGCTGAACTCGAAGTCGTCTCGTTGCATCTCACATACCCTTTCCCCGCGCGTCGCTCCCGTCGTCGGACCCCGCGTCCGGGGCGACGCTCATCAGGTCGCGCTCGGCGCGCTGGCGCTCCGTCATCCCCTCGCTGCGGGCGCGCTGCGCCGCGTCGCTCGCCTTCATGTGCTCCTTGTTCACCCTGAAGTAGCGGTCGTGCTTCTGCCAGACGCCGACCGACTTGCCGAACCCCATCTTGAGGCCGGCGATCGACCCGCCGATCAGGCCCACGGTGAGGCCCATCAGGGTCGTCAGGCCCGTCGCGGCGACCACCGCCGACAGGGCGACGCCGACCAGCACGACGGCGAGGTTGCGCATCCAGTACTGCCGGTCCGTCTCGGCCAGCGAGCCCCACACCGAGCCGACCTTCCAGCCGATCACGATGCCGAGCACGCCGAACAGCATGGTGACGATGATCACGTCCACGGTTAACCCTCGTCTCCGTCGCGCCCGTCGGACAGGGCGGCCTCGAAGTCGAGCTCGACCCCCTCGCCGTCGTGGCAGCCGCACGTGCAGCCGTCGCCGTGGGCGTGCCCGTCGCCGTGGTCGTGGTCGTGGCAGCCGCAGCCGCACGAGCCGTCCGCGGACTCGCCGCCCTCTTCCTCGTCGTCGCGCTCGAGCAGCGACCAGTCGAGGCCGTGCTCGGCGCAGGCCCGCTCGTCGGAGTAGACGAGGTCGATCGCCTGCGTGCCCATGCGCGCGCCGCCGATCTCGGCGAGCAGGCCGTAGAGCTGGTTGGCCGTCTCGACGCCGGGCAGCGTGAGCTCCTCGTCCTCGGCGACCTCGAGGGCGAGCCCCAGGTCCTTCACGTAGTGCTCGACCATGAAGCCGGGGGCGAAGTCGCCGGCCACGATCTTGGCGCCGAACGCGTCGAGCGCCGCCGAGGCCGCCATGCCGCCCGCCAGGGCCTCGAGCGTCTTGGCGACGTCGAGACCGCCCTCGCGGGCGAACGAAATCCCCTCCGCGAGGCCGACCATGCAGCCGGCGAGCGCGACCTGGTTGGCGAGCTTGGCCATCTGGCCCTTGCCGGGGCCGTCGAAGCAGAACACCTTCGAGGAGAACGCCTCGAGCACGGGGCGGACGGGGGCGACGTCCTCCTCGGTCGCCCCGCAGAACACCGTGAGCGTCCCGGCCTGCGCGCCCTGCTGGCCGCCCGTCACGGGGGCGTCGAACGCACGGCGGCCCGACACGGCGGCGACCTCGGCTATGTCGCGCGCCAGCTCGGGCGAGGACGTGGACATGTCGATGAGGCAGGCGCCGGGCTTCGAGGCCTCGACGAGCCCGCCGCGCGCCAGGTAGAGCTCCTCGACCTCCTCGGGGAAACCGACCATCGTGATCACGACGTCGGCCTGGGCGGCCGCGTCGGCGGGGCTCGCGGCGAGGCGGGCGCCCGCCTCGACGAGCGGGGCGCACTTCGACGCGGTCCTGTTGTAGACGGTCACCGGGTAGCCGGCCTCGATCAGGTGGCGCGCCATCGGGGCGCCCATGATGCCGGTTCCGATGAAGGCGACGTGCTGCTTGGTGTCGTTCACGTTGGTGTTCCTTTCCGCACCGGTTCGGTTGAGGTTTGTCCGACGCGTCGCATGCGCGGGCGCCGCGGGGGCGACCGGCGCTCTCAGCGCTTGCCGCGCCCGCCCACAGACGCGCGGTCGACGCCCCAGAACGCGCAGGCGATCATGCCGGGGCCCACGTGCGCGCCGATGGTCGGGTCGAGCGCCATCCGCAGGATGCGGGGGCAGCTTTCGCCCAGCTCCTCGCGGACCATGCCCTCGAGCGCGTCGGCGTCGTCGGGGCAGTCGGCGTCGACGATGCCGATGAAGCGCCCCGGGTCGCCCGCGTAGTTCTCGCGCAGCTCCTTGACGATGTTCTTGAGCGCCTTCTTCCTGCCCCGCGACACGCCGGTGAGCGTGAGCGCCCCGTCGAGGTCGTAGCTGAGGTTGGCCTTCATGCCGAGCATCGACGTCAGCGACGCGGCAGCCTTGGGGACGCGGCCGCCCGCCACGAGCCAGTCGAGCGTGTCGAGGGTGAAGTAGCCGTGGACGCGACCCTTGTTGGCCTCGCACCAGGCGACCTCGCGCATCGAGGCGCCCTCGTCGCGCATGCGGCACGCCTCCGCGGCGAGCAGCGACACGGTGAGCGACGGCAGGCAGTTGTCGAGCACCACGAGCTCGAAATCGGGATGCCCGTCGAGGACCATGGAGGCGGCCTGGAGCGCGTCGTGCACCGAGCTCGACAGGCCGGCGGTGAAGCTCAGGTAGAGCGTCGGGATCCCGTCGCGCGCGCACGCCTCGAAGATCTCGACGAAGCGGCCGGTGGGGATGGCGCTCGTGAGGACGCGCTCGCCGGCGCGCATGCGGCCGTAGAACTCGGCGGGCGTCATGGAGGTGTACTGGTCGTCGAGATGGTCGCCGTCGGCCATCACGAACGGGAACTCGATCAGGTCGACGCCGAGCCGCTCCACCATGGGCAGGGTCATGTCCGAGCAGGAGTCGACGACGATGCGGCACGAGGGGTGCGTCGAGAACGTCTTGAAGCGCGTTGACAGGTCGTCCATGCGGCACCTTTCTGTGTGGCGGGCGGGGCGCCCCGCGTCCCCGGCGGGGTCGCACGGGAGGCGCCGCGGTCGTTCGTTTCGCTTACGTTACCCTGTTTCGGCGCGCCGGGTTCGCGGCGTCGGCTCCCGTCGGCCCGGAACCATACAAAGAGCGCGCCCCCGCAGCTGCGGAGACGCGCTCGACGCGGCAGACCTTCGCCGCCTCCCGCCCTCGCCGCACCTTCCGGCGAAGGCCCCGCGGCAAGGGGCTACGCGCCCATCGCGGGCGCGGGGGCGACGGGCTTCAGGATGCCGTAGCCGCCGTTCTTGCGGCGGTAGATGACGTTGACGTCGCCCGTGTCGACGTTGGTGAAGACGAAGAAGTCGTGGCCGAGCAGGTCGGTCTGCAGCAGGGCCTGGTCGATCGTGAGCGGCGTGAACTCGATGAGCTTCTCGCGCAGGATCTCCTCCTGCTCCTCGTCCTCGGGAGCGGGCTGCGCGGCGGGCTCGATGAGGTCGGAGAGCTCGGCCTCGGCGGCCTCGACGGGGGCGGCGACGCGCTGGCGGCGGTCGATGACGCGCGTCTTGAACTTGCGGAGCTGGCGCGACACGCGGTCGGCCGCCATGTCGATGGCGACGTACATGTCGGCTGCGGCCTCGCTCACGCGGACGACGGTGCCCTTGACGAAGACCGTGATCTCGACGACCTGGGGGATCGGGTTGCTGGGGTTCTTCTCGACGCGCAGCACGACCTCGGCGTTCATCGGGATGTCGAAGACGTTGGTTGCCGCCTGCAGCTTTTCGTCGACATATGTGCGGAGCGCATCCGTAACGGCGATGTTGCGACCGGTGACGGTGATATCCATAACTGCTCCAATCC
>DBEYOB010000200.1:0-5447 GCA_048173955.1 Coriobacteriales bacterium
GGCGCACCGCCCGCAGCGCGCCTACGACGGCGACGGCGGCGAGCAGCGCCAGCACCGCCGCCTCCAACACGGACGTCCCCACGGCGCCCGTGGCGGAGTCGGCGTGGCGCGCCGTGCACAGGGCGAACGCGAGCAGGCTGCCCGCTCCCGCCGAGGACAGGGCGAGACGCCCCCAAGCGACCCCGCCGTCCCGGCGGCCCGACCGAGCCTCGGCTTCCCGCGCCATGCCTCCCCCTTCCGCGTTCGGAGCAGAACGCCGCTGCCGACGTGGTTGACGTAGCGTCATTACTTGGGACGGGCCGCGGCGCCGACCGGCGGACCGTCCGCACCCCATATCCTAGCGCAAACGAAACGGCCGGTCGACGGCCCAAGAAACCGGGCAATAACCCCTTTTGGACCGCGCTCACCAATCGCGGTGATGCGCGGCGGGGCCGTCCGGTGGTTAGATGCCCTCAGCCCGCGGTGCACGGCAGAGCGCCGTCCGCCGCGGCCGGATATCCCTCACGAGAAAGGATCCGCACATGTCCCAGACCACCATGAGCCGCCGCGACTTTCTGACCCGCGCCGCCGCCGGCACGATGGGCGTCGCCGCCCTGTCGAGCGTGACCGCCGCATCGCTGGCCTGCGCCGAGGAGGCCGCCGAGGCCGAGGCGCCCGCCGCTCCGGCCTACGAGGGCACCTACGACATCATGTCCCAGTACTCCACCTACGGCCACGGCGAGAACCCCGATGCGGTCGCCGCCACGACCCCCGAGGAGTACATCGTCTCCAAGGGCGACGGCATCCTCTCCGCCGGCGGCATGGTCGGCGAGCTCGGCATCACCCCCGCCGACTTCATGCTGAACGTCCCCGCCTGGCTCGGCACCGCGCCCGTCATCGAGGACATCGCCGACACCGAGGAGTGCGACGTGCTCGTCATCGGCGCCGGCAACGCCGGCACCACCGCCGCCCTGCGCGCGCAGGAGATGGGCGCCAGCGTCATCCTCGCCGAGACCCAGACCTACGACGAGTACGACGAGTACGCCTGCGACATGGCCTGTTACAACTCGAAGCTGTTCCTCGACAAGGGCACGCCCGAGATCGACCCCATGGACATCTTCAACCAATACATGCGCGACTACCGCGGCCACGCCCACCAGAAGCTCGTGCGCGACTACGCCACGCGCGGCGGCGAGATGCTCGACTGGATGTGCACCTACATCCCGCAGGATCTCATCGACAAGTACGCCAAGACCTCCAACTACAAGGGCAACGCCAACTTCAACGGCGAGCACTGCGGCCAAAAGTCGTTCATCGGCATGACCCAGTGGCGCGACGAGGACTCCAACATCAACATGTGGCCCTACGTCATCCGCACGCTGCACACCGCGCTCGAGGAGCTGGGCGGCCAGATGCGCTGGGGCTACCAGGCCATCGAGCTCGTCAAGGACGGCGACGCGGTGACCGGCGCCATCCTGCGCGACGTTGAGGGCGCCTACCACCAGATCAACGCCAAGGCGACCATCGTGTGCGCCGGCGACTTCGGCGGCAACCCCGACATGCGCCTCGACCTCTCCGACCAGATGCGCAACCTGGCCTGGTCCTACGGCAGCGACCGCACCAACACCGGCTCCATCGGCGGCATGGGCCGCGACGGCAGCGGCATCAAGATGTGCATGTGGGCGGGCGGCACCATGGAGGGCGGCCCGCGCGCCGCGCAGTCCGTGGGCATCAACGGCAAGCCGGGCCTGGCGTTCGGCGGCTGCTGGCCCTGCTTCGGCGCCGACGGCAAGCGCTTCTACAACGAGTGCCTCATCAAGCACGGCAGCGACGGCTACCTCGACATGCTGCCCGCCGGGTTCCTCATGCTCCAGGTGACCGACTCCAACTGGGAGGAGTACCTCTCGCACCAGGGCTACGGCCACGAGACCATGGACCGCAGCTCCGACTACATGTGCGACGAGGTCCGCGAGAACATGGAAGCCTATGTGACCGGCCCCGACGGCTTCCCCGTGCGCGCCTTCTCGCGCTTCGGCAAGGAGTACACGACGATGTACGCCGCCGACACCCTCGAGGAGGTCGCGCAGATCGCCGGACTCGACGAGGAGGCCACGGCCAACTTCGTCGCCGAGGTCGCCCACTGGAACGAGATGTGCGAGGCCGGCGAGGACACCGACTGGGGCATCGACCCGCAGCTGCTCATGCCCATCAAGGACGCCCCGTTCTTCTTCAACTTCTCGACGACCGGCGGCAACCCCTCCAACGGCCTGTGCCAGCACGCCGCCATCTGCACCGACGGCAACTACCAGGTGCTGACCGGCGAGAAGGCCCCCATCGCGGGCCTGTACGCGGCCGGCAACACCTGCGGCCAGCGCATCGGCATCCAGTACTCGACCCCCACGGCCGGCAACTCCTGCGGCAGCGCTCTGACCAGCGGCTACGTCGCCGGCGAGTGCGTCGCGAAGGCCCTGGGGCTGTAACGGCCATCGGCTGAGCGCGAACCGTCGCGGACGACCGGCGTGCGGTGGACCCCCCATGGGAGCCGCACGCCGGTCCCGGCGGTCGGGCGACAGCGGGCGTGCGACGGACGGGCGGGGCGACAGGCACCCGGCGGACGGGCACGGCACAGCATGCGGGGCGGAAGGCGGGGACATCGACGGCTTTTTGACCCGCGACGCATCCGGGTGAGGGAGTTTCTGAAAAAATGCGTCGCGCGAACGATTGCGCCCCGGTTCCGCATCTGCCCGCAGGGACGGAAAGCCCGAATATGGTAAGTAGATATTGCAATTTAAAATCTATATTTACCATCGATAGCTTGTTCGGCGAAAACACCCCTTTTCAAATCGTTCGCAACGGGCATTTCTTCAGAAAACCGCCCACGCATAGCGTTTTGATATAGTATGGCGTGCCGGTTTACCGGCATTCAGCTTCATGGCGTGCCGGTCTTTTGGCATGCGGGTCTTCCGGCATACGACCTTACGGCCTGCCAGTTCCCCCGCGGCCGTCCCTGCATCCGGGAGGACGCGGGCGGCCGCACGGAATAGGATGCGCGAAGGAGAACACGGTGCAGACTTCGGAAACGACTTTGGAAACCCGGAACGCCCGGGACGGAGAGGGCGGCGGGGAGACGGCCGCCGCCCCGCGCCGCGCCCCGCGCCGGGTGGTCGCGGAGCTCAGGCTCCCCTTCGCGGTGGAGCGGCGCGGCCGCCCCGAGCGCGAGCGCATCGTGGGCTGGGACGGCAAGCGCGCGGCGGCCTACCTGGGGGCCCTGCGCCGCGAGATCGCCGCGAACGCGTCGGAATTCTCGGACTGCAGCGTGGCGGCCGTGCGCCTGGGAGGCGGCATCGCGACCAACGCGCCCGCCGAGGAGCTGTGGCAGACCTGCCGCACGCTGCGGCAGAGCCTCGCGGTCGAGGAGGGCGCGCCCACGAGCTGCCGGGCGTCGATCTGCAACGTGAGCGGGGCGAGCATGCCCTTCCTGCGCCGCGCCGGCGTCACGCGCTTCGACTTCGAGCTCCTGGCGCTCGACAGCGCCGACTTTGCGCGCCTCAACCATGCCGACGCCCTCCAGGATTTCAACTACGTCGTCGACAGCTTCCTGCGCGCCTACAGCAACAAGACGCTCGGCATCGTGCTCGCCTACGGGTTCGACGCGCCCGACACCCGGGCGTTCAGGCGGTCGATCGTCCAGTTCACGCGCATGCCGGCCCACCACCTCCTGCTCGAGCCGTGGACCGGGGAGCGCGTCGCGCGCGCCTCGGAGGACCTGGCGGCCGCCCAGCTCGCCGAGGCGCGCGACGTCCTCGGCAACGCGGGGTTCGTCGAATACGCCCCCCTGCGCTTCGCGCGGCCGGGCGAAGAGGACCCGTTCTGGGCGCTCCAGCAGCCCGGTGCAGGCGGCACGCCCGAAGGCGGCGCCCGCTGCGAGGTGATCGGCTTCGGGCTCGGGGCGACGACCCGCTTCGGGGGCGTGGCGAGCACCAACACCGACGACTGGGAGACCTACCTCGCCCACGCCGACGATTTCGCCAGGATCACGGCCAGCGTCGGGCCGATCGCGACCCCCTAGACCGGTCGGAAGCCCCGTCGACCCCGCACCGGGCGGCGGAAAGCCCCGTCGTCGGGACGCGCATCGAACCAGACGGCCCCCGGCGCGCATCCCGCATGCGCCGGGGGCCGTCCCATCTCCTTCCGCCCGCAGGGATGCGGTCGGTAGCGCAGGCCTTACGCGCGCACGTACGTCCAGGGCGTCAGAGCCCCGTCGTTTTCCGCAAGCTCGGCGGCGCCGACGACCCGGGCGAATCCGGGTTCCTCGACCACCTCGCCGCGCTCCAGCCACGCCCGGCACGCCCCGACGACCCTCTCGGCGGCGTCCTTGAGCAGGACGCGCTGCGGCACGCCCTCGACGGCACCGTCGCCGACAAAGGCGCAGGGGTCGGCGTCGGGATTGGGCGCGGCCAGACCGAGCGCGTCGACCATCAGGCACGCCGCCTCGGGGCGCGGGTCGCCCAAGACGACCGCGCTCATCGCCGGCCTGCCGTCGCCGTAGATGCGCGCGGGCAGCGAGGCGACCAGGCGAACGCGCCCCGACGCGGCGAGGGCGCGGCGCAGTTTGAGCTCGCTTCCCGTGGAAGAATGCAGGACCGCGTTGCAGACGAGCAGCACCGTCGCCCCGCCCGGCTCCTGGTGCGACAGCGCCTGCTGGATCAACGCGTAGTTCGCCCGGCTGCGCGGGGGCGTGCCGAGGACCCAGCGCGGGTCGGAGGCCGAGACGACCGACTTGGTCCATTCCCCGCCGTTGGGGGGCAGGATCGCCGCCACCAGGGGTGCCTTCCAGTCGGCGAACTCGTCGGAGAGCAGCGAGCACCCCGCGGCGGCCCCGAGGCCCCCGCGCGTCTCGCGCGCGCCGCGCAGCTCGACCGCGCGCACCATGGCGGCGGCGAGCATGTGCGAGAACTCCCCGAACTGGGCGCGCATCGTGACGTCGGGCAGCACGCGCGCGAAGGCGTCGACCGCCCCCTCGCCCGCCGCGCAGGGGACGTAGGCCGTCTCGAACCCCGCGGGCAGCGCCGCGGCCGCCGACGCGAGGACCGCCTCGTAGACGCGGAGCACCTCGGCGGGCAGGCACGGGGCGTCGGGGTCGAGGGCGAACGCCGCGCGCACGTGCGACCCGCGCACCGCGGCGGGGTCGACGGCGTCGAGCGCGCGCACCCACGACGCGAGCTGGTCGGGCTTGAGCAGCGAGCTCTGATAGGAGAGGTTCGGCAAAAACGACAGCAGGTCGTCCGCCTCGGACAGGGTGCCCATCGCGGCGTCGAGCGCGCCGACGAGGCCGGCATGGTCCTCCCCTTCCGCCGCCGCTGCCGCCACGCGCGCCCAGTCCTGCGGGTCGGCGCAGGCGCGCACGCACGCGAGCGGGGCGAGCTCCCAGGCGACGTCGGCCGGGGCGAGGCCGAACGCGTCGGCCT
>DBEYOB010000201.1:0-15806 GCA_048173955.1 Coriobacteriales bacterium
CGCCCGGTCCCTGCTCGCCCCGTGCGGGTGTGCCTCCGGCTGCCTCGACGAGCTCGACGCCCTGCTTGCCGCTGCCGACGGGGCCGGGGTCGCCGGGCGCGTGGCGGTCGACTTCTCCGTCATGGGCGCCTTCGGCTACTACACCGGCATGGTGTTCGAGGCGAACGCCGCGGGCATGGGGGAGCGCCTCGGCCAGGGCGGGCGCTACGACCGCGTTCTCGGCCGTTTCGGCGCGCCGCGCCCTGCGGCGGGGTTCGCCCTGTCGCTCGACGCCCTGCAGGCTGCCGCGCAGCGGCGTGGCGACCTCGCAGGGCGTCCCCTGCGCGTCGCGGTCTCGAAGGGGTCGCTGTTTCCCGGGGCTGTCGAGCTGCTCGCGCGCGCCGGCCTCGACACGGCCGGCCTTGCCGACGCCGGAAGGCAGCTGGTCGTCCACGCCGGCGACGTCGACTACATCATCGTCCGGCCGACCGATGCGCCGTCCTTCGTCGCGTTCGGCGGGGCGGACTGCGGCATCTGCGGCCGCGACTCCCTGGTCGAGGCGGGCCTCGAGGTGCTCGAGCTCGTCGGGTTGCGCTACGGGGATTGCCGCATGGTCGTCGCCGAGCCCTCCGGTGCGCGCGACCGCATCGAGCGCGACTACCAGCGCCTCGGCCGTATCCGTGTCGCCAGCAAGTACCCCCACATCGCCCGCTCCTACTTCGAGCGCATCGGCATCGAGGCCGACGTGCTCAAGTTCCACGGCAACATCGAGCTCGCCCCGCTCGTGGGCATGGCGGACCGCATCGTCGACATCACGGCGACGGGCACCACGCTGCGCGAGAACGACCTCGTGGTCGTAGACGAGGTCATGCCGTGCTCGGCACGCTTCTTTGCCAACCCGTCGGCGGCGCGCTCCGACGCGCGCGTCTTCGACCTTGCACGCCGGTTGGAGCGCGCCGTGCGCCGCAGCGCCGACGCCGCGGTCCCGATGTGACGCGGCCCCGGGTGCCCCTCCGCCGAATCGCCGCACGAACGAAAGGAAGGCCTTCCATGAAAACCATCACACTCGCCGCGGGCGAGCGTCTGACCGAAGCCATGCTCGAGCGCAAGGGGTCGCTCCCCGCCGAAGTCGTCGCCTCCGCGGCGCAGATCGTCGAGGAGGTGCGCGCCGGGGGCGACGAGGCCGTGCGCGCGTTCGAAAAGAAGTTCGACCGCGTCGACCTCGCCTCATTCCGCGTGCCCGCCGAGGACATCGACGCCGCGCTCGACGAGGTGGGCGAGGAGTTCCTTTCCTCGTGCCGCAAGGCCGCCCGCCAAATCCGCGACTTCCACGAGCGCGAGGTGCAGCAATCGTGGTTCGTGACCCGGCCCGACGGTACGATTCTGGGGCAAAAGGTCACCCCGCTCGAGTCAGTGGGCATCTATGTGCCCGGTGGGCGCGCCCAGTACCCCTCGACCGTGCTCATGAACGCCATCCCGGCCAAGGTGGCCGGGGTTGAGCGCATCGTGATGGTCACCCCGCCCCAGGCCTGCGGCAAGCTCTCGCCCTACACCCTGTGCGCCGCCAAGGTGGCCGGGGTCGACGAGATCTACACCGTGGGAGGCGCCCAGGCCGTCGCCGCGCTCGCCTACGGCACCGAGTCGCTGCCGCGCGTCGCCAAGATCACCGGTCCGGGCAACGCCTACGTCGCCGCCGCCAAGCGCCTCGTCTCGGGAGACTGCGGCATCGACATGGTGGCCGGCCCCTCCGAGGTCTGCGTGCTGGCCGACGGCACGGCCGAACCGCGCCTCGTGGCCATCGACCTCATGGCGCAGGCCGAGCACGACCCCATGGCCGCATCGTACCTGGTCACGACCGATCCCGCTTTGGCCTGCGAGGTCGAGAAGATCATAGGGGAGCTGCTTGCGGAGAGCCCCCGCGCCGACATCACGCGCGCCTCGCTCGACGCCAACGGCCTCGTTGTGCTGTGCCCCACCGTGGGCCAGGCGATCGACGCGGTGAACGAGATCGCCCCCGAGCACCTCGAGGTGCAGATGGCGCAGGGCATGGAGCTGCTCGGCCGCATCAGGAACGCGGGTGCGATCTTCGTGGGCACCTGGAGCTCCGAGCCGCTCGGTGACTACGTGGCCGGCCCCAACCACACCCTCCCCACTGGCGGCACGGCGCGCTTCTCGAGCCCGCTGTCCGTGGAGCAGTTCGTCAAGAAGTCGTCGGTCATCTGCTACTCCTACGAGGGGCTCGACGCCGACTGCGACGACGTGGCCACGCTCGCGACCGCCGAGGGCCTGTGGGCGCACGCGCAGAGCGCCCTTATGCGCCGCACGGTGATGCGGGAGCGCGCCGAGGCGAAGGAGGCGTAGATGGCGACCCCGCTCATACGAGACGACCTGGCCGGCCTCGAGCCCTACGACCCCGACATGCGCGAGGTCGAGGTCATGCTCTCCGCCAACGAGAACGCCTACGGCCTGCCCTGCGAGGTCCGCGCCGAGATGGCGCGCCGCCTGGCTGAGGTGCCGGCGCACCGCTACCCCGAAGCCACGAGCCGCAGGCTGCGCGGGCTGCTCTCCGGGATGTGGGGGGTGCCTGCGCGCGGCATCGTGGTGGGCAACGGCGGCGACGAGCTCATCTTCAACCTGCTGCTCGCCTTTGGCGGGCCGGGCCGCACGATGGTGGACTGCGTGCCGACGTTCTCGGCTTATGCACTTTACGCCAAGCTCACGGGCACTTCGGTGCTCCCGGTGCGGCGCAACGCCGACTTCTCGCTCGACGAGGAGGCGCTGCTCGCAGCGGCGCGCGGCGCCCACGTCGTGTTCGTGACCTCGCCCAACAACCCCTCGGGCAACCTCGCCGACCCCGCGTTCGTGCGGCGCCTCGCCGAGGGGACGGATGCGCTCGTGGTGGTCGACGAGGCATATGCCGACTTCGCCGACCCCGCGGCGAGCTGCATGCCGCTCGTCGGGGAGTACGGCAACGTCTGCGTGCTCAAGACGCTCAGCAAGGCCTACGCCCTCGCCGGCGCGCGGCTGGGGTTCGTCGTGTGCGCGCCCGAGGTGGCCGACGCCCTGCTCGCGGTGCGCCAGCCCTACTCGGTGTCGCGCTTCGACCAGGTCGCCGCCGAGACGGTGGTCGAGATGCGCGCATCCCTGAAGCCAGCCCGCGACGCGCTCGTGGAGAACCGCGCGCTCCTCGGCGAGCGCCTCGCCGCGCTTGCAGACGAGGTGGGGGAGCGCCTTGGCTCGGGCTCCGTGTGCGTGTATCCTTCGGAGGCGAACTTCGTGCTCGTGCGCCTCTCTCCGGATGTTCCCGGCCTGCCGAGTGCCGACGAGGTGCATGAGCGCCTGGCATGCGAGCATTCGGTGCTCGTGCGCAACTTCTCCCACACGCCCGGTCTCGAGGGGTGCCTGCGTCTGACGGTGGGCACGCCCGAGGAAAACGACCGTCTCGTCGCGGCGCTGCGGGACGTGCTCGGACTGGTTTCTGTCATCGAAAGTTAGGGGGACCCCGATGGAGCGCCATGCGGCCCGACGCCGTACGACACGCGAGACCGACGTCTCCGTCGAGCTGTGCCTCGACGGGCGGGGCTCGGCCTCGGTAGGGACGGGCGTGCCCTTCCTCGACCACATGCTCGACGCCCTGGCGCGCCACGGCTTGCTCGACCTCGAGGTGCGGGCGAGCGGCGACACCGCGGTCGACGACCACCACACGGTGGAGGACGTGGGCATCGTGCTCGGGGGTGTCGTGCGCGACGCCCTCGGCGACATGAGGGGCATCGCGCGCTACGGCAGCGCCGCCGTTCCCATGGACGAGGCGCTCGTGCTGTGCGCGATCGACGTCTCGGGCCGCGGCCAGGCCCACGTCGACCTGCGGTTTCCCGTCGAGCGCATCGGTACGTTCGACGTGCAGCTCGTCAAGGAGTTCCTGATCGCCTTCGCCGCGAACGCGGGCGTCACCCTGCACGTGCGCCAGCTTGCCGGCGAGAACGCGCACCACATCGCCGAGGCGGCCTTCAAGGCGCTTGCCCGTGCCCTTATGGAAGCCGTGCGGATCGACCCGCGCGTGGCCGGCGTCCCCTCGACCAAGGGGAGCCTCTGATGGGCGCGCCCGTCGTTGCGGTGGTGGACTACCACAAAGGCAACCTGCTCTCCGTCGAACGGGGGCTGGCGGCCGCCGGGGCCCGCGTCGCGGTGACCGACGACCCCGCCGTCGTGGCGTCCGCCGACGCGGCGGTCGTGCCCGGCGTGGGGGCGTTCGACGACGCGATGTCCTACATGCGCTCCTCGGGACAGGACGGCGCGCTGTGGGACCTGCTGCGCACCGGCCGGCCCATTCTGGGCATCTGCCTGGGCATGCAGGTCTTTTTCGACCGGGGCAACGAGAGCGCCCTGCCGCCTGTCCCCGGCGAGGAGCGGCCGTGGACGCCGGGGCTGTGCATGATGGGGGGCGACGTGGTGCGCCTCTCCGGCGAGGGGGTCAAGGTGCCCCATGTGGGTTGGAACGCCGTCGACCTCACCGGCTATGCCCGGTATTGCCCGCTGTTCGCCGGCGTCGAGAGCGGCACGCACTTCTACTTCACCCATTCCTACGTGTGCGTTCCTGCCAAAGAGGAGCGCGTGGTTGCCACGACCGAGCACGGCACGCGCTTCGCGAGCGCGGTGTGGAACGGGGGCAACCTCTTTGGGTGCCAGTTCCACCCCGAAAAGTCCTCGGGCGCCGGCGCGCGCATCATGGAGAACTTCGTCCGCATAGCCCGAGGGGGCTCCCTATGATCCTGTTTCCCGCCATCGACCTGCTCGGCGGCAAGGTGGTCCGCCTCAAGCGCGGCGACCGTGCGCAGGTCGACGTGTACGCCGACGACCCCGTCGCCGTGGCCCGCGACTTCGCGGGGCGCGGGGCGCGCTGGGTCCACGTGGTCGACCTCTCCTCGGCGTTCGAGGAGGACGGGGAGTCCCGTGCCGCCAACGACCGCGCCCTGCGCGCCATCTGCGCCGTCGAGGGAATCAAGGTCGACGTGGGCGGAGGGGTCCGCACGCTCGAGCGCATCGAGGAGCTTGCCGCGGCGGGCGCGAGCCGCATCGCCCTGGGCACGGTGCTCGTGCGCGACCCCGAGCTCGCCCGCGCGGCGGCCGCGCGCTTCGGCGACCTGCTCGTGGCCGACGTCGCCGCGCGTGACGGCCAGGTCGCCGTCAACGGCTGGCGCGAGGAGGCCCGCATCGGGGCCGACGAGCTCGTGGGCAGCCTCGCCTCGATGGGCTTTCGCCACCTCGTGTTCACCGACATCGCCCGCGACGGGATGCAGTCGGGCGTGAACGCCGAGGCGTACCGCCGCATCGCCCGAGCGGCCGGCTTCCCGGTGGTCGCCTCGGGTGGCATCGCGACACTTGCCGACGTCGAGGCCCTGGCGGCGCTCGGCGCGGACGTCGTGGAGGGGGCCATCACGGGGCGTGCGCTCTACGAGGGCGCCTTCACGCTCGAGGAGGCCCTGGCGGTGGCTCAAGACGAGCGAGGGGAGGGAGAGCCGTGCTGACCAAGCGCGTCATACCCTGCATGGACGTCAAGGACGGCCGCGTCGTCAAAGGCGTGAACTTCGTGGACCTGCGCGATGCGGGCGACCCGGTGGAGCTCGCCTCGTTCTACGACCGCGAAGGCGCCGACGAGGTCGTCTTCCTCGACATCACCGCCACGAGCGACAACCGCGCCACCACCGTCGACATGGCCTCGCGCGCCGCGCGCGAGGTGCGCATCCCCTACACGGTGGGCGGGGGCTTCCGCGACGTGGCCGGCCTGCGCGCCATGATCGCCGCGGGGGCCGACAAGTGCTCGCTCAACTCGGCCGCCGTGGCCGACCCGAGCCTCATCACCCGCGCCGCGGCGGCGTTCGGCAGCCAGGCCGTGGTGGTGGCGATCGACGCCAAGCACGTGGGGCCGGGTGACAAGTGGGAGGTCTACGTGGCGGGCGGCCGCACGGCCACCGGCTACGACGCCGTGTCGTGGGCGGAGGAGGCGGCCCGGCGCGGCGCCGGCGAGATCCTGCTCACGAGCATGGACCGCGACGGCACGCAGGACGGGTTCGACCTCGCCCTGACCCGCGCCGTCGCCCGCGCCGTGCCCATCCCCGTGATCGCCTCGGGCGGGGTGGGCGCCCTCGAGCACTTCGCCGAGGGCGTCATCGAGGGGGAGGCCGACGCGGTGCTCGCCGCGAGCGTGTTCCACTTCGGCACCTACACGATCCGCCAAGTCAAGGAGTACATGGCGGGCGAGGGCATCCCCGTGCGATTGGACTTTGGGCGATGAGCGCGAAGACGAGTACAGAGACGGGTGCGGCGGCGGGCGCGGCAACGAGCGCGCGCGTCTATGCGGGGGAGCCCATCGACCCCCTCGCTCTTGCGGTGGGCGGCACGTGGGACGCCGCCGCGGTGGCGGGGCTGGGGGTGCGCTTCGACGAGCGCGGCCTGGTCCCTGCCGTGGTGCAGCAGGAGGGCACCGGCGAGGTGCTCATGGTGGCCTGGATGAACGCCGAGTCGCTCGCGCTGACGCTTTCGACGGGCACCACGTGGTTCTGGTCGCGCTCGCGCGGCGAGCTCTGGAACAAGGGCGCAACGAGCGGGAACATGCAGCAGGTGCGCCGGGTGCTCGTGGACTGCGACGCCGACACCCTGCTCGTGCTCGTGGACTCGCCCGGCCCCGCCTGCCATACCGGGCACCGCAGCTGCTTTTACCGCGAGGTCGCAGCAACGCCGCTGAAGTAACCGCCGGGTGCATGGGCGCCCGGACAACCGAGAGGAGAAAGCCATGGGGGAGAGGACCGCCGGAGTCGTCGACGGCGACCTGGGGACGACGCTTGCGCGCCTGGCCCGCGTCATTCACGAGCGTCGGGGCGCGGACCCCGAGGAGAGCTACACCAAGCGCCTGCTCGACGGTCCGCAGGACAAGCCCCTCAAAAAGCTTGTCGAAGAGGCCTGCGAGGTGACGCTGGCCTGCAAGGACAACGACCACGACCACATCCGCTACGAGGCGGCCGACGTCCTCTACCACCTGCTCGTGATCTGCGAGCGTTGGGGCGTCACGATTGAAGAGCTCGCCGGCGAGCTCGACGCGCGGACGCGCTAGCTCCGCGTCTACGCACCCAGCTGGTCGAAGGGGACGACCTGAATGCCGTCTTCTCTCGTATAGCCAAACGAGCCAGTCCCCACTACGATCGCCTTGAATGCCGGGGGGCGCTCGCCGCGGTTGACCATCTTTTTCTCGAGAGAGTTGAGGGCGGCCGCGGCAGCGTCCTCCTGCGCTGCCCCCAGTTTGATCTCAATGGCCCCCCAAGTGCCGTTGCCTGCGCTGACGATCGCGTCGACCTCGAGGTCGGAGTCGTCTCTATAGTGCATGACGTGTGTCCCACATACCCGTGCGTACACCTTGAGATCGTGGATTGCGAGAGACTCGAAGAGAAGGCCCAGCGTCTTAAGGTCGGCGATGAGAGAGCTTGGCGATGCCCCTAGCGCGGCGGCGGCAAGGGACGGGTCTGCGAGGTGGTGCTTGGATGCCGCACGGATCTTGACGGGGGACCTGAGCGCGGGATTCCATGCCGGTACATCTTCGATGAGATAGATTCTCTTGAGGGCGTCGAGATAGTCGCGCAATGTCGAGTCTGCCATGCCCATGCCGTCGAGGTCGGCAAGGAGCGTCTTGTTTGTCGCCAAGGTCGACTCGTTGCGGGCAAGCGAAGCGAGGATGCGCATCGTTCTCTCAGGGCTGCGTCTGACGCCGTCGACTCTCGATATGTCGGATGTCGCCACGGCCTCTAGGTAGTTCTGGGCGATGATCGATGCCTGCTTGGAGGTCATTGAAACCCCGGCGGGCCATCCGCCACGGCAGACGGTCTCGGCAACATCTTCCAGCCCCAAAGGGGAAGGGCCCGTGGCATAGCGCTTGCCGTCGATGAGGCCGGAGAGGCTGATCGCGCCGCTCGACTTGCCCATCTCAAACATGGTGAGCGTCGACATGCGCACTCTGCCAAAGCGCCCGGCACCACTGTGCATGGGGTCGTTTGCCCCCCGCTCTTTTTTAGGTCGGGGGACCGACGACCCGGTGAGGATGAACTGCCCCGGTTTGCCGTGGGCCTCATCGCATGCATAGCGTACAGCGTCCCATATGTGGGGTACCTCTTGCCATTCATCGATAAGCCGGGGACGCTGCCCCGCGAGGGCGAGGGCGGGTTCGGTGTCGGCGAGCCGTCGGTTTTGGAAACGCCCAGCCGGGTTGGCCAGACCGATTTCCGATGCGGCGACACGCGACGAAGAGGTGGTCTTGCCGCACCATTTTGGTCCCTCGACAACCACCGCCCCAAAGACGGAAAGATACTCTTCAATGAGAGGGTCGGTAAGGCGCTTTATGTAGAGGGTGCCGTCCATGTTTCCTCCCATGGATACGAGCCGATGGCAAGCGAACCTTCCTCTCAGTATAAGGGCGAACGGCCGGACGGGCGCCCTCGATACTCTTAGATTCGGAAATTCCGCCGACAAATCATTGGAAATTCCGCCGGCAACTACCATGTGCGTACAAGGTGGCGAACCAAAAGAGCCGTAGGCGCTACAATGGGGCAAACAGGGTGAAAGCATATGGGTGCCCCGCATGACGACGTGTCATCGGCGCGGTGCAACCCGTTGGAGTGCAAAAGGCTGAGGTGGCTGCCATGGACAATCTGGACGAACGCGAAGCAAGGCGCCTGACCGTGCGCGGTGAATCTGGTGCGGCGCTGGGGGCGGGGGAGACCCCTATGGAGGACGTGCTCGAGCGGCTTGCCTCGTTCGAGGACCTCGTCGACGACGTGCGCGGGCGGTACGCCGACACGCTCGCCCGCATCGAGTCACTGCGGGCGGCGGGCAAGGTGAAGACGGTCACCTATCGTCAGCTGGTCAGCAACAAGGTGTCCCTCAAGGAGACGATCGACCTCTTCGAAGAGCGGGGCCTGCTGTGAGCGCCCGGCCCGAGGTCCCGTCCCAGGCCGATGTCGTCATCGTGGGCGCCGGCCCGGCGGGAATCTTCTGCGCGCTCGCGCTCGTCAAAAACGCCGGTGCCCGGTCGGTCGTGATGGTGGAGCGGGGCCTGCCGGTCGAGGAGCGGTTCTGCCCCAAAACCCGCTCGGGCGGCTGCGCAGGGTGCGACCCCTGCCGCATCACGACGGGCTTTTCGGGCGCGGGGGCCTTCTCCGACGGCAAGCTGTCCCTTTCCCACGAGGTGGGAGGCGACCTCCCCGAGCTCATCGGCGAGGCGCGCGCCCAGGAGGCGATCGACCGCGTCGACGCCATGTACCTCGCCTTCGGTGCCGACGACCATGTCGAGGGGATCGGCAACGAGGAGGCGCGCAAGGAGATCCGCCGCCGCGCCATCGCCGCGGGCCTCAAGCTCGTCGACTGCCCCATCCGCCATCTGGGAACCGAGTGCGCGCAGCAGATCTACCGCCGCATCGAGCGGGCCCTGCACGACGCGGGCGTCACGATGCTGTTCGAGACCGCATGTCGCGAGGTCCTCGTGGAGGACGGCCGCGCCCGAGGGGTCGCCGTCGAGGACGCGTCCGGCGTGCGTTCCGTCATCTCCGCGGGCGACGTGGTGGTGGCGACCGGGCGGCGCGGGGCCGACTGGCTCGAGCGCGTGTGCGTCGAGCACGGCATCGCCCATGCCCCGGGGCCGGTGGACATCGGGGTGCGCGTCGAGGTGCGCAACGAGGTCATGGAAACGGTGAACAACGTCCTCTACGAGTCGAAGCTCATCGGCTATCCCAAACCCTACTGCAACAAGGTGCGGACGTTCTGCCAGAACCCGGGGGGCTTTGTCTCGCAGGAGATGTACGACGGCGGCCTCGCCGTGGTGAACGGGCACAGTTACAAGACGCGCAAGAGCGACAACACGAACCTTGCGGTGCTCGTCTCCCAGAACTTCCGCGAGCCGTTCGACCAGCCCATCGCCTACGCGCAGAAGGTTGGCGAGCTGACGAACATGCTGGGCGCGGGCCACATTCTGGTGCAACGCTTCGGCGACATCCTCGCGGGGGGCCGCACCTGGCCCAAGGAGCTTGCGCGGTCCAACGTCCGCCCCACGCTCCCCGATGCCGAGGCGGGCGACATCACGGCGGCGATGCCATATCGGGCGATGACGAACATCATCAACTTCATGCTTGCCGTGGACAAGGTGGTTCCCGGTTTCGCCGCCGAGGAGACGCTGCTATACTCTCCCGAGCTCAAGTTCTACAGCAACCGCGTCCGCATGGATGCGGAGTTCCGCACCAGCGTCGAGGGCCTTTCCTGCCTGGGGGACTCCTCGGGTTGGACGAGGGGTCTCATGATGGCGAGCGTGATGGGGCTCCTTGCGGGCGAGGGGCTCGCGGTCCGTCTTAAGGCGGGCGTCGGGACGGATGGATGACCGGGGAGGTCGAGATGCGCATCCTGTGCGACACGCATACCCATACGCTGCATTCGTGCCACGCGTACTCGACGCTCGAGGAAAACGTCCGCGCGGCGGCCCAGGCGGGCCTCGAGCTTTTGGGGTCCACCGACCACTTCAGCTCCATGCTCGGTCCCGGTGTCGGCTTCGAGGGCGACCCCGACCTGCGCGACTACCAGTTTTTCATCAACCAGGAAGTCTGGCCGCGCGTCTGGCACGGGGTGACCGTCTTGCGCGGGGCCGAGGCCGACATCGTCGACCTCGACGGGCACCTCTTCGGACATGGGTTCCCCCAGCCGCGCAACATCTCGCTGGGCCGCTACAAGCATGCGCTCGACCTCGACGAGCGCGTGCTGGGCGGGGTGGACTACGCCATCGCGAGCGTTCACGGGAAGGGGTTCGCGGAAGGGGCGAGCGTCTTTGAGACGACGCGCATGTACGTGCGCGCCCTCGAGAACCCCAAGGTCCTCATCCTGGGGCACATCGGCCGCTCCGGCGTCGACTTCGACGTCGACGAGGTCGTCAGCGCGGCGCGCGACCTGCACAAGCTCATCGAGATCAACGAGACCTCCCTGGCGCACCGTGCGGAACGTTCGGCGCGGTGCCCCTCCATCGCGCAGCGCTGCGCCGAGCTCGGATGCCAGATCTCTGTGGGGAGCGACGCCCACATCTCGTGCGACGTCGGCAGCTTCGACGCCGTTTCGGCGCTGCTCGACGAGATAGACTTTCCCGAAGAGCTGGTCGCCAGCCGCAGCGGCGAGACGTTTCTCGCGGCGCTCGACGCCGCGGGCCTGCACGTCGATCTTGGCGGTCCCTTGTAGCTCAGGACGCCTCCACAAACCCATGGTATACTTTTTTATCCTGCGTGGAACAAGCGCAGGCAGTCCGCGACATCTCGGCGCCCGACGGGCGGCCGTGTGAAGACAGGAGTACCGCCACATGCGCGACAAGCTGCAAAAGCTGATAACCGCCTATGAGGAGCTGGAGAAGAGGCTGTACGACCCCTCTGTCGTCTCCGACCCCAAGGAATACGCGCGCCTCGCAAAGGAGCGCTCGGGCCAGACCGCCCTCGTCGAGAAGGCGCGCGAATACGTCGGCGCGCTCGACGACATCGACGCCGCCCGCGAGCTCATGCGCGAGGAGACCGACCCGGATGCGCGCGCCATGCTGCAGGAGGAGGTCAACGAGAACGAGGCAAAGCTGCCCGGTCTTGAGGACGAAATCAAGATCATGCTCATCCCCGGCGACCCCAACGACGAGAAGAACACGATCGTCGAGATCCGCGCGGGCGTCGGCGGAGACGAGGCGGCGATCTTCGCGGGCGATCTGTATGCGATGTACCGGCGCCTTGCGGACCGCCGCGGCTGGAAGATCGAGCCGATTGGCGCAAGCCCTTCGGACGCGGGCGGCTACAAGAGCATCGAGTTCAAGGTGACCGGCGACAAAGTCTATTCCATCATGAAGTACGAGAGCGGCGTGCACCGCGTGCAGCGCGTCCCCAAGACCGAGAGCCAGGGCCGCATCCAGACGTCGACGGCCACCGTCGCCGTCCTCCCCGAGGCGGACGAGATCGACGTGCAGATCGATCCGGGTGACCTGCGCATCGACACGTTCTGCGCGTCGGGACCCGGCGGCCAGTGCGTCAACACCACCTATTCGGCGGTCCGCATTACCCACCTGCCGACGGGCACCGTGGTCCAGTCGCAGGACCAGCGTTCCCAGATTCAGAACCGCGAGGTCTGCATGCAGGTTCTGCGCGCCCGCCTGTACGAGATGGAGCTGCAGCGCCAGCAGGCCGAGCTCGGCGCGCAGCGCTCCAGCCAGATCGGCCACGGCGACCGTGCGGAGAAGATCAGGACGTACAACCAGCCCCAGGACCGCGTGACCGACCACAGGATTGGCTTCAACTCGACCTACAACGGCGTCCTGAGCGGCGACGACCTCGACGACGTGACCGACGCCCTGGCCGCGGCGGACCGTGCCGAGCGGCTCGCGGAGGCAGTGTAGGGAAGTTTTTCGACGACCCCTTTTGTCGAAGGGAGAGCGTATGGCGTTGGGTTTCGGGCTAAACATGGGGCGCGGCGCGCGCGCCGGTGCGGCCGGCCGCGCAACGTCCGTGCGGCGGGCGCTTGCCGCCCTGTCCCTGTGCGCGGCGTTCGCTGTCCTTGCACTGTCGCCGAGCTTCGCCCGCGCCGACGAGGCCTCGGGCTATCTCACGGTCCAAGGGGTCGAAGGCGTCGACGAGGCGGCTGCGTACGCGACGCTTCCCGAAGCCCTTGCGGCCGTTTCGGGAGACGGGGACCTGTCGGCGACGATCGTCGTGCACGGGAGCGTTTCGCTCGGCGGCTCTGACGACGGTTCCTCCTTGGTGTGGGAGATCGGGGACGGGCAGGGCTCGTCCTGCGCGCTCATAGGCGCCGACGAGCAGGCGCGGATCGTTGCCGGCCCCGAGGGGAGCGGGGCGTCGGCGACGTTTTCAAATTCCGCAGGGTCCCTCGTGGTGCGCGGCATCTCGTTTGCCGGCGACGTCTCGTTTGCGGCAAAAGGGGACATCGCCGTCGACTCGTGCTCGTTTGACGGCCAGGTCCGCTGCGTTTCATCCGGTTCGGTGGCCGTGTCGGGCAACGTGTTCTCTTCGGCGGCCGCGGGATGCGCGTTGACCGTCGACCTGGGCGAGGGGGCCGGCACCCTGAGCTTTACGGGCAACCAGGTGTCCGGGTACGCCTGCGGCGTCGGGGCCGCGTGCGCCGCTGCAGATTCCTGCCCTTCCGTGGGCATCACGTCGAACAGTTTCGCTCTGGCGGACGACGGAAGCGGAGCCCTCACCGCGGCGCTTCGCCTGTCGGGCGGCCCCTGGCCGTCCCCGGCGGTCGTGTGCGACGGAAACACGGTGACCGGGGCGGATGCGCTGGTGATGCTCGGGGCTACGTTCAGCATGCGGTCCGGAGGCCAGCAGGACGACGGGGTGCAGGCCGCATCCGACGGGACGCTTCTCGCCGACGCGGTCGTTTCCCTGTTCGAACTCGTCGCGGGCGACGTCTCCGGGCTCGCGCCGGAAACGGCGGCTGTCTGCGTGGACGCCTCGATCGCGGGAACGCCCGTCGCCGAGGAGGTCTCCCGCGCCTCTTCGCTGCTGAAGCCGACCGCTGCCGTCGGACCGTCGTCGGCCGAAGGGTACCCTTCCGAGGCGGCGGAGCCGCGGTCTGCGGAGGCCGCCGAGCCGCGGGGCGCCGCGGCGGAGCCGGTTCCGTCCGCGACGGTCACGGTGACGTACGATGCGAACGGCGCCAGCGGGGGAGAGCCCCCGGCCTCCGTCTCCGTCGAGCTCGGGTCTTCGGTCACCGCGGAGAACATGGGGACGCTCGTCTACGCGGGATTCGTCTTCGAGGGATGGAACACCCAGGCGGACGGCGAGGGGACGTTCTATGCCGCAGGCCAGGTGTTCGCGCCTCAGGCGGACATGACGCTCTATGCTCAGTGGGCGCCCACCGGGACGGTGGCGACGGTCGACGTCGCGTCGGTTCCCGCCGACCCGACGGCGCAATCGGCCGATTCCGACGGAGCCGATGCGTGATGGCGCCGTGGACCGTCAAGTCGACCCTGGAGTGGACGACGGGGTATCTTGAGCGGAAGGGCGACGAGCACCCGCGCCTTTCGGCCGAATGGCTGCTGTGCGCCGCAACGGGCATGTCGCGCGTCGAGGTCTACATGAACTACGACAGGCCGCTTGACGCTGCGGAGCTGGCGACGTTGCATGCCGGTGTCGAGCGGCGCGGGAGGGGCGAGCCGCTGCAATATGTCACCGGCGAGATGCCGTTCCGCCACATCGTCCTCAAGTGTGCCCCCGGCGTGCTGATTCCGCGTCCCGAAACCGAGGTGCTCGTCGACTGCGTGCTCGACTACCTCGATGCGCTCGTTCTCGGTGAGGGGGGCACGGCGTCGGTGCTCGAGGTGGGGACGGGGACGGGGTGCATCGCGCTGTCGCTGGCGGGGGAGCGCCCCTTCGTCCGCGTGAGCGCGACCGACGTCTCTCCCGACGCGGTTGCGCTCGCCGGGCGCAACCGCGACGCCCTGGGCCTCGACGGGCCCGTCGAACTGTTCTTGACCGATTTGGCCGACGGGGTGCCGGGGGCCGAGGACGCCGCGTTCGACGTGCTCGTTTCGAACCCTCCCTACATCCCCTCCGCCCTCGTCGAGGAGCTTCCCGCCGAAGTCGGCGGGTTCGAGCCGCGCCTTGCGCTCGATGGGGGCCCCGACGGCCTCGACGTCTTCCGCCGCATCGTCGCTCTTGCGGGCACTGCCTTGAAGCCGGGAGGGCTGCTCGCGTGCGAACTGCACGAGGAATGCCTCGAGCAGGCCTGCGACGAGGCGGTGTCGGGAGGTCTGCTGCAAAACGCGCGCATTGTCAAAGACTTGGCGGGAAAAAACCGCATCCTGCTCGCGGAACGTCTTTAACGGGGCCGACGCCCGTCCGACGAGGACGCCCGTGCGGCGCATGATGGGAGGAACGATGGGACGGATCGTCGTGTGGGACGCCTGCGCCCCGCTTGGAGACGTGGTGCGGGAAACGGCGGAGGTTCTTGCGGGTGGGGGCGTCGCCGTGTTTCCGACCGACACGGTGTACGGCATCGCGCAGTCGGTCCTGCCGAACCCGGAAGGCCCGCGACGCGTCTTCGCGATCAAGCGCCGCGACCTTGCAAAGACGGTTGCGTGGCTCGTCGGTTCGGGTGAGGAACTCGAACGGTACGGCAGCGACGTGCCGCCGTATGCACTGCGGCTTGCCGAGGAGTTCTGGCCGGGCGGCCTGACGCTCGTGGTCAAGGCGACCGAGGAAGTTCCGCATGCGTTTCGCGCTGCGGACGGCACGATCGCGCTCCGCATGCCGGACGCCCCGTTCGCCCTGGCGCTGTGCCGCGCCGCTTCCTCCCCCCTTGCGACGACGAGCGCCAACACGAGCGGTCTGAAAAGCCCGTCCTCATTTGCCGAAGTCGAGGCGCGCATCATAGAGGAGGCGGACATTGCGGTAGACGGAGGCCCGACGCTCAGGGGGCAGGCCTCGACCGTCGTCCTCTGCACCGGAGAGCACCCGCACGTTATCCGCGAAGGCTGCATCTCGTCCGAGCGCATCTGGGACGTGCTATAGTCCTCTGTCCGAGCGTGCAATGGAGACGGTGGGCTGGCAACGGTGAGCGGTCGCCCGTTTCTGTGTGTAAACCGTGGATTGAAATCCAAAGTTGACGCAAAGGGAAAACCCGCGTATAGTACTCCCTCGCGCCGCGCCCCCGGGTGCGGCGGAGGACCTTGAGAGCCGGATACTGCGGAGAGACGCAGGGGAGTTACTAGACAGGCGAGCGGGCGGGCCCGGAAGGGCCCGCCGACCACTTGACTTCAAGCT
>DBEYOB010000202.1:0-3123 GCA_048173955.1 Coriobacteriales bacterium
GGGCCGACGAGCACGTGGACCGGCTCGGGCGCCGACCTGAGCTCGGCGGCGCGGGCGCAGGCGCGCGCCGGGTCGCTCTCCCACTCGATGCCGCCCGCATGTCCCGCCGCCGTCAGCGCCGCCGCGATGAACGGGAACGACCCCGCGCCGGCGCAGACGAGCCATCTTGCCATGTGTTCCATCTCAGCTCAGCTCCCATCCGTCGTCACAAAGAGGGCGTCTCCCCGGCGGTCTCCCCGCCCACAGGCGCCGCCTGGCCTTCCGCCGGGACGCCGCCCACGGGCGCGGCGGCTTCGGAACCGCCCCCTCCCTGTGCGGCATCCGCAGGTTGTGAGGCCCCCTCCGCCGCCTCGGCGGCCCGCCGTTCGAGCTCCTCGTCCGAGGGGAGCACGAAGTAGAGGCCCTGCAGGGCGGAGGCGGCTATCAGGGCCTCGACTTGGGAGGGGTCCACGGCGACGGTCGCCCACGACAGGCTCGCCGCCGTCGCGTTCGCGTTGGTGGCGAGCACCTGGACGCCCCGGCACAGAAGGCGCGCCGCGTCGCCCGACACCACGTACACGTCGACGGTCGACCCCGGGGACAGGGCCCCTCCCACGGCGCTCTCGCTCGAGCAGGGCACCGAGACCGCCACCAGCCCTGCCGGCACGTCGAGCGCGGCGTCGCGCTCGCTCACGTCGACCGCGGCGAGCGGCGTGTTGCGAGCGATCGACGAGGCGGACGTCTCCCCCAGGATGTCGTCGCCCTCTCCCAAAGCCCCCTCAGGGAGGAGGTCGACGAGCCATTCCATGGTCTCGACGTTGCGCTCGTTGAACGTCTCGCCCTGCGCGATGTCGCGCGTCGCCACATACACGCTCGCGGTCTCCCCGCCATAGCGCTCAAGGGCGTCCCGTCGCTGGTCGGCGGCCTCTCCCCGAACGCCTGCTGCGTATACGGCCATAAATGCGACGGCGGCCGCCGCGCAGGCCAGCGAGACGGCGATGCGCACCTTGAACGTCATGGCAAACCCCTTCCTTCCGCATGCGCCCCCGGCGGGGGCTCTGTATCGACGAGGGGGTGCCATCCATTATGCGGGCGCCGGATAGCCCCTCCCGATGCGATTCGCGTGGAGTCTCGAGGGGCGTGACGCAAAACTAAAACGGCAGCTCAGACGGCTGCCGTTTCGCGTTTGTCCATATGGCGGAAGATTCCGGCGCCCTCAAAAGGGCGCTATGTGCAATCTTATGTAAAGTAGTGCGTCCGTTTTATCAGACCAGCCGAACGGGCTCCGGAGAACATCGCCCCCTCCCCGGCGAAACCCGCCGCACGGGCCCGCGGCCCTCGCTACCGCGTGATCGAGGACCGCGCCGAGGGGTCGAGGCGCAGGCGGTTGGCGCGCATCTCGGCCTCGAGAGCCCGATACTGCTCGAGCCTCGGCGCCTCGACCTCCCCCGCCGCGACCCCGGCGCGCACCGCGCAGCCCGGCTCGGCGCCGTGGGAGCAGTCGCGGAAGCGGCACTGCGGCTCGAGGCGGGCGATCTCGGGGTACGCGAGGGCCAGGCCCCGCTCCTCGTCGAGCAGGGGCAGCGAGCGCAGCCCGGGGGCGTCGACGAGCACGCCTGCCCCGGGCACCTTGAGCATGCGGCGCGCGACCGTGGTGTGGCGCCCCTGGTCGTCGCGGGCGCGGACGGCGCCGACGCCGAGCACCTCGGCCCCGAGCAAGGCGTTCACCAGCGTCGACTTGCCCGCGCCGCTCTCGCCCAGAAGCAGCGCGCACGTGCCGGGGGCGACCAGCGAGCGCGCCGCCTCGAGCCCCGTCCCCTCCAGGCAGCTCACCGCCGCAACCTCGACGGCGGGGCCCACGGCGGCGCGCACCCGCGCGACGTCGGCGGCGAGGCTCTCCCCGTCGGACGAACGGTCCGCCTTGGTGAGCACCACCGCGCAGCGGGCGCCCCCCTCGCAGGCGAGCACCAGCGAGCGCGCGATGCGGTCGACCCCGACGGGGCGCGACGAGAGCGGCTGGACGACGAGCAGCGTGTCGACGTTTGCGGCGAGCACCTGGCGCTCCCCGCGGCTCGAGCCATCCCAGCGCGACAGCGCGCCGAGGCGCGGCAGGACGCACTCGATCAGCGCCTTGTCGTGGGCGCGGGGCAGGCGCAGCGCGACCCAGTCCCCCACCGCCGCGCGCAGGTCGTCCCCTTTGACGAGGGCGACGGCATGCTCGGCGCGAAACGCCCCCTGGGCGCACGCGACGAGGGGGTAGCCCCTGTCGAGGCGGACGACCCTCCCCAGGGTAAAGCCCCCCTCCCCCCCGTCGTCGCGGGACGCCGCCCACGACGAGAACGCCCGCGTCACCTCGGCGGGGACAGGGAAGTCGGAGAACGCGGGCGTGTAGGCGGCCTCGAGCCCCGCGAGCTCCTCCGGCTCCTCCGTGTGCGCATGCCCTGCGCGCGCGCCGCGGCGGGGGGCAGGGCTGCGGCGAGGGCGCTTCGACGACGCTTTGCTCACGAGCGGGACCTCCGTTTGAGATAGACGTTCAGGCCGAACAGGCCGACGCCGAGCGCCGACAGGCCGACGCCGAGCCACAGCTTGCGCATGTCGGCGGGGTTGGCGACCGCACCGCCGGCGTCGACGACGCGCACGCGGTAGGCGGTCACGTCGAGCGTCCCGGTCTGGCTGGGGTCGGCGATGCGGTAGATGCCCGTGACGCGCAGGGTGCTGCCGCGCGTCTGGTACGAGCCGAAGTTCTCGATGAGCGCCACCTGCTCGTCGGTCATCAGCACCTCGATCGAGCTCGTCGACCCGGCGTTGGACTGCAAGAGCACCCACTTGTGCCCGGACAGCGACGCGTTCACCGGCTCCCCCACCGCCTCGCCGGAAAACGAGACGAGCGTGTCGTCGAGCCGCTCGTCGGCCGAAGCGAGCCGCGAGATCGTCGTGAACGTCGCGTCGTCCTCATCGAGGCCGCCTGGCAGGATGCCCCCGTCGGCGCCGGGGAGGCTGGGAGACCGGGACGTCGCCGCGGCGCCCGTCCCCTCGGAGGCCAGGGCCGCCGGGAGGGTGGCAGCGCAGGCGGCGAGCAGAAGCGCGCAGACGGCAGCCAGCACGCGGAGCGCGGGGCGCGGCGCGCGCAGCGCCCCCTCCGCC
>DBEYOB010000203.1:0-2254 GCA_048173955.1 Coriobacteriales bacterium
CAGTGGGACTGCGCCTGCGGGGCGGTCGGCAACACGGGGACGTACTGCGGGCGGTGCGGGGCGCACCGCCCCTAGGCCGATGAGCGTCTCCGGGCCCGGCGAGGCGTTCGGAGGGGCACTGCTGTCAACAGAAGCGACCTGCCTGCGGGAACGCCCCGCGGCGGAGACGGGAAGGAACGAGTCGCCGTGAAGATGAGAGAAGACGAGAGGGACGAGCTGCTCTCCCCCCGACCCGGGGAGGGCCTTCCGTGCGATCTGCCCGACGAGGACCGGCGGGGCGGGTTCGCCTCCCTTGCCGCGGCGCTCGGGCCGCGCACCCGCGGCCGCGCGCTCGTCGCGGGCATCGCGCTGGTCGCGGTCGCGGCGGTCGCCGTCCTGGTCGCGGTCAACGTCCTGAGGGACCCGCAGGCGGGCCCGCTGGCCAAGGCGGCCGGGGAGGGCGGTGTCGGCGTCGTCTCCACCGCGCTGGCCCAGGGTACCGAAGCCCATGCGCGCGCGGTGCGCAACGAGGGGCCGGTCAGCGGCGTGGTGTGCATCGACGCGGGCCACGGCGGCGGCGCCGACCTCACCCTGACCCCCATCGGCCCCGGGTCGAGCGAGATGCAGTACGTGGAGCCGGGCGGGACGTCGGGGGTCGCGACCGGGCGCGACGAGGCCGAGGTGACCCTCGAGATCGCCAAGCTCCTCCAGACCAAGCTCGAGGATGCCGGCATCGAGGTGGTCATGGTGCGCGAGGACAACGAGACCGTCATGTCGAGCGAGCAGCGCGCCGCGGTCGCGAACGGGTCGGGGGCCGACATCTTCCTGCGGCTCCACTGCGACGGCTCCGAGGACCCCTCGGTCAACGGCTTCTCGACGCTCGTGCCGGGCCACAATGAGTGGACGGCGGACATCGTGGACGAGTCCGCCCGTGCCGCCCAGATCATGCACCCCATCATCGTCGCCGAGACGGGCGCGCGCGACGCCGGCATCATCGAGCGCAGCGACCTGGCGGGCTTCAACTTCTGCGACGTTCCCTCGGTGCTGTTCGAGATGGGGTTCATGAGCAACCCCGACGAGGACGCGAAGCTGTCTGACCCGGCCTACCAGGACACGCTCGCCCAGGCAATCTGCGACGCCACGATCGCATATTTGAAGGCTGTCTCGGGCTAGCGTTTTGCCGGCCTTGCCGGGCCGGCGAGATAGTATGATGGAAACGAGAGCGTCCGACTGCCAATGTGCCCAGAAACGAACCGAAGGTAGGAGGCAACTATGAACTGTCCCGTTTGCGGATCCGAGATACCCGCCGGTGTCAAATACTGCTCCGTGTGCGGAACCGACGTCGAGGGCGCCCAGCTGCGCGCCCAGCAGGCGTCGGCCCCGTCGTCCCCCCAGCCCCCCGCCCACGGCGGCGCCCCCCAACAGCCCCAGGGGCGCGCCGTCCCGATGAACCCCTCCATGCCGCCGCAGGCGGCCCCCGGCGCGCGCGGGTTCGACACAAGCAAGATGAACGGCTCGCCCAAGTGGCCCATCGTGCTCATCTGCGTCCTGGTCGTCGTCATCGTCGCGGTCGTCCTGCTCATCTTCCACCCCTGGAGCCAAGGCGGCGACAGCCCGACGGCCGAGGGGCCGACGACGTCCAACGTCGAGACGGTGACCCCCGTCTCCACCGAGGGCGGCGAGGGGGATGCCGGATCGGTGAGCGAGACCCCGCAGGACGCGACGGCGGCCGGGCTGTCCGACGCCGACGCCTACACGCAGCTGAGCGCCATCTACGGCCAGTTCGCGGGCTTCAACGACCGCATCCAGGGCGTGGTTGACTACTTCAATACCTACTTCCCCGACGGGGCTGACGCGACGACGCTCCAGGCCCAGCTCGACTCGGCGCGCACGCTGCAGGGCGAGCTTTCCGCCCAGACGGATGCGCTGAACGCGATTCAGCTGGCTGACGGCTCTTCCTACACCGAGACGCTCGCCAACCTCAAGACGCTCAACAACGACCTGGTCCAGCGCACCGCCGACCTCGCCGACGCACTCCAGGCCTGGGTCGACGGCGCCGGTTCCGACCAGGTGGGCGCGTATCTGACGCGCAACAACCAGAACGGGGCGAGCATCTACAAGACCGAGTACGACAACCTCTATCCCAACGCCGCCCCGCAGCCCGTCCAGTAGGCTGCACGCCCTTTCTGCGCTTTCGACCGGCCCCTCTCGGCCGGCACAGGTTCTGCGGCCGGGGGGACCCCCCCCCCGGGGGGGGGGGCCCCGCCCCCGGGCC
>DBEYOB010000204.1:0-14329 GCA_048173955.1 Coriobacteriales bacterium
GTGCCTGCGGGGCCGCGGTCTGCGGGGACGCGCGGCGCGGGGGTGGCGACCGTGGGGGCGACCGGCCCGGCGACGGCGTGGCCGCCACGGGAGCCGGTTTCGACCGAGGGCGACGACATCGTGTTCGACGAGCCTCGCGACGGACTGGTGCTCTCGGTGAGCGCTCTGCCCGCCGGCAGGGTCCGCCTGCGCCTGGCCGACGGTCGCACGCTCGACAAACGCGTCGGCGAGCTCAGGCTCTACGGCCTTGCCGACCAGGTCGAGCCCGTCTCCCGCATCGCGCGCAGCCGCTTTGGGACGTACTGGTAGGGGAGGGGTCGTGTGGCGGGCGCGTGCAGATGACGGCCGTGCGGGCTGACGGGCCGGGTCCCGCGAACGGCTGTGCGGGCTGACGGGCCGTAAGTTTTTCGACGTGCCGGGAGTTTTTCGGAGAAAGCCCAGGTCGCGGAGATAACTACCTGAACGTTTTCAGAAAGTAGACAGCCGTCAGCCCGCACAGCCGTCCCGCCCGCTTCCGCCCGCGGTGCGCCTACACCCCGTGGTCGATGCGCAGCGAGCGTCCCTTCACGCACCTCCGCTCGCCGATGAAGTCGACCTGCGCGGCGCGCTCGTCGAGCGCGGGGTCGTCGCTCATCCACACGACGGCGGTGCGGATGTCGTAGTTGGCGTAGCCCCGCTCCCCGAACTCGCGCTCGAGGTAGCGCTTGCACTCGAGCACCGTGGTTGCCTCGCGCGAGATGTGGTCCACCACGAGGATGTTCTCGAACTGCGCGTCGACGAGCTTGTCCACCACGTAGCCGTTGTCGGAGAGGGGGAAGCGCCGGTTCGTCGAGTCGAAACGCACCCCTGCCCGGCTGCGCTCGGGGTTCACGAACACGCAGGGAAGCTTCTCGTAGATGCCGTACGCCACGAGCGGCGCGGGCGGCATGCTCCCCGCGATGCCCACCACCACGTCGGGTGCGAACTGGTGCCCCAGGGCGAGCGGATTCTTGATCTGGTCGATGAGCCGCCGCAGCGCGCGCAGGTAGTCGGCCCACAGGAAGTACTCGAGGTCGCCGCATGTGTCCGACGCGGTCGCGGTCTCCACGATCTTCTCGGCGGCGAGCACGGCGTCGGCAGGGTCGGCCTTGGGGCCGCTCGGCAGCTGGACCGAGGTGATGCCGTCGAGGTCGCCGGGCAGCGCCACGTCCTTCGGTACCACGCACAGCACCTTCTGCGGCCCGAGGACCGCCGCCGCGTAGCCGATCTCGAACACCACGTTGTCGCGCGGCACGGCCGTCCCCGCCCGCTTGCCCTCGGCGATGACGTCGTCGCCCGAGCACACGGCCACCACGTAGTCGTAGCGGAACAGCATCTCGCGGATGCTCTGCAGGTACATCTGCCCCGGGGTGAAGCGCCCCTTGTTCCAGGGGTCCATGCGCACCTTGTCGGCATGGTTGCGCCGCACCTCGGCGACGAGGCACTCCACAAAGGCGAGCGATTCCGAAGACGAGAACACGAGGACGTTCTTCATGGTCGGCCTTTCGGGTCGGGTCGGGCGGTCGTCCGGTTGCATGCGGACATTGTAGCGCGCCGACGCCGCGGACGCGCCCACCGACGCCGCGGGCGTGCCCACCGCCGGCGCGCCTACCGCCGGCGTGACGCGGGGGCTCTTCCGACGCGCTTGCGGCATGCTTTGCGGCCTGCGGCTCTCCTCTGGGGTGCGGCTCGCCCCCGGCCTTCGGGGCGCTTTTGGCATGCGGCCTGCGTATGCGGCCTGCTTCTGGTCGTTCTGAGCGCAAATGCGTGATTTTGAAAAAGTGCTGGTCGATTGCACGTCGAATGTATGCTTATCGGAGGAGTTGGGGGAGAGATTCGCGTTGCCTTAAGAGACGCTAGGCACATCTACCTGGTATTTTTTTAAGCGCAACGTGGATCGAGGCAATCGCGGCCCCTCGCGCTCCATGCACTCGTTGGTAAAATGACCAACACTTTTTGGAAAACACGCACTCGGCGGTAAAACGACCGCCGCCGCCCTTTTGCCGCACCTCCACCTCCGCTCTCTGCCGCCGCCTTGACGGAGCTCGTTCCAAATTGCTATATTCAACCTATAACAGATGCCACACGCGTTCCACATGGCGCGCTGGCTCCATAAAGCGCGCCAGATCATCTGGCACGTTGGTTCCGCACGGCACGTGCCGTGAGTACCCGGCAGGCGAGGCAGTCTGCTGGGCGAGAGAGCACGAGGGGAGGCAGGCATGATCCTGCGCATCGACCAGACGTCGCCCGACCCCGTCTATCTTCAGATTCGCGACCAGATCGTCGGCGCCATCGCGCGCGGCGAGCTGCTGCCGGCGGACCGGCTGCCGAGCGTGCGCGCGCTGGCGAGCGACCTGGGCGTCAACCTGCACACCGTGAACAAGGCCTACGCCGTTCTGCGGGACGAGGGCTATCTATTTATGCGCGGGCGTTCGGGCGCGACCGTGGCGGACTATCGGCAGGTTGCGACCCCCGAGCGTAAGGCTTCCAACGTCGAGCGCCTCGCCTCCGAGCTTCATCGGCTCGCGCTCGAGCACCGCGCGCAGGGCGGCACCGAGGAGTCGTTCCTTGCCGAGGCCCGCGCCCAAGCCGGCATCGTCTTCGCCGGCCCCGCGACCGCTGGCTCCGCGACCGTCGACCCCGCGGCCGCCGGTTCCGGAAGCACTGTCCCCGGGGCCTCCAGTCCTGCAGTCGCCCACCCTGCGGCCGCTGGTCCCGGGGGCAGCCAGCCCGCAGACCCCGGGAGCGACTTGCCCGCCAACTATTCCGTCGACCGTCCAGGGAAGGAGTAGCCGCCGTGACCGCCGTCGCCACCGTCTGCATGTTCGCCTTTGCGGCCCTCGTCTGCGGGCTTCTGCTCGCGTTCGTGCCCTATCTCACGCGCCGCAACGAGTGCTTCGCCGTCACCGTGCCGACCGCCGCGCAGGCCGATTTGCGCCTCGTCTCCCTCAAGCGGCACTATGCGGCCATCATGGTTGCCGTGACGGTCGCATCGACCGCCGTTTCGACCGTCGCCGGCCTGCTCATCGTGTGGGGGACGGGGCAGCCGGGCGGTGCGCTGGGCGGCATGGCCGACGGCGCGGCGAGCGGCCTGGGGGTCTCGCTCGTATGCGCGGCGCTTCTCGTCCCCGCCGCCGTGTCGTTTGCGCTCATGCTTTCGTTCAGGAAGCGGGTCATGAACGTCAAGCGGGCCGAGGGCTGGGCCGCGGGGCAGCGCGAGCGTACCGCCGTCATCGGCGAGGAGGACGTCCCCGGCCCCGTCCCGCTCGCGTGGAACCTGCTCTACGTCGCGGTCGTCCTCCTCACCGCCGCGATCGGCCTCGCGCTCTACCCTGCGATGCCCGACATGATTCCCATGCACGCCGACTTCTCCGGCAACGTGAACAGCTACGTCGAGAAGTCCGCCGGCACCGTCTTCGGGTTCCCGCTCGCCATGGAGGCGTTCATGGCCCTCGTGTTCTTCGGCTGCCATGCGATGATCGTCCACTCCAAGCGGCCCACCAATCCGGGGGCGCCCGCCACGTCCGCCCTCGCCTACGGGATGTTCGCCCGCGCGCAGAGCGTGTTTCTGCTCGTCACGGGCGTCCTGGTGTCGGGCGGCATCGGCGTCGGCTTCATGCTGTCGTCGGCGGGAATCGTCACGCTCGGCCAGATGGGCACGGCGCTCGTGGTCCTGTGCGCCCTCGTCCTCGTCGGCGCCATCGCGCTGTCGCTCGTCTACGGCCAGAACGGCGCGCGTCTGTTCAGGCGCATGCAGGGCGACGACCGTCTGCCCGATGACGATGACGAGCGATGGAAGCTCGGCGTGTTCTACGTCAACCCCGACGACGCGAGCGTGTTTCTGCCCAAGCGCTTCGGCATCGGGTGGACGCTGAACTTCGCTCGTCCCGCCGCATGGGCAACCGTCCTGGGGCTGGTTGCGCTGACCGCGGCGTTCGTCGCGGTCGTCTGGCTGCTCGGTTAAGCCCCCATTCGGCGGGCCTCCTTGCTGGGCCCTTTTGATGACCCCCTTTGCTGGGCCCCCTTGTTGGCCCCCTTGTTCGGTCGTCCTCTTGACAATCTATATATCGCAGTGCTTAACTAGTAGTGCGAAGTATCGTAGTGCGATATAATTGTCCGACGACGATGCCCTCCGCGGCGGCTCCACCGGGCGATCGAGAGGAGGTTTGCCATGGACGCCCACATCCGCAAGGTCTACGTCCCCATGACCGAGACGGGCTTCTACATACTGCTCTGCCTGCGCAGGGAGTCGCACGGGTATGGTGTTATCCAGCAGGTCGAGGCTCTGACCCAAGGTGATATCCGCATCAGTCCCGGCACGATGTACGGCAGCCTCTCCAAGATGGAGAAGGACGGGCTCATCCGCTTTGTGCGCGAGGAGGACAAGCGCAAGGTCTATGTCATTACCGAACTCGGCAGCGAGGTTCTGGATTTGGAGATGAAGCGCATCGACCGGCTCTATCGCACCATGAGGGAGGCGCAGTAGTCATGAAGGCATCCGCAAGAGACCGCAAGTTCACGCAGGGCCGCAGGACCGCCGTGCGGTTCTTCTCCATCGCCGCATGGGACAAGGAGCAGGACTACCTGCGTCGCCAGCACGCCGAGGGGTGGAAGCTCGAGCGCGTGGGCTTTCTGGGGGTCTACCGCTTTGCGCGCTGCACACCCGAGGACGTGGTGTACCAGCTCGACTACAACCCCGACGGTCTGGCGCACAAGGACGAGTACGTCCGGATGTTCGAGGACTGTGGCTGGGAGTATCTGCAGGACTACGTCGGCTACAGCTACTTTCGCAAGCCGGTGTCCCAGATGGACGGCCGCGACGAGCAGATCTTTTGCGACGACGCGTCGCGCGCTGCGCTGATCCGCCGGGTGTTTGCGGGACGTATGGTGCCGGGGCTCCTCGTCATCCTGTTGCTCGTGGTCCCCTACGTCGTGGAGAGCGTTGCCTCCCCGACTCCGTCGTCGTGGGTCCTACTGGTCCTTTTCGGGCTGCTTGTTCTTGCATATGGGGCGGTGCTCGTGCAGTTTTTGGTGCGCTATCTGCGCCTGCGCCACGGAGTCGCGTCCTGATTCGGGCAACTCTGCGGGTCGTCGCGGCAACCAGTTCGCGTTGGTCGCCATGCGTTTTGCTGTTGCCAGCGTCCTGAAGGCGTCGCTGGCGACAGCATGGAGCTGCGGCCGGTCCGGCGAAATGAGAAACCGTGTTAGCGTGTGGGTATGCCCGTGCCCGCCTCTGTGCGCCGACTGTCACCGTTGCCGCAAGACGGCGTCATGGTCGGGGCGCTATGCTCCCCTTGAACTGCCGTTTCGAGAGGGGGAGGGACGTATGGGGCGGGAGGCGGAAGGGATTCTTGAGAAGCTCACGCTGATGGACGACATGTTTATGGGAAAGTTCTTCGAGGGACAGCCGCGCTGTGCCGAGGAGGTTGTGCGGGCGATCCTCGGCAAACCGTCCCTCAAGGTCCGCTCGGTGCGGACCAAGCACGAGCTGGTGAGCCTCCAGGCGCGCTCGGTGCAGCTCGACATTCTCGCGACCGGCGAAGAGGGTCGCCTCTGCAATATCGAGGTGCAGAGGGACCTGCGTCGGGCCACCCCACCCCGCGCCGCGCGCGCTTTTATGCCTCCCTTTTGGACGCCGATTCGCTTAAAAAGGGCGACCCCTTTGAAAAGCTCCCCGAGACATACGCGATCTTCATCACCGAAGGGGACGCCCTGGGCCTTGGGGCCCCGCTGTGCTCTATCGACAGGGTAGTCTCGCCGGTCGGCGTCGCGTTTGGCGACGGGTCTCATATCGTGTACGCCGACGCGACGTATAATTACGGGGACACCGCCTTGGGTGCCGTCATGCACGACTTCAGGTGCGCCAACCCGGCCGACAGAGGTGCCCGGCCCTTGCAGAGCGGTCGCGCTATCTCAAAGAGGTCGAGAAAGGGGTCGAGGAGATGGAAGGCACTGCCGACGATTATCTGCGCAAACTGGCTGAAAAGGCGATTCGACAGGGGTTGCAGCAGGGCCTCGAGCAGGGCCGGGCCGAAGTGGTGGCCCGCATCGTCGCCGACGGCTCGCTCTCGCGCGAACAGATCGCCGGCGTCCTCGGCTTGACGCCCGAGGAAGTGGATGCCTGCATAGAAAGTTATGCCGCGCAAGCTGCTTGATGGAGTGATTGGCACAGCGGTTGATTCGGCCGGATAACAGCGCGATGGGAGAGAGTATGGACTGCATCAACGAGTACGAACGCTTTGACCTCGACGCCCCCGTCGCGCCCGACCTCGCCAACCCGGTGCTCGACTGCATCGAGCGCCGCACCTCGACCCGCGCGTTCTCCGACGAGCCGGTGACCGCCGCCGAACGCCAGGCCATCCTGCACGCCGCGGGACGCGCACCCTCGGCCGGCGCGATGATGTTCTACTCGATTGTCTCCGTCGACGACCCCGGCACCCGCCGCGAGCTGTGCCGCATCTGCGACGACCAGCCGTTCATGCTCAAGGCGCCCCTCTGGCTGCTCTTTGTGGCGGACAACCGCAAGTGGCTCGACCTCTACGAGCAGGTCGGCTGCTACGACGACCCGGCGCTCGCCAACGCCCCCGAACGGGCCGGCTATCGCAGACCGGGCCTGGGCGACCTGCTGCTCGCCTGCGAGGACACGATGTGCGCGGCGCAGACGGCGGTGATCGCGGCGGAGTCGCTCGGCATCGGGTCGTGCTACATCGGCGACGTCATCGAGCGCGGCGAGGAGCTTGCCGAGCTGCTCGACCTGCCCGCCGGCACCGTGCCGCTCGCGCTGCTCGTCTTCGGGCACAAGCGGCCTGCCAAGCCGGGTGAGGTCTCGGTGTCGTGCACGGTCGACGACGCGCCGGTTTCCAGCACCGCGCCCGCTTCTGACGGTGACGGCGGAGCGGAGTCCGGCCGCGGTCCCGCTTGCACCCCCGTGCCCAAGAACACCCCGCATCCGGTTTTGGGCCTCCATATGCCCGAACGCTACCGCATGCCCGCGCCCGAGGAGCGCGCCGCGCAGATTGCCGAGCTCGATGCCAAATTCACCCCGCACGCCGTCGCCAACGGCGCGCCGGCGGGTGAACGCGTGCGCAAGCTCTACCACCGCAAGCACACGAGCGACTTCATGGCCGAGATGAACCGCTCCGCCGCCTGGTGGGTTGAGCGCTGGTGCTCGTGCGAGCGTAACGCTGTCTGCGAATAGCCTTATGCCTGCGCCGCGAGATAATAGTTGAGGGCGTCGCGGTAGACCTCCGAGGTCTTGACGCCTCGGCTCTTGGCTATCGCGGCGACGCGCTGGGTGTCCCGAGCGTCGTAGATGACGGTTATGCGCCGCTTCCCCACCGCGTCGAGGTGGGAACCGGTGTGGACGGTGCCGCCCTCGCTCTGATAATCACCGCTCTCATAAGGCTTGGCTACCGCGTCGAGATTCTCGTCGGTGAGGTTATGCTTCTTCATGTATTCGGCAACGTTCATCCGATCATCTCTCCAATCCAAGCTCACGCAGCGTTTTGCTGCTTGGCGGGGTCATGCCGTGGAATACGAAGAAGAAATCGTCCTCTTCGTCGTATTGGTAGACCAGCTCCACGAGCCTGTTCTTGCCATCGAGGCCAACCGCTATCCATTCGCCTGCTGAGCGCTGCTTGTAACGAATCATCCCGCGCATCGCCGCTATCACGTCATCCGGTGTGACTTCGGGATGTCTCTGGGAGATTCTCGGATGTACTCCAATTGCGCTCAAGCCCACTCCCCTCATCTATTTATATGATATGACATCATATCATATGCCCATATTACCCAAGGTTGGTCTGCGCGATGCTGAGACAAAACAAACTTGCGCATAAGGTGGAGTCGAGCGTGCCGGGTCATCGTTCAATATCGCCCCTACTGGCTATCAAAGTTTGACTGAACGGCCAGTTCGGGCGAAATTGAACGGTCCGGCGGGGCCGTCGGCGCTTTTTGTCCCCTCGGTTCCGGGAGTGCGGACAGGGGTTGGCGAAGAAGGTGCAGGTCGGAGCGTTGTCGGGAGGCGCCCTTCCGCGTTCGGGCCGGCCCGACTCCCCCTCTCCCGCCGGGCAATCCGTTCAATATCGCCCCTACTGGTTGTCAACTCGAACTTTGATAGCCAAATCCGCCGATATTGAACGCCCGCCCCGCCCTCCCTGCGCCCCGCCCTCCCCGCCCGTGTCCCGCCTCTCGCCCGCCCCGTCCGCCCGGCCCGTCCTCTTGCGCTTCTTGCGTTTGCCGCGCCGCTCGTCCCGCCCCTCCGTCCGACCGCCGTATACTTGACCGCATATGGTTTTGCGCGTGCCGCCCCGGCCCTGCGCACAGCGAGAGGAGCCCGCATGATCGAACGCTACACCCGCCCCGAGATGGGCGCCATCTGGGAGCTGCAGAACAAGTACGCCATCTGGCAGGAGATCGAGGTCGCCGCCTGCGAGGCGCAGGCCGAGCTCGGCAAGATCGGCATCACCAAGGAGGAGGCCGCCTGGATCGCCGAGCACGCCTCCTTCAACAAGGAGGAGGTCGACGAGATCGAGGCTGTCACGAACCACGACGTCATCGCCTTCCTCACCAACATGGGCAGCTACATCGACGCCGATATCCCCGAGGGGGACCCCAAGCCGTCCCGCTGGGTCCACTACGGCATGACGTCGTCGGATCTGGGCGACACGGCGCTGTCCTATCAGGTCACCCAGGCGCTCGACATCATCCTGGCCGACGTCAAGCAGCTCGGCGAGACGTGCAAGCGCCGCGCCTTCGAGCTCAAGGACGCCCTGTGCGTGGGCCGCACCCACGGCATCCACGCCGAGCCCATGACGTTCGGCATGAAGTTCGGCAGCTGGGCCTGGGCCCTCAAGCGCGCGCAGACCCGCCTGGAGCAGGCCCGCGCGGTCGCCGCGACCGGCGCCATCTCGGGTGCGGTGGGCACCTACTCCTCCATCGACCCGTTCGTCGAGGAGTACGTGTGCAAGAAGCTCGGCCTCACGCCCGACCCGCTCTCGACGCAGGTCCTCGCGCGCGACCGCCACGCCCAGGTGCTCGCCACCCTCGCCGTGACCGCGAGCACGCTCGAGTCCATCGCCATGCAGGTGCGCCTGCTGCAGCAGAGCGACGTCATCGAGGCCGAGGAGCCGTTCAAGAAGGGGCAGAAGGGCTCGAGCGCCATGCCCCACAAGCGCAACCCCATCACCGCCGAGCGCGTGTGCGGTCTGGCGCGCGTGGTCAAGGCCAACGCGCAGGTGGGCTTCGACGACGTGGCGCTGTGGTACGAGCGCGACATCTCGCACTCCGGCGCCGAGCGCGTCGCCCTGGCCGACAGCTTCATCGCGCTCGACTACATGTTCGGCAAGATGCAGTGGATGCTCGACGGCCTGCAGGTCTACCCGGCCAAGATGGAGCACAACCTCAACCGTACCCGCGGCCTCATCTTCTCGAGCAAGGTGCTGCTCGCCCTCGTGGACACCGGCATCACGCGCGAGGCAGCCTACGCCATCGTGCAGCGCAACGCCATGGCGGTGTGGGCCGACATCCAGAACGCCGTGGACGGCCCCACGTACCGCGCCCGTCTCGAGGCCGACCCCGAGTGCACGCTCGCGGCCGAGAAGCTCGACGAGATCTTCGACCCGTGGGACTTCCTGACGCGCATCCAGGTGGTCTTCGACCGCCTCGAGGGGCTCGAGTTCTAGGGGCCCCGTCGACCACGCGTTCCGGCGCGGCTCGGAGGTACGGGGCGTCGGCCCCGCGGAGCCTCCTGGGCCGCGCCTTCTGCTGTTCCGCCGGCAAGTCCGATTCGCTCCATCCGCCACTCGTTCGTCCCGTTCCGCCGCTGTGTCGCGCTTTCCCGAAGGATTCCCATGGTCGCCACGTTTTCCTCGCTGTTCGTCATCTTCCTGGTCGCGCTCGCCGCCCCGCTCATCGCGTCCGCCATCCCGAACAGGCCCATTCCCGAGGTTGTGTTCCTGCTGTTCCTGGGGGCGCTGCTCGGCCCGCACATGGCGGGCCTCATCCAGGTGACCGAGGGCGTCCACATCGTGAGCGAGCTCGGCCTTGCCTTCCTGTTCCTGCTGGCCGGCTACGAGATCAACCCCAAAGAGCTCGCCGGCAACACGGGCAAGACGGCGGCGGGGACGTGGGTCGTGTGCCTGGCGATCGGCTTCGGGCTCGTGGCGCTCGTGAACCGGGAGGCGCCCTCGACCCTGCACGACATCGCCCTCGCCATCGCCCTCACCACGACGGCCTACGGCACGCTCGCTCCCATCCTCAAGGAGCGCGGCCTCACCGAGACCCCGGTCGGCAAGGCGGTCACGGCGCACGGCGTGGTGGGCGAGCTGCTCCCCATCGTTGCCATCGCGGTGCTGCTCTCGACGCGGGCGAGCTGGCAGGCGATCCTCATCCTGGTCGCGTTCTTCGCGGTCGCCTGCGTGGTCGCCCTCGCCTCGGCGCGCGCCCGCAAGGCGGGGACGCGCGTCTACACGGCCATCGAGAACCTGCGCGAGACCAACGCCCAGACCCTCGTGCGCCTGGTGGTGGTCATCCTGCTCGCCCTGGTCGCCCTGTGCGCGGCCTTCGACCTCGACGCGGTGCTCGGCGGCTTCACGGCCGGCTTCGTCCTGCGCTTCATCATCCCCGAGGGCGACCATGCGCTCGAGAAGAAGCTCGAGGTCGTGGGCTTCGGCTTCTTCATCCCGGTGTTCTTCATCGTGTCGGGTGCGGGCATCAACCTCGGCGGCGTGTTCGAGGACCCGCTGTCGCTTCTGCTGTTCATGGGGATGCTGGTGCTGGCCCGCACGGTGCCGGTGTTCGTCTCGACGTTCGTGAGCAAAGACACGCGCGGCTTCAGCGTCATGCAGCGCCTCAACGTCGCCCTCTACAGCACGATGGCCCTGCCGCTCATCGTGGCCGTCTGCAACATCGCCACGACGGGCGGGTTCATGACCGAGGCGACCGCGGGCACGCTCATCATGGCCGGCGCGCTCACCGTGCTCGTCATGCCGGTCGTCACATCGCTCACCCGCACGGTGGTCGACGCCCACCCGGTCGCCGCCCTGCAGGATCTGGCCTCCCATCCCGGCCAGCGCGACGAGGTGCTCGGCATGTACCGCGAGATCCGCCGCGCCGCCCGCGCGCGCTACCGCGCGATGCGCGACGTGCGCAGCGACCCGACGTTCGACGCCGCGTTCGACGCCGAGCACGTCCTGCAGGACTTCAACGCCGAGCGCCTGGCGCTGCTCGCCGACCTGCGGGCCGAGGAGCTGCAGCAGGTCGCCGACGCCGCCTCGGCCGACCCCGCGTCGTGGGCGCGCGCCGCGGCGGCCCGCAAGGCGCGCTGGGAGGACGTGAAGTCGCGCGGCGACGCGGCGTGGGAGCGCATCAAGGAGCTCGGCGACCGCGAGATCGCGGAGATGACCGACCACGGCGACCGCTATCTGGCCGAGCGCATCGACTCCGCCAACCGGGCGCGCGACCTGCTGCGCCGGGTTTCCGCAAAGCTTGCGGCCCGCGACGCCGGGAAGGCGGCGGTCGGGGAGGCGGAGCGCCCGGCCGACGCCCCGCGCGGGCGCTAGCCGCGCGGGCACCACGCGGCCCCATGCAGGGATTTGGTTTTTTCCCTCTGGCGCGCGCCATACACATTGCCTGCATCAACTGCACGCCCGGCCCCGATACCCTTAACAGTCAAGAAACTGCCGAGAGAGGGTGCGCAAGGGCGATTGCGCGCGCCAGAAGTGCAAAGGGGAGCGTTATGGGGCGTTCTTCGAAGGTGACGCGTGTATGCGCGGGCGTTGCCGCGCTCCTTCTGGCGTTTGCGTGCTCGGGCTGCCAAAACACGGCGCAGGAGGAGCCCTCGGCCGACGACATGGTCGAGTCCGCGCTTTCGAGCGCCGGCATCGACGTGGCCGACGTCGCCGCCGTGGCGAGCGGCCGGATCATCACCCAGCAGGACGTCGAAGACGCGATCGCGGCCGAGCGCGTGCGCTACGGCTTCGAGGGGAACGCCTCGTGGAACTCCTACCTCGAGAGCGCCGGCCTCTCCGAGCATGACGTGTGGGCCGTGACCGTGAAGAGCATGGTCGACAACGCCCTGGTCGAGGCGGAGGCCGAGCGTCTCGGCATCGACGTATCCGACCGGGTGGCGCGCCGCGTCGAGTCGGTCGCGTCCCTGTACCCCTCGCGCGCCGCCTTCATCGAGGCCCTGGCCGACAAGGGCTACACCGAGGAGAGCTACACCGACGCCGTCTCCCACAACCTGCTGTGGGACGCGCTGCGCGACGAGGTCGTCTCCGACCCCGAGCCGACCGACGAGCAGATCCGCCAGTATGCCGAGGTCGTCGCCCCCACGCTGACGGGGCGCCGCTCGTCGCACATCCTGTTCGCGAGCGACGACTACGCGACCGCGCTCGACGTCCTCGGGCAGATCGAGGCGGGCGCGGACTTCGCGACCCTGGCGGCCGAGTACTCCATCGACTCGACGGCCGCCGACGGCGGCGACGTGGGATGGGACAGCCTCAACACCTTCGTGCCCGCCTACCAGCAGGCCCTCGACGAGCTCGAGGTCGGGGAAGTCTCCGGCATCGTGCGCAGCAGCTTCGGCTACCACATCATCATGTGCACCGACAAATACGACGCCCCCACCGGCGGGGACGGCGCCATCGACATCGACGCCATTCCCGACGACCTGATGGACGCCATCGTCCAGGCGATGCGCGAGAGCCTGTCGACGCAGCTGTTCGACCAGTACATCGACCATCTCGAGGCGACGGCGCCCATCGCCGTCTTCGACAAGGGCGGCGTCCAGATCTCCCTCTCGGACGTGGGGCTGTGCGAGGACGACCCCATCAAGGTCGACGACGTCGACGAGGCCATGGCCGAGGTGCAGGCCGAGGTGCAGGACGCGGTCGATCAGGGCGTCTCGGTCGTCAAGCTCTCGGCTGCGGCGCTGTCGTCCGACGAGGGGGACGGCACGTCGACCGACGGTGCGACCTCCGCGGCGAGCGGCCCGGTCAAGGACGCCGAGCTGGACCCGGTCGAGGCATCGGCGGCCGATCCTGCGGGGTCGGCGGTCGCGCCCAAGGCCGACGCCGACACCGGCGACGCCGGGGATACTGGCGATGCCGGCGAGGCCAGGGAGGGCTCCGCGGCCGACGAGAGCTGATTCCCGCGCTTCGCCCCACCTTGCCGCATCTGGGCGCGCATGCGCTCGCGCCTGCGGTGCAAAAAGCGGCCGAGGGGGCCCATGAGCTTGGGGGTCAGGTCGACCGGCACGGCGGTGATGAGGTTGTAGCGCAGCGAGACCCAGCGCAGGCCGACGACCACCACGACGCACGCCGCCGCCGCGGCGATCTTCACGACGTGGCATTCGACGAGGGCGAAGTAGACGACCGCGCCCGCCAGCGAGCATATGGCGTAGAAGTTGCTGCTCCTGAATATGTTGGGGATGCGTCCCAGGCACACGTCGCGCACCAGGCCGCCGCCCACGCCCGTGATGACGCCCATGAACACGCAGGGTATGAGGCCGTAGCCGCAGAGCAGCGCCTTGTCGGTCCCGCTGAACGTGAACAGGGCGACCGAGATGATGTCGAACACGGCGATCGGCTTGTCGAGCTTGTAGAACAGGCCGGAGAAGAAGAAGGCGGCGATGCCCACGGCGGTGGTCAGCAGGACGGTCACGGGGTTGTCGAGCATGTAGATCTGGTCGGTCGGCAGGATCATGTCGCGGATCAGCCCGCCGCCCAGGGCGGTGATCAACCCGAGGACGCACACCCCGATGATGTCGAGGCGCTTGTTGCAGGCCTCCAGCGCGCCCGAAATGGCGCCGGCGACCACGGCCCCGAGCTCGAAGAACGCGGGGATGGTCAGGGCGTTCGACGACGGGTCGGCCGTCGTGGTGAGCAGCTCGACGATCGAGGCCGCCGCACCTCCGTCCGAGGTCGCCCCCGCGATGAGGGCCATGAGCGCGTCCAACCCTGTCCACCGTCCTTGTCCCAAACCGGCCCGTGCGGCCCGTGCGGGCCGAACGGCGCGGTCTCCCGTTCCGGAAAAGTTGGGAAGATTGTAGCGGCTCCGCACCGCTCCCGTGTCGACCTGCGCGCCTTTTGCGGGGAATTTCATGGGGGAATATGTGAAGCGGTGGACTTTGGACACGGTTTCGGTATACTACACTTTCGCTTATGGAGGGCTGTCCGAGTGGCCGAAGGAGCACGATTGGAAATCGTGTAGGCGGCAAAACCGTCTCTAGGGTTCAAATCCCTAGCCCTCCGCCAGAGCTTTCCGACGGTGCGTCGCGAGATGCGCCGTCTCACCCCGCGGAGGGGTGGCA
>DBEYOB010000205.1:0-5298 GCA_048173955.1 Coriobacteriales bacterium
GACGCCGTCGAGGGCGTCGACCTCCTCGGCGGTCTTCAGGCCGACGAACTGCTCGGGGAGCTGCTCGATGGCGTTGGAGCCGATGCCCTGGGTCTCGGAGTTGTCGCCGACCTCGACGCTCTCGATGGCGCCGTCCTTGACGGTGACGGTCACCGGCACGTCGCCGCCGATGCCCTTGCCGCTGGCCTCGTAGGTGCCGTCGGCCAGCGCGCCGGCCTCGGCCTTGGCGTCGTCAGCGTCGGCATCCTTCTCGTCGGCCTCGGCGTCCTTGGACTCGGTCTCCTCGGCGGCGTCCTTCTCGTCGGCTTTCTCGTCCGTAGCCTTCTCGTCGGCCTTGGCCTCAGTCTCGGTGACAGCGGCCTCGTCCTCGGTCTCGGCGGCGAAGGCGTTCTGGGCCATAGCGAGGCCACCGAAGCCGAGGCCGGCGCACAGGACGACGGAAAGGCCGGCGTTGCGAATGATAGAACGATCCATGACGCACACTCCTTTGTTTGGGGGCCGCCGCCGGTATGGCTGCGGCTGAACCGACGTATCCCCGTAACGGGGGACCTGCAACGCGGGGCGGAGGGCGACGTCGAATCGTCACGCGCTCGTCACACTCAGGGGGATGTCTTCGTGCGTCCCGTGTGCCGCAAGTCGGGCGGTATTATAGGGGCGTCGGGAGGCGAAGTTGTGAACGCCCTGTGCGCCTCGAGCCCGATATGCGGGCTGCAGGCCGGCATGCGACGCCGTTGGGCGTTCAGGTTTCCTTCAGGTTCTCCGCACGGGACGGACGGTGTGCGTCGACCGCCGTTCCTCAGCCGCGCTCGACAAGCCGCGGCAGCTCCCGGGCCAGCTCTTCGAGGCTCCCGCGCCACCACGCCCGTCTGGCGGGCCTGCGGCCGACATAGCAGGTGCGCAGCCCCGTCGCGCCCGTGGCGAAGTCGTTCTTGGGGTCGTTGCCCACCATCAGGCACCTCTTCGGTTCCACCCCGATCGCGGAGCACACCTCCTCGTAGTAGCGCGCCCACGGTTTGGCCCTGGTCGCGTTCTCGATGAAGGTGACGTGGTCGAACGGGAAGTCGGCGATTCCCGCCCATGCCATGCGCTCGCGGGTGCACGCCTCGGGGAACGTCGGGTTGGTCGCGAGGGCGACCTTGACGCCGAGGCGCAGGCACGCCTCGAGGCAGCGGTGGGCGCCGGGCATCGGACGGCCGCCTATGGCGCGCGAGGCGCGGGCGGACGGGTTGAAGACCTCGCGGTCGTAGAAGGAGATGCAGTCGGCGATCGCCGGGTCGTCGAGCGGTATGCCCGTGAGGTCCTCGAAGCGGCCGTCGAGGAACGCGGCGTTGGTGAGGTCGTCGTCGCGCTCCCCGAGCATCCCGACGAGGGCGCGGCAGTAGGGGACCGCGACGCGGACCGCGGGCATGCGGGCGATGCGGCCGACGAGGTCGACGCGCCCGAGCGAGAACGAGCGCACGTAGGCGTCGAGGTTCAGGTCGAGCAGCGTCTCGTCAAGGTCGAACAGGACGGCCTCAATCATGGGCGGCCTCGCTTCGGTGTCGTGGGCAGCGGCGGTTTCGAACCTATCCTACCCGTCGTCCGCCGATGTGCCAAAGGGGTTGCGAAGATACGGTGAAGCCTTCTTTGCAATTCGATGTTTTACCTGGTCGGTGCGTCGTCGACGGTGGCGGTTGGCAGAGAAATGTCGTATCGTTCCCACTTGCATGCGCATGGGGCGCATGCCCTGACATATTGGCCTCGAGACATGTATTTCTTCGTATCCGGTGCTTGTTTGCGACGCGAACGGGACGCCTGGGCGCGATGACCATGACGATCGGGGCCCCGGTTTGAAAGGGGTCCACCCTTGAGTGAACTTAAGAACCCTTCGATCTTCTCGCTTGATGCTATCGACGACTCCGAGATGAACGGCCTCGTCGACAACACCATTGTCGACTTCGACGAGGGCGACATCGTTGACGGCACGGTCGTCAAGATCAGCAAGGACGAGGTTCTTCTGGACATCGGCTACAAGTCCGAAGGCGTCATTCCCGTGCGCGAGCTGTCCATCCGCAAGGATGCCGACCCGAGCACCATCGTCTCCCTGGGCGACGAGATCGAGGCTCTCGTCCTTCAGAAGGAGGACAAGGACGGCCGCCTGATCCTCTCCAAGAAGCGCGCCGAGTACGAGCGTGCCTGGAACCGCATCGAGGAGAAGTTCAACTCCGGCGAGAACGTCGAGGGCGAGGTCATCGAGGTCGTCAAGGGCGGCCTTATCCTCGACATCGGCCTGCGCGGCTTCCTGCCCGCCTCCCTCGTCGACCTCCGTCGTGTCAAGGACCTCAACGCCTACATGGGCACCCGCATCGAGGCCCGCGTCATCGAGATGGACCGCAACCGCAACAACGTGGTCCTTTCTCGCCGCGTCGTGCTCGAGGAGGCCCGCAAGGAGGAGCGCACCGAGATTCTGTCCAAGCTCAAGCCGGGCATGCGTCTCAAGGGCACCGTCTCCTCGATCGTCGACTTCGGCGCCTTCGTGGACCTGGGCGGCATCGACGGCCTGGTGCACATCTCCGAGCTCTCCTGGAACCACGTCAACCACCCCTCCGAGGTCGTCAAGGTCGGCCAGGAGGTCGAGGTCGAGGTGCTCGACGTCGATATGAACCGCGAGCGCATCTCGCTCGGTCTCAAGCAGACCACCGAGGACCCGTGGCGCTCGCTCGTCAAGAAGTACCCCGTGGGCGCCATCGTCGAGGGCAAGGTCACCAAGCTCGTGCCCTTCGGCGTCTTCGTGGAGCTCGGCGACGGCATCGAGGGCCTCGTGCACATCTCCGAGATGGCCAAGGCCCACGTCGACCAGCCCTCGCAGGTCACCAAGGTCGGCGAGACTGTCCACGTCAAGGTCCTGGAGATCGACCTCGACCGTCGTCGCGTCTCCCTGTCCATGAAGTCGGCCGCCGAGACCCTCGGCATCGAGGTCGAGGTCGCCCCGCTCGAGCCGAAGCCCGAGAAGGCCGCCGAGCCCGAGACCGCCGCTGAGGCCGAGTAGTCCCGGTTTCGAACACCCGCGTCACCGCAGGGCAGGTCGTCCGTTGGGCGGCCTGCCCTTTTGGTTGCCGGCACGGCCGGCGGCCCCAGCAGACGAAGGAGCGTTGCGCCATGCCCGTATCGGTCGTACCCATCTCGTCGTTCGAGGACGAGCGCCTCGATGCATACGCCCGCCTCACCGAGGCCCAGCTGCGCTGCCGGCTCGAGCCCGAGCGCGGCATCTTCATCGCGGAGTCGTTCAAGGTGATCGACCGCGCACTCGAAGCGGGCAGGGTGCCGGTGTCGTTCCTCGTGACGCCGCGCTGGCTCGACGAGGCGACGGCGCGTGCGGAAGCCGCATGCGCCTCGCTCGGCGCGGCGGCCGGGACGGACGGGACGCTCCCGGTGTTCGTCGCCGACGTCGACGTGCTGAAGCGGCTCACCGGGTTCAGCCTGACCCGGGGCGCCCTGTGCGCCATGCGGCGCCCGAAGCTGCCGGCGGTCGAGGACGTCGTGGCGGGCGCGCGGCGCATCGCGGTGCTCGAGGGTATCGTCGACCACACCAACGTGGGCGCCATCTTCCGCAGCGCCGCCGCGCTCAACGTCGACGCGGTGCTCGTGACGCCCACCTGCTGCGACCCGCTCTACCGCCGCGCCGCACGCGTGAGCATGGGGACGGTGTTCCAGGTTCCGTGGACCCGCATCGGGGAGGACCACACCCAGTGGCCGAGCCCGGGCCTGTCGACCCTGCGCGACCTCGGCTTCACCACGGCGGCGTTCGCCCTCACCGACGAGTCGCTGCGCCTCGACGACCCGGCCCTGCATGAGGTCGACCGCCTGGCGATGGTCTTCGGCACCGAGGGCGACGGCCTGACGCGCGCCACCATCGAGGGGTGCGACCTCACGGTGCGCATCCCCATGGCGCACGGTGTCGACTCGCTCAACGTCGCGGCGGCATCGGCCGTGGCGTTCTGGCATCTGTGCGGTCACTGATGGGCGGGGGGGGGGAGGCCGCAAAAGGGGTGCGCGGGCCCTTCTCCGGGGCTCCGGCCTTCGCCGCGTGTGCGCATGCGGCCGCGCTCCCGCGCATCCGCATCGACGCCGAGGGAGACGCCGCGCTGACCGTCCGCCTAGCGGAGGTGCCCTCCGAGCGCGCCGCCGGCCTGGTCGCCGCCGCCGTCGAGGCGCTCGGGGCGGCCGAGTTGCCCGCTCCGTTCGAGCTCGTGCCCGCCTACTGCGCAGTGACGGTGTGCTACGACCCGCTCGCGGCGACATTCGCCGAGATGAGTGCGGCGGTCTATGCGGCGCTCGCCGACCTCGACCCCGGGGTCCCGACGGTGCGCCGCGTCGTCGAGCTGCCCGTGTGCTACGGAGGGGAGCTCGGCCCCGACCTCGACGATGTGGCGCGCCATGCGGGGCTTTCCGCCGGGGAGGTCGTGGCGCTGCACAGCGGGCGCGCCTACCGGATCGACATGCTCGGGTTTCTGCCGGGCTTCGCCTACTGCACCGGCATGGACCCGCGTCTGGCGACGCCGCGGCTCGCCGTGCCCCGCACGCGCATCCCGGCGGGCTCGGTGGGCATAGCGGGGGAGCAGACCGGCGTCTACCCGCTCGCCTCCCCGGGCGGCTGGAACCTGATCGGCCGGACGCCGGCGCGCGTGTACGACCCGGGTCGGGCGGACCCCATCCCGTACCGCGCCGGCGACTGGCTGCGCTTCGTTCCGGTCGACCGGGCGGTCTTCGATGGGCTCGCCGCGCGCGTCGCGGCGGGGGAGGACGTCGCGCGCGTGCGCGAGGAGCCCTGCGGGGAAGGCGGTGCCCATGGTGCGTGAGGCGGCGGGTGCGCTCGGGTGCGGCATCGAGGTCGTGCGCGCCGGGATGCGCGACACGGTGCAGGACCGGGGCCGCTTCGGCTACCAGGCGCTCGGCTTCTCGCCGGCCGGGGCGATGGACCGGCGGTCGGCGGCGGTCGCGAACCTGCTCGTGGGCAACCCCGCGGGCGCTGCGGTGCTCGAATGCGCGTTCTCGGGCCCCGTTCTGCGGTTCGACCGCCCCGCGGTCGTGTGCGTCGCCGGCGCCACGACCGACGCACGCCTCGACGGGGCGCCCCTGGAGCCCTATGCGGCGCACGCCGTGGCAGCGGGCCAGACGCTCGACGTGGGGCGCGCGTCGTGGGGCGCCTACGCCTACCTTGCCGTGGCGGGCGGCATCGACGTCCCGGCAGCGATGGGGAGCCGCTCGACGAGCTGCGCCTACGGGCTCGGTGGCTTTGAGGGCCGCGCCCTGCGCGCG
>DBEYOB010000206.1:0-6810 GCA_048173955.1 Coriobacteriales bacterium
GGCCCGCACGGTTGCGAACCGGGGCGCGCGTCGCTTGCGTCGGCCTGTCAGCGCCTGTCGGACGAGTCTTACGCCTGCGCGGCCTGGTCGAGGCAGTCCGCCACAGCGTCGCGGATGCGGTTGCTCGTGAGCGTGGCGCCCGACACGCCGTCGATGTTGGGGCCGCCCGCCGCGACGACCTGCTCGGTCAGCTCGGGGATGGCGGCGCCTCCGATGGCGGCGGTCTCGTTGTCGCTCACGACCTCGAAGCCGGTCAGCGCGCCGCCCTCGACGGTCACCTCGACCTCCATGGGGCCCTCCTGGCCGTCGACCGTCGCGGTGTAGGTGCCGTCAGCGAGCTCACCGGCGACCTCGTACTCCTCCACCGCGGCCTTCTCGACCTCGAACATGTCGTCGCCCAGAATCTCGCTGGCGGGCTTGACCTCGTAGCCCTCGGCGAGGGTGCCGGTGGCGCAGTCGGTGCCCGCGAGGCGTCCGAAGGTCAGGCAGCCCATGACGCCGGTGCCACCCGACACGAACTTGCCCCAGATGCCGCCCACGACCTCGCCGCCGGCGTAGAGGCCCGGGATCTGGTTGCCGGCCTCGTCGAGGACGCTCATATTGGTGCCGCACTTGATGCCGCCGAGCGTCATGACGCACAGCGCCTTGATCGGGATGGCGTAGAACATGTCGCCCTCGATCTTGTTGTTGGCGACCTTGTAGCTGTTCCACTCCTCGTCGTAGGTGCGGCCGAACTCGTCGGGCTCGCCGGCGTCGACGGCGGCGTTGTAGTCCTCGACCGTCTTCACGAACGCGTCGGCCGGGATCCCGAGAACCTCGGCGAGGCCCTCGAGGGTGTCGGAGCTCGAGATGAGGTAGTGGCCCTTGGAATCCTCGGGGCCGTAGTAGGCGTCGTACATGTACGAGTTGCCCGACTCGGTCAGGTCGGCGAGGATCTTGTCGGTGTAGATGTCGTACTGGACGGCGTCGGGCTGGGTGATGAGGGCCTCCTCGCGGGCGCTCGGGCTCGGGTCGTTCTCGTTCATGAAGCGCTCGCCGTTCTTGTTGACGCAGATGCCGCCCGCCTTCCACACGTAGGTCGAGGCAATGGAGCCGTGGCCGGGGCTGTCCTTGTCCTCGAGGCCCATCGGGAAGGTGGGGATGGCGTCCATGTTGGTGAGGGTGCCGCCGACCTTCTGCATCATCTGCAGGCCGCGGCCGGTGCTCCACACGCCGCAGCCGATGAGGTACTCGCTGCCGTACTCGTTGTAGGTGCTCAGGAGCTTGCGGTTCGCGCCGTAGCCGCCTGTGCACATCACGATGCCGTGCGTGCCGGTGTAGAGCGTGCCGTTGCCGTCGGCGTCGGTCGCGACGACGCCGGTCACCTGGCCCTGGGCGTTGGGCACAAGCTCGACGGCGGTGGTGTTGTAGACGATCTCGATGGCGTCGACGCCCTGCACGTAGGTGTCCACGACCTCGAGCGCAGGGCTGGAGTAGGCCTCCTTGTCCTTGGCGCTCGTCTTGTAGGTGCGCTGGACGGAGTAGAGCTCGTGCTCGGGGGCGAACACGGCGCGCCTGCCCTCGGAGTCGGTCTTGAACTCGTAGGTCGACAGACCGTGGTCCCAGAGCCACTGGAACATCTGGATGTCCTCGTTGGCGTAGAGGGTGATCATCTCCTCGCTGGGCTGGCCGCCGTAGGCGCCGCCGGTCGCCATGATGTCGGCGACGTAGCTCTCGACGCTGTCCTCGATGCCGTCCTCCTTCTGGATGACGCTCTCGGCGCAGCTCATCGAGCCGTTGGTCAGGTTGAGCGAGCCGCCCGTGCGACCCTGGCTCTCGAGGACGATGACGCGGGCGGCACCGTTGTCGACGGCGGCGATGGCGGCGGACAGGCCCGCACCGCCCGCACCGACGACGATGAGGTCGGCCTCGTCGGTCGCCTCGTAGGGCGTCTCGGTCGCCGGCGCCTCGTCGGCGACCGAGAACAGCGGCGCGCCGCAGAACGTCGCCATGGCCGCAGCGCCGGCGGCGCCGATGACGAAGGTGCGGCGGGAAATCTTGGCAGACTCGAACATGGAAGGATCCTTTCTGTGTCTTAACCCTTATGTTGAGGTCGAAGCTGATGCTTTTGCCCGCAGGGCACGCGCAGAGGACGGCGCTAACCGATCGGCAGGACCTCGACGACCTTGACGACGGGCCCGCATGCGGCGCGATGCATCGCACCGTCCGCACGCCGCCCGCCGCGTGGTTGCCAGTATGGGTCGCGCAATCGCCGCTCCCCTTGCCCTTTTTTGTGGTAGATTTGCAAATGTGCAGGTCAGGGCATTGGTACCACAAAATAGGGGGTGACAGGGCAAACGTGCTCCCTCACCTTTGTCGAAGACGGAACGCGCCGCCGCCCCGGCGCGCAAAAAGGAGCACACGACCTTGGACCGAACCTCCGCACTCAAACTCCGCATCGAGACGCTCGCCCGCCGTGCCCGCTCGTTTGCGACCGACGGCGTCACCGTCCCGCTCGCGCTGGGCTACGGGTGCTACCGGGGCGCCAATTCGCTCATCTATTCGACCACGCTGGCATCAGGCGGAACGCCGGTGCTCTTCATCGGCAACTTCGACTTCGCGCTGGCGAGCGGGGTGCTGTCGACCCTAGCCGCGCTGCTCGCCGCATGGGTCGCGTTCCGCCGCCAGGGGTCGCTCCGCCTGCCCGTGGTGCTTCCGGCGGTCCTGCTCGCCGCGCTTCAGGCGCTCTCGCTCTCCGGCGTCTTGGGAACGCTCCCGCCTCGGTGGGAGATGCTGGCCTCGAGCGCCGTCTACGCGGCGGCGACCACCGTGTTCGGCCTCGCCTGGATCGTCGAGTTCGCGCGCCACGGGGTGATCAGGGCGGCCTGCATCTACGCGCTCGGCGCGTTCGTCCTCTCCCTCGCCAACGTCTTCACCCGCGGCCTCGGGTCCGTCGCCCAGGCGGTGTGCGGCATCGCCCTGCTCGCCGTCGCGGCCACGGTCCTCCTCCTTGCGCGCCGCTCGTCGGCCGACCCCGAACCGGTCGTCCCCCGCAGCGACATGACCCTGCGCGACGTCGGCCGCGAGCTCGCGTACCTGGTGAACCCCATCGCGACGATGGTCGTCCTCGAAAGCGCGGTCAGCCTCCTGAACGGGTTCTTCCTCGGCCATTCGCTCTTCAGCGACGGGAGCGCGCTGTTCTCGGCGGGGTCGCTCGCCGGCGCGGCCTACGTGCTCGCCGCCACGTTCAGCACGCCGCGCAGCCCCGACATCCGCCGCACGTTCCGGCAGCTGTTCCCCCTGCTCACAGCCACGGTGGTCCTCCTGCCGTTTGCCGGCGAGGGGCAGAACGACCTCCTGGGCGGGGCGCTCGGCCTTTTCTACAACGTCATCAACATCTGGACGATGTGCCTGGTGCTCGCGCACGTCTCGTCGAAGCGCCTGGACGCCGCCGTCATCGTGGGCTGCACCACCGCGCTGGGACGTCTGAGCCACGTCGTGTTCATCCCGCTCGGCAACGCCCTGGGCGGCTTCGCACGGGGCGGCATGGGGCAGATCTACTTCGGCGTCGCCCTGCTCGTCATCTACGCGCTCGCCATGCTGCTCATGTACCTGTCGCGCCCTTCGCGCCGGGCCGAGGCGGCCCCGGCGGAAGCTGCCGCGGGCGGTGCGGCTCCGGGGCCGGAGCCCTCCCAGCAGTCGCCCGCCGAGGCAGACGCGGACTTCTTCGCCACCCGCGCCGACGAGCTCGCCGAACGCCACCGCCTCACCCCGCGCGAGCGCGAGATCGCCCTCCTGCTCGCGCGCGGCCGCTCGGCGGTGTTCATCGCCGAGGACCTCTCGTGCTCGCCCGCCACGGTCAGGAGCCATGCCAAGAACATCTACACCAAGCTCGACGTCCACTCGAAGCAGGAGCTCATCGACCTGTTCGCCAACGGGGACGGCGCCGCCCGGGAAGGCTGACCCCCCCGCGACCGCCCCGCGCGAAACCCCGCCGTGCGGGGGCGGGCTGCGCCGAAAACCTCCCAGCCCCCTCCCTACACATTGCGCCCGGAAGGTCGTAAACTGTTTCGAAGCGAGGTTGGATCTGGCTGCATGCGGGTGCCGCCTGTTCGCGGCGGCGCACCGCGCCCGTCGTAAGGGGGTTTCATGAGCATCTCGCACGCACGACGTCGCATCGGCATCGCCGGCGCAACGGCAGCCCTACTCACCAGCGCCGCCCTCGGCATGGGCGCGACCTCTCCCGGCGCGGCCTACGCCGACGAGGCGCCCACCTCCGGCGAGGCGACCTTCGCCGACGTCGGGGAAGCATCCCCGGAGACCGGCGGAGTCGCGGTCGCGACCGACGGCGCCGCCGCGGCCTCCCCCGAGGAAACCCCTGCAGAAGCCGAGCCGGACTCGACGGGAGCGACCGTCGCGGTCGGCGTGCCGGGAACCTATGCCGCAAGCGAGGCCCAAGCCGCCCTCGACCGCATCAACGCGATTCGCGCCGAGGCGGCCGCCGAGGGGATCGCCGTCGACGGGATGCTCGTCTCGGGCGCGCCGCTGCTGCAGTCCTCCGGCCTCGAGTACGCCGCGCAGCTCCGAGGTGCCGAATGCTCCTTCTCGCCCTGTTCGGCCGCAGAGGGGCTGCGTCCCAACGGCCAGGGCGACGTCACCGCGGCCGACCCGTCCTCGAACAGCCTAGCAGGATACGCCATTAAGACGGAGTTCGCCGGACAGGGTTCCATCTCCTGCCTCGTCGAGCAGTGGTACCAGGAGAAGGACGCCTACCTCACCTATCTCGCGACCGGCGAGGTCACGGGCGAGTTCGGCCATTACGCCGCCCTGATATCGGACGCCTACGTCTACGCGGGCGTCTCGTCGTTCACCTCGTCGACGGACGGCACGACGTGGTACGCCCTCGAGCTCGCGGCGACGCCCTCGGAGTCGTCCGACGTGTACGGCGACGGCGAGGCGGTGCGCCAGATCGACGTGCTGCCCGAGGGCAACCTCGACGCGATCATCATCCTGCCCGACGGGATCGACAAACCGGTCGCCGGCACGGTCATCCAGCTCGCGGCGAGCGTGACGAACGCGGCTACGGGCGCCGACCTCACGCCCTACCTCGACCTCACCTTGGTCTCCAACGACGAGAGCATCCTTTCCGTCGACCAGAACGGCCTGCTCACCACCGTGGGCGAAGGCATCGCCAACATAGCCATCTACCAGGGAGACGTCGCGCTCGCCTCCTTCAACCTGCGCGTGTCGCCCGCCCAGGCGGTGTCCGCGGCCGTCGCGCCCGAGTCCGCGAACGTCGCCACCTCCGCCTGCGTCGCGCCCGCCCTCCCCGCAACCGCCCAGGTGACCTGGACCGATGGGAGCGTCACCGAGGAGGCCGTGACGTGGGACGAGGTCGACCCCTGCGCCTACACGGAAGCCGGGGCGACCTTCACGGTCTGCGGCGTCACCCAAACCTCGTGCCTGCCGGTGAGCTGCACGGTCACCGTCGGCGCCGCGTCCATCGCGGGCCTCTCCGCGCCCGCACCGGTCGAAACGGCATCGGGCGCCGCGCCGACGCTGCCGCAGACCGTGCACGCCGTGCTGTCCGACGGGAGCGAGGCCGACGTCCCGGTCGTCTGGAACGAGGTCGACCCGGCGAGCTACACCGCCCGCGAGGGCGGCTCCTTCGAGGTGGAGGGCACCGTCGAGGGCTGGGGGGAGACAGTCGCGGTGAGCGTCACCGTCCAGCCCGCAACCGTGTCGGGCATCGCGCCGGCTGACTCCTCCACCGAGGCGGGCACCGCCCCCCTGCTCCCCGAAACTGTCGAGGTCACCTGGTCGAACGGCGACGTCACCGACGAAGCCGTGGCGTGGGACGCGGTCGACCCGGCATCGTACGCCCAGGCGGGGACGTTCGCGGTCTCGGGTTTGGTGGGGGCAGACGGAAGCCTGGGCGCGGCGACCTGCACCGTGACGGTCAGCGAGCCCGCCCCCACCGTCGTCGGGTTCGTGCAGCCCGCCGACGTCGTGACCGAATCGGGCGTCGCCCCGGCGCTCCCCGCAACCGTCACGGTGACCTGGTCCGACGGCAGCACGACCGACGAGACGGTGACCTGGGGCGAAATCGACCCGGCGAGCTATGCCGCGCGCGAGGGCGGCACGTTCTGGGCAAGCGGCACCGTCGCCGTCTGGCCGGACGCCGAGGTCGGGCTCAACGTGGTGGTGAATCCCGCCATCCTCGTCGCGGTCGAGCAGCCCGCGGCGGTCTCGACCCAGGCCGGCACCGCGCCCGCGCTGCCCGCCACCGTCCAGGTCACCTGGTCGAACGGCGACGTCACCGACGAGCCCGTTTCGTGGGGCGAGATCGACCCGGCCGCCTACGCGCAGGCCGGCACGTTCGAGGCGGTCGGAACGCTCGCCGCGGGCGACGGGACGACGGTGAGCTGCACCGTGACGGTCGAGGCGTCCCCCGCAACCGTCGAAAGCGTCGAGAGCCCCTCCGTCGCCACGGCATCCGGAACCGCGCCCGCACTGCCCGAAACGGTGGAGGCGACCTGGACCGACGGGAGCACGACCGACGAAGCGGTAACGTGGGATGCGATCGACCCCGCGAGCTACACCGCGCGCGAAGGCGGAAGCTTCGAGGTTGAGGGCGCCGTCGAGGGCTGGGGCGAGCCGGTCGCCGCGACGGTGACCGTCGAGCCCGCGACCGTCGCCTCGGTCGAGCAGCCCGCAGGCGTGGCCACCGCCTCCGGCACCGCCCCGGAGCTGCCCGCGACCGTCGAGGTTGCCTGGTCCAACGGCGACACGACCGACGAGGCCGTGACCTGGGACGCGGTCGACCCGGCG
>DBEYOB010000207.1:0-3629 GCA_048173955.1 Coriobacteriales bacterium
CGCCCGCACCGGTTCGCGGGGCGCCCCGCGGCGGCCCCGCCGTTTCGCCGCGCTCCCGCGGCTACTTCTTCTTCTGCATCTTTCCCACGTCGGCGACGTCGGCGAAGGCCGCCACGAAGCGGTTGAGCAGCTGCAGGCGCATGGCGCGCAGGGCGGGGTCCTCGTCCATGACCATGACGTTGGCGAAGAAGGTGTCGATCGGGCCGCGCAGCGAGGCGAGCTCCGCCACGGCCGCGGGGTAGCCGCCCTCGCCGGACAGGGCGAGCCCGACGCGCTCCCGCACCGCGTCGACCGCGTCGAGCAGGGCGCGCTCGTCGGGACCCATGAGGGACCCGTCGGGGGCGTCCCCCAGCTCGGGGTTGCGCAGGTTGTTCGCGCGGGCGTAGGCGCTCGCCAGGTCGTCGAAGACCTCGCGCGACGAGGAGCGGGCGTCCTCGAGCGCGTGGACCCGGGACAGGAACTCGACGGGCTCGAGCGCGCCGACCGCCTTGACGGCCTCGACCGTGTCCGGCGACACGCCCTCGTCGCGCGCGATGCTCGCGAGGCGGCCGACGAAGAAGTCGCGCACCGCCGCGGCGACCTCCGCGCGGTCGAAGGGGATGCCCTGGGCCGCCAGCCCGTCGAGCGCCGCCTCGACCGCCCCGGACAGCTCCAGGCGCGGCTCGGCGCGGCAGATGTTGATGATGCCGATCGCGGCGCGGCGGACGGCGAAGGGGTCGGACGAGCCGGTCGGCGCCTCCCCGATCGCGAAGATGCCGCACACCGTGTCGAGCTTGTCCGCCATCGCCACGACGCGGCCCACCAGGCCGTCCGGGAGGGCGTCGCCGGCGAAGCGCGGGCGGTAGTGCTGGGCGATCGCGAGCGAGACCTCGGGCGCCTCGCCGGCGGCCTGCGCGTAGTAGCCGCCCATGACGCCCTGCTGGCTCGTGAACTCGACGACGGCGCCGGTCACCAGGTCGGCCTTGGCGAGGCGCGCCGCGCGCCGCGCGTGCGACTCCACCTCGCCGTCGAAGGCCGCCGCGCGGCACAGGGCGCCCGCCAGGGCCTCGATGCGCCCCGTCTTGTCGAGCATCGTGCCGAGCTTCTCCTGGAACCCGACCTCGGCGAGGCGCGGCACGTACTCCTCGAGCGGCCGGCGCAGGTCCTCCTCGTAGAAGAACTTCGCGTCGGACAGGCGGGCGCGCACGACGCGCTCGTTGCCCGCGGCGATGACCTCGGAGCGCGCGGGGTCGCCGTTGGAGACGAGCACGAAGTGGTTCGTCAGGTTCCCGTCGGCGTCGTAGAGCGGGAAGTAGCGCTGGTTCGAGAGCATCGACTCGCAGATGATCTCGTGCGGGACGTCGAGGAAGGCGCGGTCGAAGTCGGCCACGAGGACGGTCGGCCACTCGACGAGGTTGACGACCTCGTCGAACGTCTTCTTGGGGGTGTCGGCGGCAAGACCGCGCTCCGCGGCGATGCGGGCGATGCCCTCGCGTATGATCTGGGCGCGCCGCTCGCCCGAGACGACGACGTGGACGCCCTCGAGCGCCTCGACGTAGCCCTGCGCGCTGGGGACCTCGCAGTCGCCCGGGTCCATCAGACGGTGGCCGCGCGTGGTGCGGCCGGCGGTCAGGCCGCAGAACTCGACGGGCACGACCTCGTCGTCGAGCAGGCAGACGAGCCAGCGCACCGGGCGCGAGAAGCGGCTCTGGCCCGTGCCCCAGCGCTGGGTGCGCAGGCCCGTGAGGCGGTCGTTGATCTTGCCGGCGGCCGCGGCGAGCACGTCGCGCACGACCTGGGCGGCGGGGCGCGCCGGCGTCGAAACGTCGACCCACACGTAGTCCTTGCCGTCCTGCTCGCGCACGACGAGCTGGGAGGCGTCGACGCCCTTGCCGCGCGCAAAGCCCTGGGCGGCCTTGGTGGGGTTGCCGTCCGCATCGAACGCCATCGCTGCAGCGGGGCCGCGGAAGTGCTGCTCGAGCGCCTCGGTGGCGGGGGCGAGGCCGTGCACCATCGTCGCGATGCGGCGGGGCGTGCCCACGCACTCCACCTCGCCGTACGCGAGGTGCGCCGCGGCGAGCCCCTCCTCGACGAGCTCCTTCATGCAGGCGCACGACCTGGTCAGCGCGGTCGAGGGAAGCTCCTCGGTGCCGATTTCGAAAACGAGCTCCTTGGTCTGGTCCATGTTATGCAACCTCCTCGTTCTCGCGGGCCATCCAGGCCTCGCAGCATGCCTTGGCGACCGCGCGGACGCGCAGGATGTACGCCGCGCGCTCGGTCGCGCTGATGGCGCCGCGCGAGTCGAGCAGGTTGAAGGCGTGCGAGCACTTCAGCACGCAGTCGTAGGCGGGAAGGGGCTGGCCGGCCTCGAGGCAGCGGTGGCACTCGTCCTCGTACTCGTCGAACTTCTCGCGCATCAGGTCGACGTTCGCGATCTCGAAGTTGTAGGTCGAGAACTCGCGCTCGTTCTCGAGGTAGACGTCGCCGTAGGTGAAGACTCCCCCGTCGGGACGCCTCGTCCAGACGAGGTCGTACACCGAGTCGACGCCCTGGATGTACATCGCGAGGCGCTCGAGGCCGTAGGTGATCTCGACCGGGACGGGGCCGACCTCGATGCCGCCCACCTGCTGGAAGTAGGTGAACTGGGTGACCTCCATGCCGTTGAGCCAGACCTCCCATCCCAGGCCCCACGCGCCCAGCGTCGGCGACTCCCAGTCGTCCTCGACGAAGCGCACGTCGTGCTCGGCGGGCTCGATGCCGATGGCGCGCAGGGAGTCGAGGTAGAGCTCCTGCGCGTTGTCGGGCGAGGGCTTTATGAGGACCTGGAACTGGTAGTAATGCTGCAGGCGGTTGGGGTTCTCGCCGTAGCGGCCGTCCGCGGGGCGGCGGCAGGGCTGGACATAGCAGGTCGCCCAGGGCTTGTCCCCCAGCGCGCGCAGCGCGGTCGCCCAGTGGAACGTGCCGGCGCCGACCTCGCTGTCGTAGGGCTGCAGGACGACGCAGCCCTTGCTCGCCCAGAAGTTCTGGAGCGCAAGTATGATTTCTTGAAATGTCAGAGCACCGGGGTTCATGCGGGTACTTCCTTCCGTGATATGCGCGCCCCCGCGGGGGCGTCGCATCCTAGTCGAGCGGGCCGATGGCCAGCGTCAGGGGGTGCGCCTCGAACTCGAACCAGCCGAGGTCGACCGTCCGCTCGCCGAGCGAGCGGAAGATGGGCCAGTAGCGGAAGACGGCGTGCCCCGTCACGTTCTCGGCGGAGACGGCCCCGAAGACGCGCGAGTCGGCGGAGCGCTCGCGGTGGTCGCCCATCGCCCAGAAGCAGCCCTCGGGGACCGTGTAGGGGTAGGTGACGTCGGTCTTCTGCGTCGTGCCGTTGCACTTCATGGCATAGGTCCGGTTGTCCTCGTAGACATAGGGCTCGTCGAGCTTGACCCCGTCGACGTAGACGTAGCCGTCGCGCAGGTCGACGGTCTGCCCCTCCACGGCGATGACGCGCTTGATGAGGGTCTCGCTCGGGTCGGCGGGGTTGATGAAGGTCACAATCTCGCCGGGCTCGGGCATGGGGTCGACCGCGACGGTGACCTTCTCGGCGAACACGCGGTCGCCGATCTCGATCGTGTGCTCCATCGATCCCGAGGGGATCTCGAAGG
>DBEYOB010000208.1:0-17278 GCA_048173955.1 Coriobacteriales bacterium
AGGCCAGGTTGCCCATAAGGCCGCTGAGCGTTCCGCACAGTGAGTAGAGCAGGGCCGCGAAGCTTCCGGGTAGCAGGGGCACCGCCACCAGGGTGAGCGCGATGACCGCGAACGACAGGTAGCACACGCGGCTGAAGTCGAGCTTCTTGCGGGGCACGAAGCCGTAGAGCACGAATATGCCTGCGAAGAGGATCTTGAGCAGGACGTTCATGGTGATGCCGAGGCTGATGACACCGTCCGTCTGCCCGGCGGCGATGTAGAGCTTGCCCATGTTGGGGGCGAAGCGGAAGGCGAACACCAAAAAGAAGAGCTGGGAGAAGGCCCGCACGCTCGGCGAGGTGATGGTTCGGGGCTGCGGGTCGGCAACGCTTTGGACGGGCTGTGGCTCCGCGGGGTACGGTTCGACCTGCCCGTCTTTCGGCAGCAGCATGAGGAGGGCTGATGCCAGGGGTAGCAGGCAGAAAAGCGGGATGATCGCGATGCCCGGTCCCGTATCGATGATGAGATAGACAGCGGCTCCGATCATCTGCGACGTCATAAAGAGGATCATGCCCTTCCAGGGATGGATGCGGGCATACAGCGTCCCGGCCCTTAGGAGCAGGGACGCCAGTCCCAGGGCTACGGCGAAGCACCCAAGGTGAAAAATCGGGAGACCTAGGTTGAAGAAGAGGGAGACGTTGCCGAGGGATGCCAGCATGGCGGCGGCGAGGGTTGCGTGGTGAGAGGTGCAGGCGTCGAATGCGGGTCGTCTGACGATGTTCAGGATGCCGCATGCAACAAGCAGGGAAATGACCATGACCCTTGTTTCGATATGCATGGCAGAAGGGGTTTCGATGAGTGCCGAGGCGTTCGAATAATAGTCGCGGATGCCCGAGGTCGCCAGAATCCATGCCGTCCAAAACGAGACGCCCAGATAGGGGGCGAAAGGTGCTGCGCGCAGCACGGAGAGGCGGTATTCTTCGATTCTGCTCATGGCCCCATTCATAGAAAGCCCCCAAGAACCCGCAACTGCCGAGACAGCACCGTTCGATACTACCACAGAAGCCGTTTTCTCAAAGTGGTTTCCGCTGCCGATGCTGACTAGCATCGATCTAGCATCGAAAACGGGTCGCGATGTGTGGCGAGGCGCACGGCGGCAGAGCATAGTTGAGATGCGGGCGGCGCACCGAGAGGGCGCTCCGCCGGACCATCGTATTTGGCAATCGAACAAGAAGGGGTCGTGCAATGGGACTTCAGCAGACGCGCAGGGCATTTGTCGGCACCGCAGCGGGCATGGCGGGGGCGGCCGCGCTGGGCATGGCAGGCATGGCGCACGCGGACGAGGCCGCGTCCGCCTCGTCTTCCGTTGACGGTGTGTCATGGGACGCTGCATACGACGTCGTGGTCGTCGGCTTCGGTGCCGCTGGCGGTGTGACCGCTATCACCGCCGCCGAGCAGGGCGCAAAGGTCCTCCTCGTCGAAAAGGCGATGAAGGGAATCGGCGGCGGCAACTCCCGCGTATGCTCCCAGGGAATCTACGCGCCGCTCGACGTCGACGCGACCATCCAGTACATCAAGGCTATCTTCACCGACTTCACCACGGTGAGCGACGACATGCTCGAGCGCTATGCCCGCGAGGTGTGCACGATTCAGGACTGGCTGCTTGAGCACGGCGCCCCCAACATGCAGGCGAGTGGTCCCGACACGAGCCAGGCCGAATATCCCGATGCACCGGGCGCCGAGAGCTGCATCAAAGTCTCCGTCGCGGGCAGGTATCGCTTCGGCGACTTCTACAAGATGCTCAAGCGCATCGTGGGCGAGATGTCCGACAGCATCGACGTGATCTACTCGGCCCCCGCCAAGAAGCTCATTCAGGATCCTGTCTCCAAGGGCATCATGGGCGTGACGATCGAGAAGAACGGCACTGCTTACAACGTCCTTGCCAAGAACGGCGTGGTCCTCACCACGGGCGGCTTCGAGAACGACCAGGAGATGCTTCAGAACTTCCTGCAGATGTCCAACGCCTGCGCGAAGGGTTCGAGCTACAACACGGGCGACGGCATCAGGATGGCCACCGAGTGTGGCGCCGAGCTGTGGCACATGAGCAACGTCGCCGGCCCTGACATCAACTTCAAGGCTCCCGAGCTCGATATCACGTTCGGCATGTACATGCAGGACAAGTCGGGCTTCGGCTCCAAGAACACCATCTTCGTCGGCAGCGACGGCACCCGTTTCACCAACGAGGCGAGCCGTCCCAAGCACGGCAACGTCTACTACCACGGTTCGTACCGCACGCTGCAGGTTCCCAACCCCTGCTTCATCGTCTTTGACAACGTGGCGATGACGAACAACAAGATCTACGACACGTGGAGCGAGGGGAACGTCGACGAGCTCAACGCCGGTTGGATCGTTCAGGCCGACACGCTCGAGGAGCTGGCGGAGAAGGTGGGCATCGACCCCGCGGGGCTGGTCGCCGAGGTCGAAAAGTACAACGGGTACTGCGAGGCCGGCTCCGACTACGACTTCGGCCGCGACCCCGAGCTGCTCAATCCCATCACCGAGCCTCCGTTCTATGCCATGGAGGGCACCGCGTCGCTGCTGAACACGATGGGCGGCCCGAAGCGCGACATCGAGGGCGGCATCGTCGACGTCCACGGCAACATCATCCCGCACCTCTACAGCGCCGGCGAGCTCGGTTCGATTTACGCCGACACGTACCAGGGATCGGGCAACCTGGCCGAATGCATCGTCTACGGCCGCATCTCCGGTGCCAACGCCGCTGCCGAGAAGGACGACGCCTACGTGGCTTCCGCGTCCATCGAGAACGCTCTGCCCCTGGTCGACGAGGAACCCCAGTTCGAGCTGGGCGAGAACGAGTATCTGGGTGTCGGTGACGGCCTGGGCGGCGACGTGTACGTCAAGGTGCGCTATGTCGACAGCACCATCGAGGACGTCGAGGTCGTGTACAACCTCGAGACGCCCTACATCGGCAGCATGGCTGTCGAGCAGCTGCCCGCCAAGATTGTGGAGGCGAACTCGACCGAGGTCGACTCCATCGCCGGTGCTTCCGTGACGAGCGACGCGATCAAGACCGCCGTGCTTGCCGCAATCGAGCAGGCGTAGCAACGAGCCGGTCTGCCGCCCGAGGGCGAGGGCGGTTTGACCCCGCCTGGCTCAGGACGGGCCGGGAAGCTCGGGACGGTAGAGCAAGTCTCGGACGGTAGGGCTGCAAGCCAATAAGGCGATTTCCGGGGTCCGGACGCGCAAGGGCGTTCGGGCCCCGGTTGTTTTGGGACGCGGATGACGGCCGGCGGTTGTCGCGGGGTGGGGCTGGCGGTCGGTTTTGGCGCTAATGCGTGCTGCGTGCCGAGTCCGGTTGCCGGGCCGCCGCGCGTGGCGGACCGTGGCGACCGGATTGTCGTGGCTGGTGGCCATTCTTGGCCCGAGTGCGTGATTTCCAAAAAGTGTTGGTCATTTTGCCAGCGAGTGCGTGCACCGACGTGGCTTCCGACGCCCTTTGGCGCGTGGCAGCCGGGCAGCCTGCTGAACCGCAAGCCATCTACCAGACACTTTACGCGAAGGGTCCGGAACGGGGGGCTGCGCGTCGCCTGGGGCAGCACGCACTCGCTGGCGTTTTGACCAACACTTTTCCAGAAACACGCATTCGCTGCGAAAACGACCATCGCCGCGGACCGCAACACGCACTCGGCGCGAAAACGACCGCCGCCGGCCGTCCAGCATGCCCGGTGCGAAAGCGACCGCCCTGCAGGTTGCCTCGCCTTGCTGCTGGCAACGCGCCCACGCAATGCGCCATACTGTTTGCATGCATCCAACATCAGGGTGTCTGGCAAGGGGGCGTGTCGAGTGGATGTTCAACAGCTCAGATATTTCGTCCAAGCGGCCCGGCAGGGGAGCTTCCGCGAGGGTGCTCGGGCACTTTTTGTTACGCGCGCAGCCCTCAGCAAGTCGATTGCCCAGCTCGAGGCCGAGCTCGGCTACAGCCTCTTCGACCGTTTGCACGAGGGTGTTCGCCTCACCGATGCCGGCCGGAGGTTTATCGACCGCGCCGCTGCGTTGGTTGCCGAGTTCGATGGACTTGAAGCCGACATGAAGCACGAGCGTGAGATGCGTGACATCGTCGTCCGTTTCCCCAACTCTTGGTACGAGCATTTCGCCGCGCGTCTCGATGTCTATGCTTCTGAGCATGCGGACCGCATCCGCGTCATCGTCGAGTGCGGGAGCGATGCCGAGTCGGTGCGGAGCATCGAGGAGGGAACGGCCCACGTCGTCGTGACCCACCTTGTCCTCGACGGCACACTCGACGAGGGTCTCCCCCTGGCACTGTCACCTCTCTACATCGCCATGAGCTCCCAGAACCCGCTTGCCGCAAAGGATGCCATCACCTTTGAGGACATGGAGCCTCAGAACGTGTTCTACTACACCTGCGGGTTCGAGCGGGTGTTTTGGGTGCCCACGTTTAGGTCGGAGCGCTCGTCGTTCAGCAACGACCTCATGCACATCTATGCGCGCGTGTTTAGAAACGAGGGCGTCCTGCCCACGCCTCTGTTCACAACGCCGCAGTTCGAACGCGACATCGAGTTTCGACGGTTCGACGGGGCGGGTATGGACATCGTCATGCTCGGCTATATATCCGCCCGCACGGAGGGCGATTCGCGGCTCAAGGAGGAGTGCCTGAGGTTGAGGCAAGCCCTTGCGGACTGAACTCGCATGCGTATTGTCGAACGCGTTTCCATACCCGAAGTTCAGCGCGACGGTTTTGCGATGGCAACGCGCGGTTGCTCTCAACGTTTCCATTTTTCGCTTTTCAGGGAATGTGGGGCCGGGCACTATAGCAACTGGGGGGCTTCGCAGAATCGACATGCGATGCGCGGAGCGCTGCGGGAAAACCGCAGCGAAAAGAAGCGGCAAACATGCCCGTTTGACAAGGAGGACACAATGAACCAGCCCGTCATATCTCGTCAGGCGTTCGTCCGCAGTGCCGGTGCCGTCGCAGCCGTTGCCGGCGCGGGTATGCTGGGCGCTACCGTGGCGCGCGCCGAGGAGGCGGCCACCGAGGAGCCTGCCGCCGATGCACCTGCCGACGCCGCGCCTGCAAGCGGCATCACCGCAGCCGACTATGAGGGCAAGTGGGCGTTCGAGATCGCTCCGGAGCCCATCACCGACATCGCCGAGACCGTTGAAGCCGAGCTCGTCGTGGTGGGCGCAGGGTATGCCGGCATGGCCACCGCCACCTCCGCGCAGCAGAGCGGCGTGCAGACCGTGCTCGTTTCGGCTTCGAGCATGGTGACGTGCCGAGGCGGCTCGAACAACGCGACCTACAGCCGCGTGATGGAGGCCGCCGGCATCGGCCGCGATGACTTCGATATCGAGAACGTCTATCAGGAAGAAATCGTTTCGGCCTGCGGCAACCGCGTCGACTCGACGAAGTGGTCGCGCTACGCGAACAGCTCCGAGGAGGCCATGAACTGGCTGCTCGACCTCACCGAGGCTCGCGGCGTCGGATGCTGCCTCGAAATCTGCAACTCGGATCCCGACGATCCCCGCAGCCCCACGCATATGTTCCCCGCGTCGCACTGCTTCATCACCGAGGATATGACTTTCGCCGGCATTGGCCAGGGTCTCGCGATGGACGCCCTTGAGGACGAGTTCCTCCAGCAGGGCGGCACAATCTACTACAACAACGTCGCCAAGCAGCTTACGCGCGACGGCGTGCCCAACGGCACCACCGGGCGTGTCGACGGCGTGATCGCGCAGAACGACCAGGGCGCCTACGTGCTGTACAAGGCGAGCAAGGCCGTGGTGCTTGCCACGGGCGACTTCAGCCGCGACCGCGACATGCTGGCAAAGTATTGCCCGCAGGCAATCGACTTTGTGAACTGGGAAAAGGCCGCCTATTGGGATGAGGAGGAGGGCTACGACTACGGCCTGCATCCCGACGAGAGCGCCGGCCTGTTCCACGGCGATGGCCATAAGATGGGCCTGTGGGTGGGTGCCGCATGGCAGAAGACCGTGCCGTGCGCTACCAACGTGCAGGGCAGCTGGGTCTGCGCCACGCAGCCCTATGGATCGCATCGCGGTCTCATTGTGAACAAGAACGGCATCCGTTACAACAACGAGGACTGCAACGGCGGCGCCTGCGCCATGGCGCAGCAGATGCAGCCCGACCACGCTTCCGCGTGCATTTGGGGTCTGAACTACGCCGAGGACGCCGCTCCGTGGCACACCTTTGGCCAGCATAATGGCGACCCGGGTGTCGACCCTGCCGAAATCGTCGCCGGTTGGGATGACAACGTTGAGGCGGGCACGTACTTCAAATGCGACACGATCGAGGAGCTTGCCGAGGCGCTCGGCCTTCCGGTCGAGCAGACGGTGGCGACGGTCGAGCGCTATAACGAGCTTTGCGATGGCGGTCGCGACCTCGACTTCTTCAAGAAGGCCAAGTACATGGTCCGCATCGACCCGCCCTTCTACGGCGCGTGGAACACCTTGCCGCAGTTCTTCACCGTGCACGGTGGTTTGCGAACCAACACCAACATGCAGGTGTGCGACGCCAACGACGAGCCGATTCCGGGTCTCTACAACGTCGGTACCATGATTGGCGACTTCTTCTCCAACATCTACACGTTCCGCATCCAGGGGCAGTCGTACGGCTCGTGCCTGACCTTTGGCTATCTGACCGGCAAGTACATCGCCGAGAACGAGTAGATGGCAGGCTGGAGCGTGCAAACCGGCTGAGGCGGGTCGAAGGGGCCGCGTCGAAGGTGAATTAAACGGAAAGGCGCGTCGGCAACGTGCATCGTGCCGGCGCGCATTTCGTTTTACGTGCGTTGCTTGATGCCCGATAATCGCGCGCGTGGCGGGGCTGGCGGCTAGGCGGCCGCGCGTGGCGGGCCGTGGCGACCGGATTGTCGTGGCAGGTGGCCATTCTTGGCGCGAATGCGTGATTTCCGAAAAGTGTTGGTCATTTTGCCAGCGAGTGCGTGCGCCGACGTGGCTTCCGACGCCCTTTGGCGTGTGGCAGCCGGGCAGCCCGCTGAACCGCAAGCCATCTACCAGGCACTTTACGCGGATGGTCCGGAACGGGAGGCCGCGCGCCGCTCGGGCAAGCATGCACTCGTTGGTGTTTTGACCGGTATTTTTCCAGAACCACGCACTCGGCCTCAAAACGACCATCGCCGCGGGCCGCAGCACGCACTCGATGCGAAAGCGTCCGCTGCCGCCAACCGCTCGGTGCAGCATGCGACTGGCGCGGTCGGCGTATAATCGCGGGTTGATGCGACGCCCGCACGCGCGGGTCTCGCGGCCGTGTCGGACGCTTCTTCCGGAGGGTTTTCGCCGTGCCCATTGACGTGCGCCGTTTTGTGCGCGACCAGATCGTCCCCATCGTGTCGGTGGTTGCCGCCCTCGCCACGTGCCTGCTGGTGCCGCCCGACGCCGGCTATGCGGGCTACGTCGATTGGGGCACGCTCGGCAGGCTCGCCTGCATGCTCGCGGTGGTCGGCGCCCTGCGCGAGGCGGGGCTGTTCCAGATGCTCGCCGTCCGTCTCGTCGCGCGCTGCCGCACGATGCGTGGGCTCGCCGCCGTGCTGGTGGGCGTCACGGCGTTCGCGTCGATGTTCGTGACCAACGACATGGCGCTTGTGGCCCTGCTTCCCCTTGCGGCCGCCTCGTTGCTCGAGGCAGGGCGTCGCGACCTCATCGCACCCGTCTTCGTGCTGCAGGGTCTGGCGGCCAACCTCTGCGGCATGATCCTGCCGTTCGGCAACCCGCAGAACATCTACCTTTCGGACTGCTATGCGGTCGGTTTCGGCGCCTTTGTGCAGACGATGGCGCTGCCGTTCGCGGTGTCGGTGGCGCTGATCGCGCTGTGCTGCGTCGTCCTGGTGCGCCCGGACCGGGTTGCGGGGGCGGACGGGGAGGCGGCCGGCGGAGCTGCCTCGACGGTGCAGATCGCCTCGCCGCCGGCGGGGCGCCTTGCCGTGCTCGCCGCGCTGTTCGCGGTGTGCGTCGCCGCCGTGCTGGGGGCGGTTCCCGTCCCCGTCGCCCTGGCGGTGGTCGGCGTCGGGCTTCTGTTCGCCGACCGCCGCGTGTTCGTGCGGACCGACTGGGGCCTGCTCGTGACGTTCGCCGCGTTCTTCGTCTTTTCGGGCAACCTGGCACGCATCGACGCGGTGAGCGAGGCGTTCGCCGGCTGGCTTGCGGGCGGGGCGTTCGTGCCGGGCGCCCTGCTGTCCCAGGTCATCAGCAACGTGCCGGCGGCCGTGGTGCTCTCGCGCTTCACGGGGGACTGGCAGGGGCTGCTCGCCGGTGTGAACGTGGGCGGCGCGGGCACGCCCGTCGCGTCGCTGGCGACCCTCATCGTGGTCACGCAGTTCCAGGCGTTGGCCCGGACGGTGCCAGCCGCGCCCGCGGGGTCGGAGGTGTCCGAGGCATCCGTCCGGTTGCGCTCGGGACGCCTGAACACGGGCCGGTTTATGGGCTTGCTGTGCGGTTTGAACGTCGCGTTTCTGGTGCTACTGCTGGTTGTCGGCCTTGTTTTGGGCTGGTGAGCCGGCCGTAGCGTCTCTCGCTGTGCGCTATCATGTTCCGATGCGCCCGGGTTTTGGTCGATGCCGTGCCGTCGCCGGGCACCGTTGTCTGTCGGAAGGAGAGCGCCCGTGAACTACGCCAACATCAAGTTCGTCGACATCGCCGATGGCGTGGGCGTGCGCACCAGTCTGTTCGTCTCGGGCTGCCGCCTGCACTGCAAGGGGTGCTTCAACCCCGAGACCTGGAGCTTCGATGCGGGCGAGCCGTTCGACGACGCGGTTGCCGAACGCATCTGGAAGAGCCTCGAGCCGGCGTGGATCGATGGCCTGACCGTGCTGGGAGGCGAGCCGTTCGAGCCCGAGAACCAGCGGGTCCTGCGCCCGTTTCTCGAGGAGACGCGCCGGCGGTTCCCCTCCAAGAACATCTGGTGCTTCACGGGCTACGTGTACGACCGCGACCTGGCCCCCGCGGGCGGCGCGCGGCGCACCGAGGACACCGACGCGATGCTCGACTGCATCGACGTGCTGGTCGACGGCCCCTTCATGGAGGAGCGCCACGACGTTTCGCTGCGTTTCCGCGGCTCGTCGAACCAGCGCCTCATCGACATGGCGGCATCGCGCGCCGCGCTGCGCGAGGTGGCCGAGGCCGCGGCCGACAGTCCCGCCGCACCCGACGGGAAGGCGGTCGTCCCCGTGGTGATCTGGCACGACGACGAGGTGTACGAGACGCACACGATGTAAGGTTTCCGTGCAGGCGGAGGCCGAGGGAGGTGCCCCGTGGTTTCGACAGAATACGAGGGCTCGACGGCGCCCGGTGCCGGCGTGCCTGATGCGATGGTACCCGGTGCGGTCGCGCCCGATGCTGCGGCGGGTACCTTGGCCGGTTGGCTCGCCTCGTGCCCCGACCCGCGCGAGCTGGTCGCCCTGTCCGAGTCGCTGCGGCTGGGCCGCTCGACGTGCGTCCTTGCCGGCGAGGACGGCGCGCTGGTCCGCGTGAACGCCTCGGGCGACTATCTCCTCGTCGCGCAGGATGCGGGCGCGGCAGCGCGCCTGGTGGAATCGCCTGCCATGGGGGCCGGCTGGGACGACGGCACCGTCGCGCTGACCGACGCGAGCTGGGCGCCGTCGGTCGTGCCCGCCGTGGTCGCGCGGGGCGGCAAGGGCGAGGTCCTGCGGTATCGGATCTGCGTCTACGAGAAGCGCGACCCGCTGCCGTGCGCCGGGACGCTCGACGTCAGGCCCCTCGCCTCCGGAGACCTGCCGACCGTGCTCGCGCACTACGGCAACCTGCCCGAGGAGTTCGTCCGGCGCCATCTGGAGGACGGCTGGATGTACGGCGGCTATGACGCCGCGGGCGAGCTGGTCGGGTTCATCGGGGAGCACGACGAAGGGGCCATCGGCATGCTCGAAGTGTTCCCCGAGCACCGCCGCCGCGGCTACGCGTCCGAGCTGGCCGGCTTTGCCGTCAACCGCATGCTTTCCCTGGGGCGGGTGCCGTTCAGCCAGGTCGTGCTCGGCAACGAGCCGTCGTTCGCCATGCATCGCAAGTTGGGTTGGACCGTGCTGCCTGGCGTGCAGTGCTGGGTGTGGTAGCGGCCGGGCGCGCTAGCGGGCGGAATGGCCGAGGGCGCGGCGCCGCCTTCGAGTTTGCCTTCGAGTCTCGACATGGGCGCAGATTCGTCGGCCGAGATCTCCGCGAGATCCCTGCGATTCGGCGGCCGCAAGGTCCCAAATGCGCCGAATAAATGTACCGAATAAATCAAATATTTCATCAATAATGAAATTGTCGAACAAAAGCTACGGTTTTCTGCCCCCAAAGCGTAACTTTCGCCCGACAACACCCTGTCAGAGGGGCGCGGTCCTGTCAGCGTGCCGCGACCCCGTGCCCGCGCGTCGCTACCCCTTGCCCTGCCCCTTGCCTGCGCGCCGGCTCCCCGTCAGCGCGCCGCGAGCCCGTCGGCTCCCGCCAGCTCCTCGAGCAGGTCGATGAGCTGTTGGCGGCTGTGAACGTCGAGCTTGGCGTAGAGGTGGCGGCCGTGGGTGCGCACGGTGCTTTCGGACAGGCCGAGCTTCTCCCCGATGACGCTCTTGCTGCGTCCCTGCGCGAGCAGCCGCGCGATGTCGAGCTCGCGCTGCGTGAGGGGGTAGAGCCGCGCCGCCGCGCCGAGTGCCCGGTCGAGGTCGACGCCGCCGATCGCCCCTTCGCCCTCGCCGTGCACCCGCTCTGCCGCCGAACTGCCAGCCGCCGCGCCGCCTGCCCGGTCCTGCGTGCCCGTGCCGCCCGCGCGTCCGCGCCCGCCGCGCAGCTCGGCGAAGAACGGCCGGGTGCGGGGGATCGAGTCGTTCACCAGCAGCGTGATGCTCACGGCGAGCGCCACGACCATCGCGACCGCCAGGATCATCGGAGACTCGTCGTGCGGCCCCACGAGTAGGATCGCCACGCGGCCGACCTCGCGGGGGAGCAGGTGCGCCACCCACACGGCCCCGAGCGCCACATAGCTGGGGATCGACGAGTTGCGGGAGATGTCGTAGCTGCTGAACCACATGACGCCGAGCGCGAAGGTGTTCGCGACGGTGATGAGCGTCGAGCCGACCTCCATGAGCAGAGGGTCGAGCGCCGCGAGCATGAGCGTCCCGGCGCCCAGGAGCACGACGAGCAGGTTCCACAGGGCGGAGAACCGCACGCCGCCGCGGCGGGCGAGGGCCCACCAGACGAGCGCCAGGCACAGCAGGCACGTGCCGAACTGGTGGACGGCCTGGAACGGCACCGACAGGCCGATGGACTCCCCGTAGGGAAAGCCGCGCGCGAAGCCGAGCGCGAGGTTGAAGAGCGCGACGCCGGCCAGCAGACGCGCGAACGTCGAGCGCGGCTCGCTGTCGTAGGGGAGCGCGGCGGGTGCGCCTTCGGGCCGGACGGCTGTCGCACGGGCCTCGCCGGCGTCGCACCCGTCGAGTGTGAGCATGGAGGAGCGGTATGTCACCAGCGAGACCGCCGGCATCAGCATGGCGACCAGGTGGGCGATCGATTCGGGGAGCAGGCCCAGGAAGAAGCCGGCGACGCAGCTCAGGGCAAGGCATGCGAACGCGTAGAACAGCGCCTCCCGTATGGGCAGCCGCACGTAGAACTCGATCCACATGCCCCCGCCCCATATGATGCCGAACCCGGAGAGCAGGCATGCGGCCCACAGGAGGCCGAGCGACCTGGTCTCGGCGTGGGCCAGAAACAGCGCGCTCGCGACCGTCATGACACCGACCGACGCCCAGCCGAGGCCGGTCTTCGCCCGTTGGGGAAACCCGCGGTGGACGACGAGCGCCAGGATGGCGACGGTCAGCGCGACGCGGACGATGTTGGCCGTCACGGTGACGACGCCCGAGTCGGTCGAGGCGTAGCGGTCGTAGATGGAGCACTGCAGCCAGATGCGGATGGCCACGAGGCCGAGGAAGCAGGGGGAGAAGCGCTCGAGGAGCCAGCGGAGGGTCTCCGCCGCGCCGGTGCCGGTTTGCCGACCGTCGCCTCGGTTGGTTGCAGCAGCGTCTCTCGCCATGTGGCCGTCTCCCCGTGTTCTCCACGCGTGCGGGCCGTCGCCTTGGGGGCGACGGCCCGTCCGTTCGAGCGTTCACGCTCTAAGTATACGGGTATCGAGACGGCTCGGGGCGCGGCGGCCGAGGTGCAACCCGGACGCCGCGCGGTTCGGCCGGACGGAAGCCCGACCGCCGGGCGCCTGCCGCGGGGTCTACTCGGCGTCCTCGCTGTAGGAGTCGCCGTAGGCCTCGTCGTAGGTGAGCCAGCCCTCGGGCACGACGGCCTCGTCGTGGCACTGGGTGCAGGTGAGGACCGGCGTCTCCTCGACGCGGTGGCAGTCGGTGCAGGCGACCTCGCCGTGCTGGGTGGCGTGCTGGTTGAAGTCCTGCTCGGCGTAGAGCTCGGTGAGCGCCTCGCGCTCGACGGCGACGATGCCCAGGTAGCCGAGCGCGCTCATCGCGGCCTGGTGGCCGAAGACGTTGATGTCGCAGATGGCGTTGCCGCCGAGGCGGTTGCCGCCGTGGATGCCGCCGGTCACCTCACCGGCCGCGTAGAGGCCGGGGATGGGGTTGCCGTCGGCGTCGAGCACCTCGGTGGCGGTGTTGATGCGCAGGCCGCCCATGGTGTGGTGGATGCCCGGAGCCACCTTGATGGCGTAGAAGGGCACGTCGACGATGGGGTTGCGGCTCGCGGTGCGGCCCATGGGGTCGTCCTTACCGTTCTCGATGGCGTCGTTGTAGGCGGCCATGGTGGCGACGAACGTGTCGACGTCGACCTCCATGAGCTCGGCGAGCTCCTCGAAGGTGTCGGCGGAAAGGGCGAGGCCCTTCTGCACGAACTTCTCCTCGACCGAGGTGTTGGCGTCGTAGACGTGCTTGTCGAACACCGCGTAGGCCCAGCCGCCGGGCTGCTCCCACTCGGCCGCGGACACCACGTCACGGGTGAGCAGCTCGTCGGTGAAGCGCTCGCCGTCGGCGTTCACGAGGATGGCGCCGTCGCCGCGGATGCCCTCGGAGAGCAGCGTCGAGGTGCCCTGCTCGACGGTGGGGTGCACCTGGATCTGGTCGATGTCGACCACGTCGGCGCCGATGGCCTGCGCCATGACGATGCCGTCGCCGGTGGCGCCGGGCTGGTTGGTGGTCACGGCCTCGAGCAGCTCGGGGCGGTACTGGGCGAGCATCTCGTGGTTGGCGCCGAAGCCGCCGGCCGCCACGATGACGACGGGGGCGTTGAAGGTCGCCTGCGCGCCGGTGCGCAGGTCGGTGGCGCGCACGCCGGACACGGCGCCGTCGGAGGTGAGGATCTCGTCGACGCGCATCTGGGTCACGGCCGCCACGCCGCGCTCGGCGCACTGGGCGCACATGCCGTTCACGATGAAGGCGCCCACGGCGCTGCCGTCCTCGGGACGGTGGATGCGGCTCACCGAGGCGCCGCCCGAGGTGCCGAGGCGGTTGAGGACCATGCCGCGCTCCTCGAGGCGCTCGAGGGCGGCGTTGGAGTTCTCGCACATGAACGTGATGAGGTCCATGTCGCCGAGCTCGTGGCCGCCGGCGTAGGTGTCTTCGGCAAAGAGCTCGACGCTGTCTTCGATGCCCTCGGCCTCCTGGTACTTGGTGCAGCAGGCGTTCATGCCGCCCTCGGCGCACACGGTGTTGCCGCCGGCCACGGCCATCTTCTCGAGCAGCAGCACCTTGGCGCCGCCGTCGTGCGCGCTCATGGCGGCGGTCATGCCCGCGCCGCCCGCGCCGACGATGATGACGTCGTACGAGGTGCCGGTCGCGGCGTCGCCGGCCTCGGTAGCCTCGGCGGTCGTCTCCTCGGCGGGCTCCTCGTCGGCGAGGGAGGTCCTGGCCGAGACGGCGGAGATGGCGGCGACGGCGCCGAGCCCGACGGCCCCGGTGACGAACGCGCGGCGGCTGAGGCGGCTGTTCTGGATGTTCTGCATGGCGGTGTCCTCTCCCTGGCGTGCCTGCAAGCACGTTGACGGTATGTCGACGCCGTGGCGGGCCGCGGTGCGGGCGGGATGCGGGCGGCGCGCGCTCGCTATCCTCCGCTGCGTCCCGTTTCTAGCCCGCCGCGCCCCGTTGCGCCCGGCGTCGCTCGACAGGCCACAGTGTGCACCGCCGGCGCCGCCTCACACTCGTCCGAACGGGCAAAACGCCCATCGTCCGAATCGTGCGATAGGAGGGTGCGATGCAAAAACCTGCCCTTTGGGCGCGGCGAAGGGATTGGTCGAATGGGTGCGCGGGGTCCGCGTTGCGTACGGCCTGCGTTGCCTGCGGTTCGCGTTGCGTACGGTTCGCGTCGCCTGCGCGGGGCTTGCCGCGTGCAGGCGAATCTGCCGGATGCCTGAAAAAATGCGGGTTGCGAACGGTTTGGTGCGGGGTCGATTCGAGCGATGGGCGGCGACCGATAGCCCAGATGCGCAAAACGGCAAATCTGATTTACCGATGGCGCCTGGATTGAACGGCGCGAGCGCACCCGGGTTTCGGAAATCGTTCGCATCGGGAGTTTTTTCAGGAGACGGCCGTTTTGACAGCCTGTCATCCGGAAAACGACCGGCAAAACGACGCCGACCCGCCGGATTCCGCCGCGCATCGGCGCGGAACCCGACGGGTCGTATGCTGCCAACCGTTGGCGATCGTTGGCTGCGGGCCGTTGGTCGCGGGCCGCGCACCGCACGTTGCACACCGCGCCGCACGTCAGCGTGCGGCATGCGGCCTGGTCGTGCCGCGCGGTACGAGCGGCGCGCGAGGTACGGCGCCCGCTCCCTTACGCCACGCTCGTCTCCCCGGCGAGCACGCTGCGGTAGTCGGCGAGGTTCGCCTTGAGCAGCTGGGGGATCTTGAGCTCGTAGGGGCAGCGCGTCATGCACAGACCGCATTCCACGCAGGTGTCGATCTTGGCCATCTCGGCCTGCCAGTGCCCGTCGAGCCAGGCGGCGGAGGGGGCGCGGCGCAGCATGAGGCTCATGCGCGCGCACTGGTTGATGGCGATGCCCATGGGACAGGGCATGCAGTAGCCGCAGCCGCGGCAGAAGTCGCCGGTGAGCTCGGCGCGCTCGGCGGCGATGAACGTGCGCGTCTCCTCGTCGAGCGCGGGCGTGGCGTCGCCCATGAAGCCGAGCCATTCCTCGAGCTCCTCCGCGCGCTGGACGCCCCAGATGGGCACCACGTTGTCGAACTGGGTCATGTACGCCATGCAGGCGCGCGCGTTGTTGAGCAGGCCGCCCGCAAGGCCCTTCATCGCGATGAAGCCCATGTCAGCCGTGGCGCACGAGCGCACGAGCGCCTCCTCGCGCTCGGTGGAGAGGTACGACAGCGGGAACTGGAGCGTCTCGTACAGGCCGCTCGCCGCAATTTCCTCCGCCACGCCGATCTTGTGCGCGGTGATGCCGATGTGCAGGATCTTCCCCTGGCGCTTGAACTCCTCGAGCGCCTCGTACATGCCGGTGCCGTCACCGGGGCGGTAGCACTGGTCCACGCAGTGGAGCTGGTAGATGTCGACGTGGTCGGTCTTGAGCAGGGAGAGCGACGTCTCGAGGTCCTCGGCGAGCTTGGCGGGGTCCTTCGCCTGCGACTTGGTGGCGATGGTCACCTGGTCGCGCATCCCCTCGAAGGCGGCGCCCACCTTCTCCTCGCTGTCGCTGTAGGCGCGGGCGGTGTCGAAGAACGTCATGCCGCCCTCGTGGGCGCGGCGCAGCAGGCGTACGGCTTCGTCCTTCGAGACGCGCTGGATGGGCAGGGCGCCAAAGGCGTTCTGCGGTGTCGTGATGCCGGTGGAGCCCAAGGTGACGGTCTTCATGGCGGTCGGTTCCTTTCCTAGGTCCTCCCTTTCCGGGCTTCCCCCTACGGGGTCTCCCTTCCGGGGTTTGCGGCGCAGATGTTGCGCAATGCCGATGCGGCGTGCGCAGCGCCATGCGTATAGTATGCGCCTCGTGCGCGCCTCGCGCATCCCGGACGCAGGCGAGAGCGGTGGGCGGAAGGCCGGCGCGATGGCCGTGCGGGACGGGGGCAGGCGGGCGACCGGGGGCAGGCGACCGGAGGGACGGGCGACGGCTGTGCGGGCTGATAAGTTTATCTATTTGATAGATTACGACCAGCTTCGGGAAAACACCAGGTAGAAAACGTGCTCGATACAGCGCTTTCAGGAAGTAGACGCCTGTCAGCCCGCACAGCCGTCGTCGCGCACGGCCGGAAGCGCGCCGGAACCGCACCGCGCCCGCACGGCCGGAGACGCGCCCCGCCAGCCCGCACGGCTCGCACAGGCCGCGTCCCCGCTCAGCAGTTTCCCGTGAAGACGTGGCGCAGGTGCCGTCGGGCAACTTCGGCGGCGCGGCGGACCGCGGCGAGCGGGGTGGGGGCGTCCGCCATCCGGCGGTGCGGGAAGTAGCGCGTCACATGGTAGGGGATGCCCGGATCGAGGCTTGCGACCCAGCGGGCGAGCGCGTCGACGTCGGCGACGGGGTCGACGAGCCCGGGGACCAGCAGCGTCGTGACCTCCAGGTGGCAGGCGGGGTTGGCCGCCAGGGCCTCGATGGTTGCGCGAACGCATGCGAGGTCGCCGCCCAACTCGCGGTACCCCTCCTCGGTTGCCGCCTTGAGGTCGATGTTGGCCGCGTCGACGAGCCCTGCGAGTCCCTGCACCACCGGTGCGCAGACCATGCCGTTCGAGACGAGCACGACGGAGAGGCCCGCATCGTGCGCAAGCCGGGCGCAGTCGCGCACGTATTCCCAGCCGACGAGCGGTTCGTTGTAGGTGAAGGCCAGCCCGCAGACGCGCGGGTCCTCGCCGCGCAGCCGCCGTGCCATGTCCACCAGCTCGTCGGGGGCCACCTTCCGCCAGGGAACGCCGTGCTCGTCGGCCATCGAGATGGCGTCGTTCTGGCAGAAGGGACAGTCCATGTTGCACCCGTAGCTCCCGACCGACAGCACGTACGACCCGGGGCGCCACATCGCGAGCGGTTTCTTCTCGACCGGGTCGAGCGCGATCGAGGTGAGCCTGCCGTAGTTCGCGCAAACCGAGCGCCCGCCGACGTTGGCGCGGGCGCGGCAGCGGCCGGTTGCACCCGGAGCGATCCGACAGTGATGGGGGCAGACCGGGCAGACGGCGTACGGGGCTGCCGGGCGGAGGGGGAGCGCCGCGCGGAGGGAGAACGCCGGGTCGACGGGTTTTCTGCCGGGTTCCGGTTGTCCCGGGTTAGCCGGTCGCCCCGGGTTATCCCGAG
>DBEYOB010000209.1:0-24164 GCA_048173955.1 Coriobacteriales bacterium
CCCCTGCAGCGACCGTCCTCGGGGCGGCCCCGCCGCCCGAGGCGACCGCCTCGGGCGTATGCGCCCTGCGGGTGCGCACGAAATACCATCCGGGGTTGAACCCGACCATCATGACGAGCAGCACCGCGGTGCCCAGCGCCACCGCGACGGCGCCCTCGAGCGCATCCCCCTGCAGGTTCTTGACGGCGAGCAGCGCAGAACCGCCGCCCACCAGGATGCCGAGCCCCTGCGCCGCCGCCATGCCGACGAACGCGACCTCGGGCCGGCCCCCGGTGCGCCGAAGATACTTGAGCAGCGCGATCCACAGCGACATCTGCATGCCAAACATGCCCGCATGGATGATGGCGTACGAGACAAGCTTGCTCTCGAACGACCCGTTCCCCACGAGCAGCACCCCCACGTTCGCCACGACGAACGGCAGCAGCCAGCGGTACGACATCGACATGTTCACATACCGCATCACGCGTATCAGCACCACGAACATCGCCGCCGCGACCACGAACCCTATGGTGAACGCGAAGAAGTAGCGGTCGTAGCGCCCGTAGGCGCCGATGGGGGCGTCGACCACGCGGAAGAACGCCACCAGGAACCATTCGGCCGCCATGAGGACGAGCGTCGCGCGCAGCTCGCGCATCTCGGGGAACGGCCGGCCCTCGCGCGACTCGACGGTCGGCCGGTGCAGCCCCACCCAGCGCGAGTCGGGGTCGGCGGCGCGCTCGCGGAAGGCGAACCAGGCCGAAAGCGGGGGCAGGACGCACGCGACGGCGAGGTTGACCACCCCGTACAGCTTGATGGGGAGCGTCAGCGCGTACAGGGCGAACGACACGGTGAAGCACGCCACGACGTCGAACTCGATGCGCGCCTCGTTGCAGCGAATCAGGCGCATGCCCCAGATGGCCGTGAACAGCGCGATGGCGATGCCGTCGAGCAGGCCGGCCACGGCGAACAGGACCCAGTACGTCTCGATGACGGCGTAGCTCATCCACAGCGCGACGTTGCCCGCGACGGCGCACACCGTCGCCGCCGTCCCCCACTGCCTGGTGATCCTCAGGGGCCGGCCCCGCAGCGCGTTCCGCCTGACGAGGGCCAAGACGACGGCGGCCGACACCAGCGTCCCCAGACCGGAGACGATCCATATGTACTCGAGGTTGTAGGGGACGAACGAGCCGATGGCCATGGCGCAGCCGTACAGGGCGATGTAGTCCCACGCAAGGAAGAGCGCGAAACCGATGTTCTGACGCCAAAGCTCCGCAAGCTTTGCTGCAGCGCCCATATGCCCGCGCTCCCCTTTCGCCGACCAAACGGTGCGGCCCGTCAAGCGGGCGGGCCCCAACGCGGCAACCATACCCGAAACGACCGCCGTAACTCCGTGGAAACATTATGTACCATCGCATGGGATAAAACCAGCTTTGCCTATTTTAACCTGGTAAAACGTAAGCAATAGCAACAACGTTGCGAGGCGTCTGACTCAGTGTCAAAGCCCGTTCTACCCACATTGTATGGATGCCGGCGGCACGTTTCGAGTCCATAGTAGGCCTGTTCTACGCGCGCGCAAAGTTGGGGCACGCTCGGAGGCGCAGGCGTGCGCGGCGTCGGGGCCATCGACGCGGCGCACGGTAAGGAGAAAGGTGTCCGCTCGGACACCGCGTTGTCTTGTCAAAGGAGGAGAGATGGAGTCTATCCGCATGGACCGGAGGACCTTTGTCGGCGCAATGGCCGCCGCAGGGGCGCTCTCGGTCGCCGGAACCGGGCTCATCGGGCGCGCCTCGACCGCGCTGGCCGATGACGCCGAGTTCCCCGCACCAACCGTCGGCCAGCCCGTTGAGGCCAAGGTCGACCCCGTCACCGGTGAGCTCACCATCAACGAGGACGTCGTCGTCCGCTACAGCACCTGCCTGGGATGCTACTGCGACTGCGGCAACCGTGTGAAGATCGACCGCGAGACCGGTCGCGTTCTGTCGGTGGGCGGCAACCCCTACCATGTCAACAGCTGCTATCCGTGCCTGCCGTTCGAGACGCCGCTCGAGGACGCCTACCGCTCCATGAGCTACGCCAACGGCTACGGCAACGCGACGCACGGCACGATCTGCGCCCGCGGCCAGGGCACCTGGGACATGTACAACCAGCCCGACCGCATCACCATGCCCCTCAAGCGCGCCGGCAAGCGCGGCGAGGGCAAGTGGAAGCCGATCAGCTGGGATCAGCTCATCACCGAGGTCGTCGAGGGCGGCAAGCTCTTCGAGGAGCTCGGCGAAGACCAGGAGATCGAGGGCCTGCGCGCCATCCACGACACCGAGACGCCCATCGATCCCGAGCGTCCCGACCTGGGCCCCATCTCGAACCAGATGCTCCGTCTGGGCAGCCGCGCCGACGGCCGCGCCGTGATGGGCAGCCGCTTCGCGACCGCCTACGGCACGATCAACAACGTCGGCCACGGCTCCACTTGAGGCTGTGCCCAGTGGGCTGGTGGCAGCCTATCGAAGCTCGGCGGCAACGGTTCTATTTCCGATGTCGATTTCTGTGAGTACATCCTCTGGATGGGCGAGTTCCCCGGAGCGACCGGCAACAGCTTCCAGGGTATCGCCAAGCGTACCGCCACTCGCCTCGAGAACGGCGAGTGCAAGATGGACGTCCTCGACCCCGCTCTGGGCAACGGCAACGTGACGCCCACGATGCAGGGCATCAACTGGGTGCCCATCAAGGCGGCTACGAACAACGCGTTCTCCTGCGCCGCAATTCAGTGGATCGTCGACAACAAGGCGTACAACGAGGAGTTCGTCTCCTGCCCGAACCCCCAGCTCTCCTGGGATCGCGGCTACGCCTCGTACTCCGACGCCACGATGCTCGTCATCATGGACGAGGAAAACCCCAACTACCGCAAGTTCATGACCCCCGAGGACGCGGGCCTCACCTCGCCCGAGATGCCCGAGGGCCCCGTCGCCTCGTGCAAGCCGCGCATGGTCATCGACGCGGCGACCAACGAGCCGGCCATCAACACCGACGTCGAGACGGGTGTGCTCGAGTTCGACGGCGAGGTCAACGGCGTCCACGTGCGCACCGCCTGGTCGCTCATGCTCGAGAACGTCTACGAGAAGACGCCCGAGGAGCTCTCCGAGATCTGCGGCGTGCCGGTCGACGAGATCAACCGCATCGCCCAGGAGTTCACCTCCCACGGCACCAAGGCGTCCGCGCGCCTCATGGGCGGTTCGGGCAACCAGAACGGCATGGAGTCCGTCTACGCCTACCGTACCCTCAACTGGCTCGTGGGCTCCGACGGCATGATCGGCGGCGCCGGCCCCTCGAACCTGGGCGCCACGACCACCGGCAACGGCGCGCGCTACAACCTGAGCCTTCAGGGCGCGCCCGAGACCAAGGGCATGCACATCGGCCGCATGGGCAAGAAGTGGGAAGAGACCGACGAGTACAAGAACCGCGTCGCCGCCGGCGAGGAGAACCCCACGCCGATGCTGCCCTACTTCCCCAACCCGAGCGCCTCTGACAACCAGACGCTCTGGTCGATCGTGAACCAGTACCCCTACCAGGCCAAGATCATCATGGGCTGGATGAAGAGCACGCTGACGCAGTGCCCCGGCGCCATGCGCGACGAGATCATCGAGAAGCTGTGCGACCCGGCCGTCGTGCCGCTCGTCATCTCGTGTGACGTCGTCATGGGCGAGGACACGCAGTACGCCGACTACATCGTGCCCGACACCAACCCCTACGAGAGCTTCGGCACCCTCAACATGGAGGGCTGGGTCGGCTACGGCGACACCGTCCGCTGGCCGATGAAGACCCCGGGCACCATCCAGCTCGACGACGGCCGCTACGCCAGCTGGGAGGCGTTCATCGTCGACTGCGCCAAGGCGCTCGAGCTCCCGGGCTTCGGCGACGGCGCGCTTGCCGACGCCGAGGGCAACGCCTACCCGTTCAACGACGCGTGCGACTTCTTCGTCAAGGCGTTCGCCAACCTCGCCTACGACGGCGAGCCGGTCGAGGACATCACCGAGGACGAGATCCACATGCAGGCGCTCGACACCCTGCCCGAGGCCTGGAAGGCCGCGGTCAAGGAGGAGGAGTGGCCCAAGGTCCTCAAGGTCATGTCGCGCGGCACGCGCTTCCACCCGGTCGACGAGGTCTACGGCGACGGCACGCGCAACCTCCAGGTGAACAACATCCAGGAGGCCATGTTCTGGAGCGAGACCAAGGCCACGTACAAGAACCCCTACACGGGCGAGTACACGCACGGCGGCCTGCGCTACACCCCCGAGTCGTTCGCGGACGGCACGCCGATGGCCGACGTGTACAGCACCGAGGAGTTCCCGTTCGGCGCCACCACGTACAAGCCGCGCTTCCGCTCCATCTCGATGCAGTCGAACAGCCCGATCATGCGTCAGATGGGCGCCCACAACTACATCGAGATCAACATCGACGACGCCGCCGAGCTCGGCATCGCCGACGGCGACCAGGTGCGCGTGACCAACCCCACCGGCGACGTCATGGAGGGTCCCGCCATGGTGCGCGCCGGCGTGGCCAAGGGCAACATCGCCATCTCGGGCGGCTACCACCGCAAGGGCTGGGGCGCCTCCGACGTCGAGATCGACGGCGAGGTCACCCCGGGCAACCCGGAGATCGGTGCCGGCACCATCTTGATGACCATGCTCGATCCCACGGTCGGCGAGGGTGTCATCTACCCGCTCTCCGACAACCATGCCGGCACCCCCGCGCGCACGGGCGGCATGTACAAGATCGAGAAGGCATAAGGAGGTTCAGCCATGCGTCTGGGTATGCTCATTGACCTTGCGCGGTGCATCGGCTGCAACGCCTGCGCCGTCGCCTGCAAGATGGAGAACGAGACTCCGACCGGGAAGTTCAACACCTGGATCGAGAGCTGGGACGTCAAGGACGAGAACGGCTACATCCGTCGCGCCAACGTCCCCAAGCAGTGCAACCACTGCGACAACCCCGCGTGCGTCGAGGTGTGCCCCACCGAGGCGAGCTACATCGCCGAGGACGGCACGGTGCAGGTCGACTTCGAGAAGTGCATCGGGTGCCAGGCCTGCATCGCGGCCTGCCCCTACCAGGTGCGCTGGCTCGACGAGGAGTCGAACACCGTGCACAAGTGCACCTTCTGCCACCACCGCACCACGAACGGCATGCTTCCCGCCTGCGTGATGATGTGCGTGGCCGGCGCCCGCATGTTCGGCGACCTCGACGACCCCGAGTCGGACATCAGCAAGCGGATGGCCGAGGTGGAGACCGAGGTGCTCATGCCCGAGACCGAGATGGGTCCCGCCATCTACTACATCGGCCTCGACAAGACCCTCGGCATGGAGCGCGTCTCCGCCGTGCACCAGGGCGGCAACGTCAAGACGCCGTTCGGCACCGACGCCGTGGCGACCGACGAGGCCGCTGCCGAGCCGGCTGAGGAGGCTGCTGCCGAGACGACCGACGAGGCCGTCGAGGAGCCGGCCGAGGAGACCGCCGAGGCGTAAGAGCCTCGGGTTCCGACGCCAGGCGTCCGACAGCGTTTGTTCGGAAGGGGCGCCCCCGCGCGATTCGCAGGCGGGGGCGCCCCTTTTGCATGCGAAGGGGACGTGCGGCCAGCGGATGCCGCCGCGCGCGGCCGCGCTGTTCGCGACCACAGGGCCATCGTTCGCTCCCCGTCCGCCGTCGCCGCACCGTTCGCAGCTACCATGGAGAACGGCGGCGAACCTGCCCGCGGCACGCCGATCTGCTCCTCGCCGCGACGCCAACGCGCTCAGCCGGCCGCCGCTCAGACCACCCGTCGTCCGCACAAGGAGGGTGCACCATGAACACCGCCGAACGCACGCTCGCCTATGCCGGGCTGGGCGCCGCCCTCTCGATCGCGCTCCTCGCAGCACCCCTCGCAACGCCCGGCACCGCCTATGCGGACGAGGCTGCTTCCGACACGGCTGCGGCGACCGTCGAGGCTTCTGGCGACGCCGTGGAGCCCACCCTCGTCATCGGGCGCGAAGGGGCGACGGTCGAGGTCCCCTGCGCGTCCGAGGCGGACCCCGAGGCCCTCGTCGCGGCGCTCGCCGAGGAGACCGGCTGGAACCTCGCGCTCGCCACAGGCATCGAGGTCGACGAGACCGGGCAGGGCGTGACCATCCCCCTCGCGGAGGACAGCGTCGTCTACACGGGCAGCACGGAGGGCATTGACGCCGCCTATGCGGGCAAGGACCGCGCGGACCTCGTCTACACGGTGCTCAACAGCATCGCCGAGACGATTTGGGGCAACACGCCCTACGCCACCGTACGCTTCTGCGCACCCGACGGCGGCCCCATCGAGATCGAAGAGGACGGCTTCTCGTTCTACCTGTCCAACTACTGCAGCTGGTACGAGAGCAACATCGTGGCGACCAACGAGCCCCTGCCGGACGATTCGCTCGGGACGTACTGGCCCATGCCCATCGGCCCCGCCATCGCCGGCTGGCCGACCCTGAGCGTCGTCTTCATGCGCGATGGCGTCGAACCCGGCGAGGGGACCATCGCGATCGTGGACTCCGAGGGAGCCGTGGTCGAGGAGATCGACGTGGCCGATTCCGAGCGCGTCTTCGCCTTCGACATGACCGAGGAGACCCTCGGCTCCTTCAACCTCAAGGACGGCACGTTCATGACCGTGCTGCTGAACGAGCCGCTCAAGCCCAACGAGACCTACGGCGTGCGCTTCGCCACGGGCACCTTCGTCTCCGGCGACCTGACCACGACGACGGACATGACCGAGGACATGTGGTGGATCGAGACCTACGGCTTCGGCATGGGCGAGACGAGCAACGCCGACGGGCGCGCCGTTGTCGGCGAGCCGTACACCGAGGAGTATCTGCTCGACGACAATGTCGAGAAGGTCGTCATCACCCCCTCCGACCCCGACGTCTGCGAGGTTTCGACAACCGAGCTGACCGAAAGCGGCACGGTGACCTACACGCCGCTGAAGGCGGGCAAGTCAAACTGCCTCATCTCGTTCTACCTGACTGATGGAACCATCTACCAGATCGCCAGCGACTACGTGATCGACGAGGCGTAACGGCAAGGCGGCATGACAGGCAAGGCGGCATAGCAGGCGAAACGCGCCGGCCGACCCGCCGGGCAGAGAAATCGCGCGGGTCGGCCGGCGCGCGAGCCGGGAGGGCGCGGGCTGGAGGGGGTGCGCGGGCTGGAAGGGCATGCGGACCGGAGGGCGAAGGGCGCCGGTCAAATAACATGCGAATGCGTTAATTTGAAAAAGTGCTGGTCGTTTTGCCACCGAGTGCATGTGCCGAGAGAGCATCCGCCTGCCTTGCAAATGAGTGTCAGCTCGTCTACCTGCGGCTTTTCGACAGGCGCACCCCGTTCGGACGCTTAGGACGCCCTGTGGAGCATACACTCGGTGGCAGTTTGACCAGGGTTGTGCACGTTCGCATACACTCGGCACGCAATTGGCCATGCAAAACGGGGGCCGGCGAACTTCAACCGGTCCCCGCATCACATGCACGTACATCTTTGGAGGGGTTCTGCCCCTCCGTTCGCGAACCTCAAAGCGACAAACCTACGTGCAACTGTCTATTACTTTGGACTCAGCTCCTGTCTGGAACCCGCTCTCAAGTTCTCGTCGTTGCGTTCAATGGCTGACGGGCGATGCGTCTCTGCGTTGCCCAATGCCGCGCGGCGAACAAATAAAGCCGCTCACATGCAAACAAACGAACCTATGAGATGCGTAACGTGGAAAATCTGCCGCCATCTACCGAGCCGAAGACCGCCGGAAGATGGCGGCTGTCCTGCCGGGCTCAGTGCCTTCGCCGCTGGCGAGCTGTGAACCGGTCATGGGAACCACCCCTTTCGACGAATCGCGGGATAGGGCCAACGCAGAAAGCTTAAAACTGACTATCTGTCAAGTGCTTTCTGTGTACTCATACTATACCCATATTGAGCGCGATATACAAGCGGCCGCGGCAACTTTTCTCGCCGGGGCAGATTCTCCTCGAGACAGATCCCCTCGATCGCGCGCTCGTGTGGGGCATGCGAGATACGCCCACGCGGGCTGTCGCACGCCTGTGCGGGACGCCCGTGCGGGGCCGTCGCGCGCCTGTGCGGGCTGACAGGTGTTAAGTTTCTGAAAGTCTTTCTATATTCATTATCGCGACCAGGCGTTTTGTCCTCAAACCGCTCCGTCTTTCAGAAAGTAGACACCTGTCAGCCCGCACAGCCGTCGACCCGCACAGCCGTCGGCCCGCGGCCGCGCAGACGGCGCGTCGCTTCCTTTCCCGCCAGCCCCCTATTCGTGCAACAACGGCTCACATCTCGTTGCTCGATTGGGTGCATCTGCTCCTTAATCAGGTGACGTATTGACAAGTAAGCCAAATCTTACTTATATGAATTCGCCAACAGGGTTCGGCCCGACGGGTCGACGTCATTGAAAGGGACCACCATGCAACTGACGCGCCGCACGTTCGTTTCGACCAGCTTTGCCGCCCTCGTAGCCGCCGGCGGATTCTCTGCAACGCTGTTCGCCTCGGAAGCCCACGGAGACGAAAAGGCTCCCCAGGAAGACGGGGCTTCGGAGGATACCGCCGAAACAGAGGGGGCGGACAGCCTCCAGACCGAGTTCCCCATCACAATCGAGCACGCTTTTGGGACGACCACCATTGAGAACAGGCCCGAGCGCGTGGTGTGCCTGCAGTGGAACAACATGGAACCGCCGCTCGCCCTGGGAATTGCCCCGGTTGGCTATTCCCGACCCAACTACGGCGCGCTCGATGAAAACGGCACGTGGACATGGGTGAGCGAGGCATACGAGGAGCTCGGGGCCGAACAGCCCGTGCTGTTCGACGACACCGACGGCTTTGACCTCGAGGCCATCAACGACTGCAAGCCCGACATCATCCTGTGCGCCTATTCCGGCATCACACAGGAGGACTACGACGCCCTGACCGCAATCGCCCCGGTCGTTCCCCATCTCGGCATCGCCTGGCAGACGTTTTGGCGCGAGCAGACCATGGTCGAGGGCACGGCCCTGGGCATGGCCGTCGAGGCCCAACAGCTCGTCGATGAAACCGATCAGCTCATAGCCGACAAGATCGAAGAGTACGGGACGTCCGGCCACAAGGGCGCCGTTATCATGACCGGTGCCGACGACCCGAGCACCTTCTACATCTACCTGCCCACCGACCCGCGCGGCGCCTACCTCATCGACCTGGGAATCGAGTTGCCCGACAGCGTCAAGGCGCTCGCCGAGTCAGAACCCGAAGACAGCATCGCCCTCACCCTCTCCTCGGAGCAGGCCGACCAGTTCGCCGACCTCGAGATCGCGGTCATGTACGGCGACGAGGCCCTGCTCGAGCAGCTTCAGGCCGACCCGCTGCTGAGCGCCATCCCCGCCATCGCCAAGGGAGCCTGCGTGATGCTGCCCCTCGACTCCATGCTGGGGGCGGCCTGCAACCCTTCGGTCCTGGCCATCCAGGCAACCATCGACGAGTACATGGGCCTCATCGCCGAGGCCATTGAGAAGGCCGAGGCATAAGACGCCGGAAAGCGAGAGAGGAGGCCTCGACCGTGAGGCACGGCAGGCAAGGCATCGTCTTCATAGCGCTCGCGGCACTTGTCGCGCTCACCGCGGGGCTCTCCCTCGCCATCGGCTCGCGCTCCATCCCGCTGCCCGAGGTCTTTGGCTCGCTGCTCTTCCCGAGCGAGGAGACGTCGTTTACGGCACGAGTGGTGCAGGCGCGCGTACCCCGTACGGCATTCGGGCTGCTCGCCGGCGCCGCCCTCGGCATCTCCGGGCTTCTCATGCAAAAGGTCACGCGCAACCCCATCGCCGACCCGAGCATCCTGGGAGTGAACTCGGGGGCGGCCCTTTTTGTGGTGTCGGGCCTGGCCTTTTTCGGCATCACCACATCGGGGCAGTACATATGGTGCGCCATTGCGGGGGCAGCAGTCACCGCCGTGGTGGTGTACGGCGTCGGATCGAGCGGGGCAGGAGGGGCGTCGCCGCTCAAGCTCGCCCTGGCGGGAACCGCCGTGAGCACGGCGCTCTCCTCGCTCGTGAGCATCATTATCATGCCGCGTGAAAACGTGATGAACACGTTTCGGTTTTGGCAGGTCGGAAGCGTAGGCGGTGCCGACTGGGACGCGCTGCAGACCTTTGCGCCCTTCTTTGCCGTAGGCGTCGCGGTCGCCCTCGTCATGGCCCCCGCCCTCGAAATACTCGCCCTGGGCGACGAGGCGGCCGTGGGGCTGGGCGCCCGCCCCGGCCTCGTGCGGCTCGCGTGCTCGTTTGCCGCCGTGGTGCTCTGCGGTGCGACAACGGCCATCGCCGGCCCCATCGCCTTCGTGGGGCTTATGGTGCCCCATGTGGTGGGGCTGCTCTATCGAGGAAGCCTGCGCACCACCATGGCGCTCTCGGCCCTTGCGGGGGCGTTTTTGCTCACCGCGTCCGACATCGTCGGACGCGTGGTCATGAGTCCGAGCGAACTCGAGGTGGGCGTGGTGACCGCTATCGTCGGGGCGCCCGTGTTCATCGCCGTGGCCGTTCGCTCGGCCCGGCGCGGGCGCATGGGGGAGGTGGCGTAGATGGGCATGGCACACCCCGGCGGCACGGTACCCGCCGAAGCGGGGGCGGCGCACCGCATCTCGATCGCCGACCTGAAACGCAGCCTCTTTGCCCGTCGCCGGCGCTGGGCATGCGCGGTCGCCGTCCTGCTCGTCATCGTGCTCGGCCTGTGCTGCATCGAAATCATGGTGGGCAACACCGCCTACTCCCCCGGCACGATTGGAGCCGTTCTGGCCGGGGCGAACATCGAGGGGGCGACATATGCCGTGTGGGAGGTGCGCCTGCCGCGCCTGCTTGCGGGGGCGCTCGTGGGGTTTGCCTTTGGCATCGCCGGCAACACGTTCCAGACGATGCTGCGCAATCCCCTGGCCAGCCCCGACGTCATAGGCATCACGTCGGGGGCGAGCGTGACCGCGGTGTTTTGCATCCTCGTCGTCGGCATGGGCGCGTCGGGGGCGACACCGTGGGCGATTGCCGGAGGCGTGGCGACGGCCGCGCTCATCTTCGCCCTGTCGTCGATCGGCGGGTTTTCCATCGGGAAATTCGTGCTTGTCGGCTTGGGCATCCAGGCCTTTATGAAAGCCGTGACTTCGTACCTGCTCCTCCAGGGGGCAGAGTTCGACGTTCCCACCGCACTGCGCTGGCTCAACGGCAGCCTGAGCGGCACCACTATGGAGGAGGTCGCCGGTCTGCTCGCGATCGTCCCCCTCTGCGCGCTCGTCGTTCTCCTTGCCCGGCAGCTGCGCGTGCTCGAGCTTGGCGACACCTCCGCCGTCATGCTCGGCGCGCGCCCCGCACTCGTCCGCGGAGCCCTCGTAATCTGCACCGTTGCAACGATTGCCTGCGGGACGGCGGTCACGGGACCCATCGCCTGCGTGACCTTTCTCTCCGGCCCCATTGCCGCACGCCTTGTGGGGCAGAACAGCTCGGCCACCGTCCCCGCCGGCCTTGTCGGCGCCGCCCTGGTGCTCGCCGCCGACCTCGTGGGCCAATACGTGCTCGGCACGCGGTTCCCCGTGGGCGTGGTCACCGGCATCCTCGGAACGCCCTACCTCCTCTACCTGCTAGTCCGTATGAACAAAAAAGGAGCGCTGTGATGTCTGCCACGCATGCCACCGAACCCGACGGCGCCGGTTCGCTCTATACGCGCGGCCTCTCGGCGGGCTATGACGGCAAGCCCATCGTCCGGGGGCTCGACATCGCCGTCCCGCACGGAAAGGTAAGCGTCATCATCGGGGCCAACGGTTGCGGCAAGTCGACGCTGCTCAAGACGCTCGCCCGCCTCATCAAACCGCAGAGCGGCTCCGTGCTGCTCGACGGGCACGACATCCATGCGCTCCCCACCAAAAAGCTCGCCCAAAAACTCGGGCTGCTTCCCCAGAGTTCGCTCGTGCCCGACGGCATCCGCGTAAGCGACCTGGTGGCGCGCGGGCGCTACCCCTACCAGTCGTTTTTCATGGGAATGCGCAAAGAAGACTGCGACGCGGTCAGGGAGGCCCTCGAGCTTATGGGCATCACCGAGCTCATGGACCGGGCGGTCGACGAGCTCTCCGGCGGGCAGCGCCAGCGCGTGTGGATCGCCATGGCGCTCGCCCAGCAGACCGACGTCCTGCTGCTCGACGAGCCAACGACCTATCTCGACGTCGCCTACCAGATCGAAATCCTCGACATGCTGCGCGACCTCAACCGGCGGCGCGGGACCACCGTGGTCATGGTGCTGCACGACATCAACCTCTCGTCGCGCTACGCCGACTACATGTTTGCGTTTAAGAAAGGCGCGCTCATACAGCAGGGCACGCCGCGGGAGGTCGTGACCGAGCAGACCATCCGCGAGGTGTTCGAACTCGACTGCGCAGTAATCGACGACCCGGTGTCGGGCACGCCCCTCATCGTACCCAAGGGCCGCTATGGGAGCGGAGCGATTGCACGGTAGCGGCTCGGGCTCAGTCCGCTCCACTTGGCAAACATCGCGATGAACGCCGACTGGCTCTGATAGCCCACCTCTCCCGCAACCGCGCCCACGGTGGCCGACGTGCCGCGCAGCAGCTCGGCGGCGCGCGCCATCCGCACCGCATTGGCATACTCCCAAACCGTCTGGCCGTACCGGTGCTTAAAGCCCGCCTTGAGCTTCTGCTCGCTTATGCCAAGCTCGCGCGCCAGCATCGCGATTCCTGGAAAGTTAGCAGCGTCATGCTCGATGTAGCGATGGGCCGCCTCGATTGCGCGGAAATCCTCTTTGTCGATGACCGTCGCACGTCCACCGATTTCGATACGCACGGCATGCGTCTCCTCCTTTACGAGGCCATGCCGTACATCATCCTGAACCAGCTGGGCAACGAACTCGCCGCACAGCGCCATGAGCAGTTCGCGGGTCATCGCCCGACCGCTCATGAGAACCTCCGCTCTTTTGATGACCGCCTTCAGAGAGTCGGCGAGCCTGGTATGTCGGAGGTTTACTCCGAGAAAATCGAGGCGGGATGCGTCGACGCCCAAAAACGGCAAGATGCATCGCTCCAAAAACGGGACGCATATGGAGACCTCCGTCCCCCGCGCCTGCTGCCCCGTCTTCCATCGGTTCGCACCGACAGGCGATTGCTCCACTATCACGAAGGACGACGGGGCGGGCCCTGCAAGTTCTTGTCCATCCACCATCGTATAGGTGACTCCCCGATAGATGGTGCCGAAATGGAGATACGAGAACTCGTAGTCATACTGCACCGTCAGATCGACGGGGATGGTATAGCTGCCGATGCCGCAATGGACGCTCTCCATGTCCCCGAAACCATGGACAAATCCGACATCGGGGTTTTCCCACGCTTCGCCGCCTTCGCAGAACGGCACGCGCTTCAGTCCGATATGCTCATAAAACTGCTGCTGATAGTTTTGAGGCGACGTGACCACCAGGTGTTCCATCGATGTCATCCCTCCTCGACCGATAGCCCGCCCCCGACAATCGACCCTTTGGGCGCATCGCCCTCCTCGGTCCGAACCGTGCCGCAAATATTAGAATAGTCTAACTTTTTCTGTTTGCAAGTCTTGCTCGGGCCTTCTTCGGGATTCGCCACGAGGGATGCGGGCCGGCGCGCGCCCGTGCGGGGCACCCATGCGGGCCGGCGCGCGCCCGTGCGGGCTGACAGGTGTTAAGTTTCTGAAAACCTTTCTATATTCATTATCGTGACCAGGCATTTTGTTCTCCAACCGTTCCGTCTTTCAGAAAGTAGACAGCCGTCAGCCCGCACAGCCGTCAGCCCGCACGGCCGTCAGCCACCACGCGGCCAACCCGGCCGTCAGCCCGCATGCCGTGCAGACGGCGCGTCTCTTGGACCGGCAGCAACTTCTCCTTGAAGTCCAGTCTGGGGCTGCGGTCAGCTTGACGTAATTCGTTCGGTACCATACATTAGGTATCGAACGTTTGATACCGAACAATCTATCCCGATCACGACCGATCCGCTCCAGGAGGTTCCATGCCCCCCACCGCACACCCCGCCGCACGCCGCAGCAACGCCGCCGGCGTCGCCGACACCCTCGAGCTGCTGCGGCTCTTCCGCCGCTGCGCCCATCTCCAGCGCCCGGTCGAGCGGACCGGGCAGAACCGCATCCTCATCACCCTCCGCGAGCACGGCGGGATGACGCAGCGCAGGCTCGCCGAGGCGACGCAGCGCTCCGCCGCCACGCTCAGCCAGCAGCTCGAGGCGATGGAGCAGGAAGGCCTCGTCGTGCGCCGCCCCAACGCGGAAGACCGCCGCACCGTCGACGTCGCGCTCACCCCGCAGGGGGAGGCGGCCGCCCAAGGTGCGCTCGACGAGCGCCGCCGCACGGCAGACGAGCTGTTCGGGGGGCTGCCCGCATCCGATCGGGCCGCGCTCGCCCGCATCCTGGGCACCTTGGAGCACTCGTGGCGCGACCGGGCGGACGCCCGGCGACTCGAGGCTCCGCACGCGGCACCCGCCCCGCACGACACCGGCACCGCAAGCGGCACCGGCACCGCGACCGCCGCCGGCGAGGGGAGCCGCCTATGAGGCTCATCTTCTCCTACATTCGCCGCCATGCGCTGCTCTACGCGGTCGGCATCGCGTTCCTCACCGTCGAGGCGCTCGCCGACCTGCTCCAGCCGACGCTCATGTCCTACATCGTCAACGACGGCGTGCAGCAGAAGGACCTGGGGCAGATCCTCGTCTATGGCGCCATCATGCTCGGCATCGCCCTGCTCGGGGCCGTCGCAGCGATCGTGCGCAACAACCTGTCGTGCCGTGCCTCGCAGGCCATCGGCGCCGAGCTGCGTAGCGACATGTACCGCAAGGTGCAGGACCTGTCGTTCGAGAACATCGACCGCCTCCAGCCCGCCTCCATCGTCACGCGGCTCACCAATGACGTGACCGTCGTGACGAACTTCTCCGCCTCGCTCATGCGCATCGCCGTGAAGGTCCCCATCACGGCCGTCGGCGCCTTCGTGCTCCTCGTGATCCAGGCACCCCGGCAGCTGCCGGTCATCCTCGTCATCGTCGTGGTCGTGGGCTGGCTCATCTCCCTCACCATGCGTCTGAGCCGCCCGCGCTTCATGCGCATGCAGCAGGCGATGGACCGGCTCAACGGCGTGAGCCGCGAATGGCTCTCGGCCGTGCGCGTGGTCAAGGCGTTCGGCGCCGAGCCGCACGAGCGCGCCCGCTTCGACGAGGCGACCGGGGACGTCGCCGAGAGCACCATCGCCGCCAGCCGCGTCCCGGCGACGTTCGTGCCGCTCATCAACCTGGTGGCCAACCTGGGCATCGTCGTCTTGCTGTGGCGCTCGCAGACCCACGACGCCGCCGAGATCGGCAACCTCATGGCCGCGGTCAACTACATGACCCAGCTCGTCATGTCGCTCGGCATGATCAACATGGTGCTCAACGAGGCGGTGCGCGCCGTCACCTCGGCATCGCGCATCGGCGAGGTGCTCGACGAGCGGCCTGCCCAGACCGCCGCCGCGAACCCGCAGGGCTTCGGCGCGCAGGGGCCGCGGGGCGCGGTCCGCTTCGAGAACGTGGGGTTCTCCTATGCGGGGTCACTGCGCCCGGCGCTCGACGGCATCTCCTTCGACGCCCGGCCCGGCGAGACCGTCGGCATCATCGGGCCGACCGGCTCGGGAAAGTCGAGCCTGGTGAACCTCGTGCCGCGCTTCTACGACGCCACGCGCGGGGCGGTCCTCCTCGACGGCCGCGACGTGACCGCGCTCGACGAGCGGGAGCTCCGCCGCGCCGTGGCCGTGGTGCCGCAGCGGCCCCTGCTCTTCTCGGGCAGCATCGCCGACAACCTGCGCCATCTACGACTCCCAAACCGGAGGTGCCCATGCCTAACCCATCCCGGGAAGCCGCCGACGGCCTGCCGCCCGCCCGCCCCATGCGCGGGTCGCGCTTCGCCCCGCACGCCAAGCCCAAGGACATGCGCGGGACGCTCGCACGCCTGTGGGGCCTCACGCGCGGGCACCGCAGGGGCCTGCTCGCCGTGTTCGCCCTCTCGGGGCTGGTTGCCCTGTCGCCGGTCCTCTCGCCCCTGCTCATCGGCCGCATCATCGACGGGATCGACCTGCGCGAGCCCGTGGCGGTCCTCATCGGCCTGCTTCTGGCCCTCTATGCGGGCGACTGGCTCGCGCGCTTCGGCCAGCAGTTCGTCATGAACGGCGTGGGCGGGCGCATCGTCCGCGACATCCGGCGCGTGCTGTTCGGCGCCATGCAGGGGCTGCCCCTGGCGTTCTTCGACCGCCACCAGCACGGCGAGCTCATGAGCCGCATCACCAACGACGTCGACAACATCTCGTCGACCCTGTCCAACTCGCTTGCCCAGCTCATGGTGTACGCTTTCACCATCTGCGGCGTGCTCGCCTCGATGCTCTCGCTCAACGTGCTGCTCACGGCGGTGGCCCTTCTGGCCGTGGCGTTCATCTTTGCCGTGACCAGGTTCATCACGAACCGCACCCGCCCGCTCTACCTCGAGCAGCAGGCCATCCTGGGCCGCCTCAACGGCCACATCGAGGAAAGCGTCTCGGGCCTCGCGATGGTCAAGGCGTTCAACCGCGAGCAGGCCTCCGTCGAGCAGTTCGAGCGGCACAACGAGGCGTTCCGCGCCACGGCGACCCGCGCGCTCGTCTGGTCGGGCTACCTCATGCCCGTCACCAACGTGATCAACAACGTCTCGTTCGTGAACGTCGCGGTGGTCAGCGGCCTTCTGGCGGCGCAGGGGATCGTGGGCGTGGGCGTCATCTCGAGCTTTCTGCTCTACTCGCGCCAGTTCACGCGGCCCTTCGTCGACATCGCGAACATCTACAACAACTTCCAGAGCGCCGTCGCGGGTGCGGAGCGCATCTTCCAGATCATGGACGAGACGCCCGAACCCGCGGACAGGCCGGACGCCCTGCCCGTCGACGACCCGCGCGGGGACATCCGCATCCGCCATGTCACCTTCGGCTACGATCCGAGCCGCCCCGTCATCAAAGACCTGAGCCTGGACGTGCCGGCAGGCACGCGCGTCGCCGTAGTGGGCGCCACCGGGTCGGGCAAGACCACGCTCATCAACCTGCTCACGCGCTTCTACGACGTGGACGCGGGCTCGATCGAGCTCGACGGCCACGACCTGCGCGACTACCGGCTCCACGGGCCCCGCGGCCTGCGCCGGGCGTTCGGCGTGGTGCTGCAGGACCCGTCGCTGTTCAGCGTCAGCGTTGCCGACAACATCGCCTACGGGCGCGGCAGGGACGCCTGCACGCCCGAGGAGATCCGCGCGGCGGCAAAGACGGCGGGTGCCGACGCCTTCATCGAGCGCCTGCCCGAAGGGTACGACACCGTGCTCGAGCAGGGCGGCGCCATGCTCTCGCAGGGCGAGCGGCAGCTGCTCACCATCGCCCGCGCCGTGCTCGCCGACGCCCCAATCGTCATCCTGGACGAGGCGACCAGCTCGGTGGACACCGTCACCGAGCGACGCATCCGCGAGGCGATGCTCGCCGCGACCCGAGGGCGCACCTCGTTCGTGATTGCGCACCGCCTCTCGACCGTGCGCGACTCCGACCTCATCGTGGTGCTCGACGGCGGGCGCATCGTCGAGCAGGGCACCCACGACGAGCTGCTGGCGCGTGGCGGGAGGTACGCGGCCATGTGGCGTGCGCAGAGCGGTGAGGGGGCGTAGCGGGCGAAACGGTTTTTCCACCCGGTTCACTTCGGTTTTTCCACCATGTTCACTTCGGATTTTCCACCATTCTGGTATGGCGCGCGAATCCTAGCGAATCCTAGCGCACGTCCAGCAGCAGTCCCATGAGCTCCTGGCGGTCGCCCACGCCGAGCTTGGCGTAGATGTGCTGCGTGTGGGTCTTGACCGTGCTCGCCGCGATGCCCAGCTCCTCCTGGATGGAGCTCCCGCTCTTTCCCTGCGCCATCAGGCAGAGCACGTCCCGCTCGCGCGGAGACAGGCCGTGCTCGCGCGCGACGGCGGCGCAGCGCGCCTTGATCGCGGAGGCGACGGCCTCCCCCGAATCGTCCTCCGTGCCGGCGTCCGAAAGCGCGGCTCCCGTGCCCGACGGTACCGAATCCACCCGCTCGGCGACTTCCGGGGCGACCTCGGAGACGGCCCCCACGACCGGCGCGGCCCCAGAGGCCGCAGCGGCGACCCGTCCCGCATCCCCCGGCCCCTCCTTCAGCTGCAGCACGACGATGGAGAGCGCAAGCAGCACGTAGACCGCGGTCAGCACGAAGGTGCTGCTCACGGCGTTGGCGTCGTTGATCAGGAACACCCAGACGATCGACGCGGCGGCGTACAGCGCGCCGGCGAAGCCGATGACGCGGTTCGGTCGGACCGAGAGGCGCTGCACGGCGACGGCGACCGTGGACCAGAAGAACACCAGGGCGAACGGGTCGTTCGTGTTGACGAACACGTCGAGCGCCATCGAGGGGGTGGGGTCGAGCGCGGGGCGCAGCGCCGCGACCAGCAGCCCCGTCATGACGACGAGCACGCCGACGAGGAAGCGCGGGACGTCGCCCAGCCGCGCCGCGCGAATCACGCCGAGGTATACGAGGCCGAACACGAGCGCGGCGTAGAGCGCCACGAGCGGGACGGCGACCGAGGGCTCCAGCCCGGCGGTGTGGTCGTTGCCCCAGGTGCCCGAGATGCTGCAGGCGCGCGCCACCGACAGCAGGAGCGCGACCGCGGCCAGGATGACGATGAGATAGCGGCCGGCGCGGGCGTCGATGTGGCGTTCCTTGGGCAGGGTGCGGATTCCCCACAGCATGTTCGACGGCCCGTCGGCAGCATCCGGCGCGCTCCGGGCGTCCGCCCGGCGCCCCAGAAGGCACGCCGCCTCGAGGCAGGCGATCGCCGACAGGGGCAGTGCGATGGCGACCATCACCTGGTGGTTGATGGGAATGAGCGCGTCCATGACGATGAGGAGCACCTGGCGCAGCACGAACGCGCAGCTGAACGCCCACGCCAGGCAGGCGATGCCCTGCGTGAGCGCCAGCAGCAGCACGAAACGCGATATGAACCAGAAGTAGCCGAAGCCCGACACGACCAGGCCGAGCATGGCGAGCGTCCGCTGGTCGAAGATGTCCTGGTAGAAGGCGAGCGCGAAGCTCATCGCACCGGCGACCGCGATCATGGGGAACACGAAGCGCTGCGTGGCGTCAGCGGAGCGCAGGGCGCGGGGGAGCGCGAAGCACGCGACCGCCGCCAAGAGGATGCCGACGAGCCAGAACACGCGCGCGTTCGCCCAGGCTCCCAGCCCGGCGAGGGGCACGAAGAAGCCCGATGTGTGGCCCATGAGCTTGCACCAGAGGATCATCGAGGCGATGCCCAGCGAGCTCAGGATGCCCACGGGGTTCAGGAAGCCCCCAGAAAGGCCGGAAAGGTTCCCCCGCATCTGCCGAAACGCCATCGGCGGCCAACTACTCTTCAATGAGGAGCTGCGTCGTCGCGCAGACGGGGCTCTTGCGCCCGTCCTCCGTCACCGACCTGACGCTCACCTGGTAGACGCCGGCCTGCTGGGGCGTGTAGGAATAGGTCCAGTGGATCATGTTGTCGGGGTTGCTCTCGACCGTCGAGAAGCTCGCCCAGGTCTCCCCGCCGTCGAGCGAGACCTCGATGGCGACGATGTGGTTGCCGTAGTCGTCGGCGTAGCCCTCGAGCGTCACCGTCTGCCCGACCTTCCCCTGAACCGGAGCGATCATGCCGTCTGTCTCCCTCTCTGCCCGTCCGTCTGCCCGTTCGCCGAAAGCGGCCGCCGCCCGCATCGAATGCGAAGCGCCTCGCACGGGTCCCCACGCCCGCGCCGCGGCCAATCTACTCCCCTACAATGAGGGGCGCCGGACGCCCGCGCAAGGGCGCGCGCCTGAACTCTAGCTGAAATCCAGAAAGCCGCTAGGAATTGGCACCTCGACTGACATAGCGTAAACGCAGGCACACCGCTCGTCATCCTCCGCTTGGGTGGATGCCCGGGTGTCCTGCCGCGCCGAACAATCGGACGTTTGGCCGATTTTGCGGCGCGGCTCTTCCCTCTACCATCGACCCGTCAGCCAGCCCCGGAGCACGGCGGGGCATCGGAAACGAGGAGGAGAGGAAGGACATGATCGCAAAGAGAGTCTGCACCTTCACCGCGGCGCTCTGCCTGGCAGGCTGCGCCTGGTGGGGCACCGTCGCGGCGGTCGCGACAGAAGAGGGCGCAACCGACGACGCGGCCGTCGAGGCCGCCTGCGAGGAGTCGCTGTCCGCCGCCGCGGACGCCTCGATCAACGGCGTCGCCGTGGTGACCGAGGACGGCAAGATCGGAAGCTCCATCGGCTACCCGAGCGAGGGCAGCATCATCAGCAACATCGACGCGCTGCCCGAGATCTACTCGCACGCCGAGGAGGAGGCCGCCAACGCCGAGGCCTACCCGCCCGAGACGCACGTCGACCGCAACGGCTTCACCATCCAGAACGTGCCGGCCGACCCCAAGGGCTACAACACCTACTGGCTCCAAGGCGACGACCGCGGCTGCCTGTCGTGCCACGACACGCTCGAGGACGCCCTGATGAACCAGAACACCTACCACCGCCTCATCATCATGGGGTACCCGGTCGAGCAGGGCGTCCAGAACTGCCTCATGTGCCACAACACCTGGCAGCCCAGCGCCAACAAGTTCAAGACCAACATCCACCAGATCCATATGAGCAACCCCACGTTCGACGCGATGCAGGGCAACTGCATGTCGTGCCACGACATCGACGACGACGGCAACTTCGTGCTGTGGGACCTCGTCAAGTACGACCAATACAAGGGTTTCAACCTGGTTTCCGCCGAGGAGTCGGGCGCCACGGTGACCTACGACCAGGACACCATCACCCCGCTTGAGAACCAGTTCTACAAGACCATCAAGTCCGAGCCCTCCGAGTGGACCACCGACGACAGCCAGATCGACCCGACGGTCTACGAGAACTGGACCATCGAGTTCAAGGGCGACGTGGCCAACCCGTTCACCGCGACCCTGCCCGAGCTCGTCGAGCAGTTCGGCACCGTCACCACCACGATGAAGGTCCACTGCAACGTCAACGGCATCGGCCAGGGCACCATCTACCAGGCCGAGGTCACGGGCATCCCACTCAAGGACGTCATCGAGTACGCCCAGCCGCTCGAGGGCGCCAACGGCTACATTCCCAAGGGCTACGACGGCTTCGGCAACCTGATGCCGATCGAGTACCTCGACCAGGACGCCCTGCTCGTGCTCGAGGTCAACGGCGAGACCCTGCGCCCCTCGCAGGGCTACCCGGCCGCCGTGTGGGTCGGCGGCGGCGCGGCTGCGGCCGAGTTCCCCAAGTACGTCACGAGCATCGAGATCGCGACCGAGGACGACGAGAGCGTCCTGTGGACGCACCCCCGCGAGGGCACCAACGTCGCTCCGGGCGTCGAGGTTCCCGAGGACCTGCTCTTCTTCCCCAACGCCGGCGTGCTCAACTACCCGACCGGCGTGGTGCTCGACGGCCAGGTCGGCCAGGAGATGACCCTCGAGGGCTATGCCGACGCCTACAACGAGCCCATCGTCAAGGTCGAGTTCTCGCTCGACGGCGGTGAGACCTGGATCACCATGGACACGCCCGACACCGACGTCCAGCGCTGGGTGTACTGGCGCATGAACTTCACGCCGCAGGAGGCCGGCTCCTACCACCTCAAGATCCGCGCGTACTCCGAGCTTTCCGACGGGTCGATCCACGAGCCGTACTACACCACCGACTTCATGTTCACCGTCAACTAGGGCCGAGGGAGATACCGTGAAAGACTACAAGCGCATCGCATTCGGGAGCATCGCCGCAGCCTCCCTGGCACTCGGCGGCGCGGCGTCCGCCCTGGCCGCCGACGTCCCGAACGCCGCAGAGCCCACCGGCGACGTCGCCGGCATGCAGGCGGAGGCCACCCAGACGCTCGCGACCGTCGTTGTGAAGGCCGACGCCCTCGAGGGCACGTTCGCCTGGGACCAGGCGACCAACACCCCCAACGCCACCATCGCAAGCACGTTCCGCGGCGCCACTGCGGCGCTGTGCAGCGCCACGACCGACTTCGCCGAGGTCAACCCGCTCGAGTGGCAGATCTCGGTGACGGGCGACGTCGACAACGCGTTCACCGCGACCGTCGATGAGATGGCCGCCGAGGAGAGCGTCAACCAGAACATGACCTGCACCTGCGGCGGCAACCCCGCCGACGGCAAGGCCATCGTCAACGCCGACGTCAAGGGCATCCCGGTGACCTACCTCATCGAGCGCGCCAACCCCGCCGACGGGGCGAACACCGTCACCTTCGTGTGCTCCGACGGGACCGAGCAGGCATTCCCGCTCGGCTACGTCATCGGACGCCACGCCGTGATCTCCTACGAGGTCAACGGCGAGGACCTCTCCGCCTCGGTGGGCGGCAACAACCAGCTGTGGATGACGGCGACCCCCGCCAACTACTTCGTGCGCGACGTCGTCGAGGTCCGCATCACCAAGGAGGACGTGCCCCCCGCCAACCCGGGCGAGGGCGCCGAGCACCCCAACAGCCCCAACGTGGGCATGACCGCCTCGAGCGTGGCGTAGCGCGAAGCCACCTGCAGTGCCAACCGGCCGCGCCGTGCGGGACAACCCGCGCGGCGCGGCGTTTTGCTTTTTCAGCCCCGCTTCAACCTTATGCAGTATCATGTGTAGTTTGGTCGGGCACGACGCCCGGCCGCACCGGTCCATCACCTACCAAGGGGGAACGCCAGACATGCAACTCGCCCGCTCACCGAAGGCCGTCGCACTGCTGCTCGCCGTGCTGCTCGCCACACCGCTGCTCGCCGGATGCAACGCGAACGACTCCGCGACCGGGGACGCATCGACCTCGACCGCCCAGGAAGAGGCTCAGGGGACCTCGTCGGACGGCTCCGGGGACGCCTCCGACGGGACGGAAGGCGAGACGGTCTCGTTCAGCTACGACACCTACCTCGACGAGAACGGCCACTGGAAGGACGTGACCGCGCTCGACTACGTCACGCTGCCCGACGACTACGCGAGCATCGCCATCCCGTCCGACGAGGTCGTTCCCACCGACGACGACGTCCAGGGGCAGATCGACTACCTCGCCTCCAGCTTCGCCACGACCGAGCAGGTCACCGACCGCGCGGTGGAGGACGGCGACACGGTGAACATCGACTACGTGGGCACCATCGACGGCGTCGAGTTCGAGGGTGGCAACACCAACGGCGCCGGCACCGACGTCACCATCGGCGTGACCAACTACATTGACGACTTCCTCGACCAGCTCGTGGGCCACACGCCCGGCGAGACGTTCGACGTCGAGGTCACCTTCCCCGAGGACTACGGCGTCGAGGAGCTCAACGGCAAGGACGCGGTCTTCTCAACCACGATCAACTACATCGAGGAGCAGGTGACGCCCGAGATCGACGACGCGTGGGTCGAGGAGAACCTGTCGTCCTCCTACGGCTGGACCACGGTCGACGAGATGCGCGAGAACATCTTCGACTCGCTGCAGGCCAACAACGTCGCCAACTACGTGCAGGCCTACGTCACCGAAGGGTCCGAGGTCACCGAGGTGCCGGAGGTCATTATCGAGTCCCAGCGCCAGCTGACGCTCTCGCAGTATCAGGGCTACGCCGACACGTACGGCATGACCCTCGAGGACATGCTGGCAATGGTGTCGGGCGCGGAGTCGGTCGAGGAGTTCCTCGAGCTGGGCGCCGAGGGCTTCGAGCAGACCGCCCGCAGCTACCTGGTGTACCAGGCCATCGCCGAGGACGCCGGCATCGACCCGACCGAGGACGACGTGCTCGCCTACTTCCAGAGCATCATGAACGTCGAGGACCTGACCGACCTCGAGAGCGCCTACGGCATGCCGTACCTCAAGCTCTGCACGCTGGTGCAGCAGGTCGAGGACATGCTCACGGACGGCGCGACGATCGAGTAGGGACCGGAAGGCGCACCGATCGCAAGGGCCGAGCACAAGGACCGGACGCAAGGGCCGGCGGCGCGCAAAGGGACGTGCGCAAAGGGACGAGCGCGCCGAGGGACACATAAGGAGAACGCGCAGGCGGCGCACCCCAGGCGGGTGCGCCGCTTTTTTGTGCGCCCGGGCGGAGGTGGGGCGGCCATCGCGG
>DBEYOB010000210.1:0-8900 GCA_048173955.1 Coriobacteriales bacterium
CCCACAGCGCGCATTCCGCCCGCCGGCAGCCCGCCACCCGCATGCCACCCGCCCACAGCACGCCACCCGCCGCCCGCCCGCCGCCACCCGCGTGCGCCGCTCGCCCGCGCACACCCCCCCGCGCCCTATGCGAACAGCGCGGCTGCCTTCTCCATGCGCTCGACGATCGGCACGCCGAAGGGGCAGCGCCTCTCGCACGCCCCGCACCCGATGCAGTCCTCGGCGTGCGCCCCGGCGAGCGCGAGGTAGTGGGCGCGCAGCGTCGGGGGCACCTCGTCTTGCATGGACGCCAGGTCGTAGTACTTGTTGACGAGCGCGATGTCGATGCCCGCCGCGCAGGGGGCGCAGTGCCCGCAGTAGGTGCACTGGCCGTACCAGGCGTGCTTGGGCGCACCGGCGAGCACGCTCGCGTAGTCGCGCTCCTCGGGGCCGGCGTCCTCGTAGGCCAACGCGGCCTCGAGCTCGGCGGCGGTGCGGTAGCCGCCCAGCACGCTCGCAACCGCCGGGCGCGTCAGGCAGTAGTGGAAGCACTGCGTCGGCGTGAGCGCGACGCCGAACGGCGAGTCGGCGGCAGACAGGAGCCGACCGCCCGCAAACGGCTTCATCACCGTGATGCCCACGTCGTTGCGCTCGCAGGCCGCATAGGCCTCGGCACGCGCCGGGTCCATCCCCTCGAGGGCGTCGTCGTAGGCGCCGAAGAGAGTCTCGATGTCGTTCGAGGCGGGGAGCAGGTCGAACGCCGGGTTGACGCTGAACATCACCATCTCGACCTCGCCCGAAAGCGCCGCGAGCTTGGCGACGTCGGGGTTGTGGGTCGACAGGCCAATATGGCGGACCGTGCCCGCCTCCTTGAGCCCGCGGACGTAGTCGATGAACGGGCCGCCCGCCATGATCGAGCGGAACTCGTCGACGTCGTCCACGAAATGGATCATGCCGAGGTCGATGTAGTCGGTGTGGAAGCGCGCGAGCAAATCCTCGAAGGCCGGCCGGACTTTGTCGACGTCGCGCGTGCGCACGTACTGACCACCCGCCCGCTGCGCCTCCTCGAGGTCCGATTTGGGTCCCTGGTAGGTCGCCGGGTCGATCGGCGAGGCGTCCCAAGTGGACCCGATGTGCCCCTGGACGATCCACCGCTCGCGGCTGCCCGTGATGGCGTCGCCAATGGCGCTGCGCACCGCCGGGTCGCTCATCCAGCAGTCGATGACGTTGACCCCGGCCCGCGCGGCGCGGTCGAGCAGCTCCTTGGTGTCGTCGGCCCCGGGCTTGGCGAGCCATTCGCCCCCGAAGCCCACCTCGCTCACCATGAGGTCGGTCTTGCCCAAGCGGCGATAGTTCATTGCGGTCCCCTCTCCTGGCCGGATTGTTGCGCGTCGAATTCAGGCATCGGATTCAGTTTACGCCTTGGCGTCGGGACGGGGTCAAGACGGCGACTGAAGAACCGTCGCATGGCAATCGTCGATCCTCAAACCGTCCCATGTCGCCCGATTATCCGCTCGCATGCCAGGAAATGGCACTTTCGGCTACCTTTTTCGCCGCAGTGTACGATTTAAGTAGTTTGATATTTTGAAATTACTTTATACTATTATTATTTATCTGCCCTTTTATCCCCCTCGTCGGAAAAGCGCGACAGCTGCCTTGGCAGGACGGGACAGGGGTCTTCATCCGACGGCTTCGAATCGTACACTGCGCGAAAAAAGGTAAGCTGACACCGCGTTACCTGTCACACGGACGGTGCACAACGCTCGGGCGGCACCGAAAACCCGAGGGACACCCGTCTTCCGAGGGCCAGCACCCGTCTTCCGAGGAGCATTGTCCTCATCGTCCTTCCGAGCATCGACCGCACCCAACCCGAACGTTTCGTGCGACCCGCAACGCCACGAATGCGACCTCCCTGCAGTCGAGTAGGATATATGCAGCCATGCACGCGGCCAAGCACACGCGCCGCAGGCGGCGCCGTCGAAAAAGGAGCGCACCATGATCCCCACCCCCGAAGAGGCCTACGAGCTCGTCTGCCAGTACAACGAGGACGACTTCCACCGCAAGCACGCCCGCGTCGTGGGCGACGTGATGCGCTGGTTCGCGGCGGAGGAGGGCCACGCCGGGGAGGCGGACCTCTGGCAGACGGTGGGCATCCTGCACGACCTCGACTTCGAGCGCTGGCCCGAGGAGCACTGCGTGCGCGAACAGCAGATCATGCGCGACGCCGGCATCGACGAGGTCGTGGTCCGCGGCTGCGCGAGCCACGGGCACGGGCACTGCCTCGACCTCGAACCGCAAAGCGACATGGAGAAGACCCTGTTCGCGGTCGACGAGCTCACCGGCCTCATCGGGGCCGCCGCCATCATGCGCCCCTCCAAGAGCGTCTCGGACCTCGAGGTCAAGTCGCTCAAGAAGAAGTTCAAGGACAAGCGCTTCGCCGCCGGCTGCTCGCGCGACGTGATCGAGGAGGGGGCCGCGCGTCTCGGCTGGGAGCTCGACGAGCTGTTCGAGAAGACCATCCTCGCCATGCGCGCCAGCGAGAACGTGGACTAGCCGACCGTGGCGCGCGTGCTGGTGGGGATGAGCGGCGGCGTCGACTCGAGCGTGGCCGCATGGCTGCTGAAGGAGCGCGGCCACGACGTCTGCGGCGTCACGATGCTGCTCCACGGCACCCCCGACGACGATCCCGGCGTCGCGCGCGACGTCGGGGATGCCCGCCGCGTGGCGGCGTTGCTCGGCATCGGGCATCTCGTCGTCGACCTCACGGCGGAGTTCCGCGCGTCGGTGGTGGAGGCGTTCGCGGCGTCGTACGAGGCGGGCCTCACGCCCAACCCCTGCGTCGTCTGCAACCGGCTCGTCAAGTTCGGCCTTCTGCTCGACCGGGCGCGCGACCTGGGCTTCGACCTGCTGGCGACGGGCCACTACGCGCGCGTCGAGCCGGAACCGGGCACGGGGGCGGGCGCACGGGTGCGGCTCCTCAAGGCGTCAGACCCCTCGAAGGACCAGAGCTACTTCCTCTGCATGCTCTCGCAGCGCCAGCTCGCATCGGCCCTGCTTCCCCTGGGCCCCCTTGCCAAAAGCGAGGTGCGCGCCATCGCCGAGCGCCAGGGGTTCCCCACGGCGCGCAAGCGCGAGAGCCAGGACATCTGCTTCGTCCCCGACGGCGACTACCTGGCGTTCCTCGAGCGCCTGAGGGGCGGTCCCTACCCGGGCGGCCCCGTCGTGACCGCAGACGGGACGGTGGTCGGGACGCACCGCGGAATCGCCGCGTGCACGATCGGACAGCGCAAGGGGCTCGGCATCGCCCTGGGCGAGCCCGCCTACGTGTGCGCCAAGGACGCCGCATCGAACACGGTGACGATGGGGCCCGCGGAATCCCTCATGGCGCGAACCTGCATAGTCGACCGCTGGAACTGGATCGCCCCGCCCCCGTCAGCCGCAATCCCCCTGCGCGCCCGGGTGCGCACGCACTACCGCCACACCGAGCAGCCGGCGACCGTCGTGCCGCTCCCGGGGGGCGGGGTGCGCGTCGAGTTCGACGAGCCCCAGCGCGCTATGGCGCCCGGGCAGTTCGCGGTCGCCTACGACGGCGACGAGGTGCTCGGCGGCGGCGCGATCGCGCAAACGGGTCGCACCGCGGGCCCGGGCGCACCATCCGAGCGCTTTTCGCTCTAGCCTCCCAGCACCTCGTTCAGACTCCCCGACCGGTACCCGCCCAGATCGAGCGCGACGTAGGAGAAGCCGAGGCCTCTCAGGCGGTCGCGTATCTCGGAGCGCGCCGGTTCGGCGGCGACCATGTCGAACTCCCCGGGCAGGGTCTCGATGCGGGCGACCGTCCCGCCGTGGACGCGCACGCGGACCTGGTGCAGGCCGCGCCCCAGCAGGTACTGCTCCGCCGCATCGACCCGCGCGAGCCCCTCGTCGGTGATGCGCTCGCCATAGGGGAAGCGCGAGGAGAGGCAGGCGAACGACGGCTTGTCCCACGTCGGGAGCCCCATCTCGTGCGAGAGCAGGCGGATCTCGGCCTTGGTCAGGCCCGCCTCCCGCAGGGGGCTGCGCACGCCGAGCTCGGCGAGCGCCCGCATGCCGGGGCGGTAGTCTCCCTCGTCGTCGACGTTCGACCCGTCGGCCAAGACCTCGAACCCCCGCTCGCGGGCGCAGTCCCACAGTGCCCCGAACAACACCGTTTTGCACAGATAGCAGCGGTCGGGCGGGTTGTCACGATAGCCGGGTGCGTCAACCTCGTGCGCGTCGACGACGACCTGGCGGATGCCGCGCTCCCCGCAAAACGCCCGCGCTTCCGCCAGCTCGCGCATCGGGAACGCCCGCGACGCGGCCGACACCGCCAGGACCCGGTCGCCCAGCTCCCCGCAGGCCGCCGCGAGCAGAAACGTCGAGTCGACCCCGCCCGAAAACGCCACGGCGAGCCCGCCCGTCGCGCGCAGGATCCCCTTCAGGACGTCGAGCTTGGCGTGGGCGCCGTTCCAAAACCCCGTCCCGTCCGCCGCGGGGGCCGCCCCCTCCCCCATCTACGCCACCGTCGCCCGGTCGAAGAACGGGCTCTTCGACGAGACGCTCACCGGCACGCCGTAGACCTGGCGGCAGTCCCCCAGCATGCCGAGGCGCTGCGCGGCCAGGCCGGCGGAGAACATCACGCGCGTGTCTACGCGGTAGTCGCTCGCCTTGGAGCACGCCGCTCCGAGCGCGATGCCCACGTCGACGCTGTTGACCTCGCAGGGCACGCCCGGCGTCCGGTCGGCGCAGCGCGCGAAGCCGCAGTGCCCGCAGTTGAGCCCCTGCGGGCGGTCGGCCGTGCCGACGAGCAGCACGCACTGGCTCGCCTCTACGCAGTTCGCGTCGCGCAGGAAGAACTTCATGCCCTTCTCCTCGGCGACGGCGCGCATCTCCGCGGCCAGGCGCCGCAGATCGTCGCCGTCGACCACCGCGCACTCGACGATGTCGACGCCTTTGCCCTTGGGCGCCGTGCGCGCGGCGACCATCATCTTCTGGGCGATGTCGAGCGCCTGGGCGCCCCGGACGTCACGTTCGTTGTACAGCATGCAACCTCCCTCTCGCCGACTGATGCCGTCGATTAAAGCACCGCGCGGCGCCCTGTGGGACATGGGGCGCCGAAAAGTGGGAAAACTGGGGGAAACGCGCCGCGACCGCCGTCGCGCGCCCGACCAGACGAGGAGACCGCCATGGAAGCCATCGAGAACATGCTCACCCGCCGCAGCGTCCGATCCTACAAGGACGAGGCCATCCCCCAGGACGTCGTCGAGCGCATCGCCGAGGCCGGCACCTGGGCGCCCACCGCCATGGGAAGGCAGTCGCCCCTCATCGTCGCCGTGACGAACAAGGAGCTGCGCGACCGTCTGTCGCGCATGAACGCGAAGATCATGGGCGTCGACACCGACCCGTTCTACGGGGCCCCCGCCGTCCTGGTGGTGCTCGCCGACCGCTCCATCCCCACCCGCGTCTACGACGGCAGCCTCGTCATGGCGAACCTCATGCTCGCCGCGCACGACCTGGGCGTCGCGAGCTGCTGGATCCACCGCGCCAAGGAGGAGTTCGACTCCGAGGAGGGCAAGGCGATCCTGGCGGAGCTCGGCATCGAGGGCGACTACGAGGGCATCGGCCACTGCATCCTGGGCTACGCCGACGGCCCCGCACCCGAACCCAAGCCCCGCAAGGAGGGGTACGTGCGCTACGTGCGCTAAGACCGCCTGCCCGGGGTGGGGCGTCCGCCGGGCGCTGTTCGCAAAAGTTAATCATGTGCGTCGCTCCGCAACGCCCCCTTGTCGGCTATACTGATGCATGTCGGCGCGAACCGTGCCGCGTCACGCGACGTCTTTGAAGGAAGAGGTCACATGAAGCGCTACATCCTGCTTGCCTGCGCATGGGCGGCGTTCGCCCTGGGGTGCGTCGGCGTCGTCGTCCCCGTGCTGCCGACCACGCCGCTGCTGTTGCTCGCGACGTTCCTCTTCGCCAAGTCGTCGCCGCGTCTCCACGCCTGGATCAGCTCGACGAAGGTGTACAAAACATACGTGGGGGCGTTCAAAAAGGCGGGTGGCATCCCCGTCGGCGCCAAGGTGCGCATCCTGTTCGTGTCCTACCTGCTGATGGGCGTCAGCGCGTGGGCCGTGCAAAAACCCGTCGTGTGGGCCATCTTGGGCTGCGTCGCCCTCTTCCTCCTCTGGCTGCTTGCCGTGCGCATCCCCACGGTCAGGCCCGAGCGCGTCCAGCGCGTGCGCGAGGCCGAAGAGGTCGTCGGGTGACGTCGGCGTCCCCCATCCCGACCGGCACCCTTCGGCCCGACGGCATACCCCTCATCGACATGCACTGTCATCTCGACTTCGCACGCAACGCGGACGAGGTCGTCGCCGCGATGGCGCGGCGCGGCATGGGGGCGTTCTCAAACACCGTCACCCCGCGCGGCTACGAGGCATTCGTGGCGAACATGCACGACAGGGCCGACATGGAGGCCGCCGTCGACGCATGCGGCAAAGCGGCCCGTGGGACACACGATTATGCCCCCATCCCCGTACGCATCGGTTGCGGCCTGCACCCCTGGTGGGTGGCGGACGGGACCTGCGGCGCCGAAGACGTCGAGCTCTTCGAGGCGCTCGTCGCCCAGACGCCCTTCGTCGGCGAGGTCGGCCTCGACTTCGCCCCCCGCCGCGACGGGACGCAGGAGCGGCAGCTTGCCGCGTTCGAGCGCGTCGCGTCCGCATGCGACCAGGGGGGCAAGGTCGTCTCGATCCATGCCGTGCGCGCGGCGACCCAGGTGCTCGACGTGCTCGAGCGCCATCGAAGCTGCGAGCGCAACGTCTGCATCATCCATTGGTTTTCGGGCACGAGCGACGAGCTGACGCGCGCCGTGCGGCTCGGCTGCCGCTTCTCGGTCGGCACGCGCATGCTCGCCACCAAGCGGGGCCGTGCCTACGTGCGGGCGATCCCATCCGATCGGCTGCTGCTCGAAACCGACCTGCCCGACGACCCGACAGACGCGTTCGACGTCGACGCATGGGAGGCCGACCTCGCCCAGGCGCTCCGGTTGCTCGAAGAGGCCGCCGGCAGCGCGCTCGGCCAGGCGGTCGCCGCCTCGAGCATCGAGCTGCTGCGGCTGTAGCCGCCGACCTTCTGCGCCGCCCGTTTCATGCGGCACGCCCCACCCTTGCATGCTATAGTGGTTGCCGGACAAAACGGCCGTCGCATACCGCGCGCCACCAGGACGCCCAAGGAGGAGCTGCATGGTAATCGAGCATAACGGAGCACGCCTCGTCATCAAACCCGCCTGCGTCGAGGACCTGGGCCGCGAAGGGGAAGAAGGCGACAAGCGCCGCCTGTTCGTCGCGTTCGATTTCGGCGACAACGAGGTCCTGCGCCGCGCCTACGTGCCGAACAAGCAGACCGAACCTCCCCTGTTCCTCGCCAAGGTGGGCGGGGAGTTCGTCGACCTGAGCACCCTCGAGCACTACGTGTGGTGCGACTCGGAAGGCTACGAGATCTAACCGCCGCCGAAACCCCGCGCATCGGCAAGCTGCCAAAAAGAGGCCCGACCGAACCGGAAGTCACCGGCTCGGTCGGGCTTCTTGCCTTCGCGGCGCAGGGCGCCTCTGGAACGGGGGCCGCGCAGCCCGCTTCCCGCAAGCCGCGCAGCCCCGCTTCGTGCTAGTAGTTCGTCACCGGCTGTGCAAGCGGGGTGCCCGCCGCAATCGCGTTGTTCAGGTCGCCCTGGACGCGCACGGCATCGGGGAACGAGCCTTCGAGGCCGTATACCTCGGTCGCCGAGACGAGGTGGAAGCCGAACGCGCTCCCGTCGTCCTGGACCGCCTCGACGTGGAAGAACCTCAGCGTGCACGAGTAGACGTTGGGCGAGCCCGTCCCCTCGAGCAAGGCGACGTCGAACGACGCCACGCCGTCGACGAACTGCAGGTTCGCCGTCCACATCGCAGAGCTGGAAGCACCGCTCGTCTGAGAGAACGACCAGCCGTCACCCACGTCCTGGGCGGATCCCGCCTCGACCATCGGGGCGACGATGTAGGAGGCGTCGGCGACGTCGGAGCCGTACACCGCGCGCAGGATGGCGGGCAGTGCGTCGTAGGTGGCATGGACGGCGCCGTCCGCCGCGGCGACGTTGAACCCGGCGAGGTTGCCTTGGCCGTTGCGCGCGTAGTAGCCGTCGAGACCCTCGCCGTCGAGGTTGAGCGCGAGCGAGACGATCTGGGCGTCGAGCGCGGCCGACGTGCCGGGGGCGACCACGACGTTGCCCTCCGCAGGGAGCGGCTCTCCCGCGGCGACGGCGCGCTCCCACGCGCGCAGGTAGAGCTGGGTCATGCTGGAGAGCTGCGCCGTCTGCTCGGCGCTCAGCTCGACCGCGGCGGGAGCGGACTCCTCTGCGGGGACCTGCTCCTCGGGGGCAGGTGCCGGTTCGGCGGCAACCTCCTCGGCAGGGGGCTCCTCGACGGGAGCGGGTTCCTCGGCAGGGGCCTCCTCGACCGGCGCAGGCGCCTCCTCGGGTGCGGGGGTATCAGCAGCGGGAGCTTCCTCCACAGGAGCGGGTTCCTCGGCGGGAGCCTCCTCAACAGGCTGCTCCTCTGCCGGGACGTCGGCGGGCGCCTGCTCCCCGGAGTCTGCCGCGTCGCCCTCGGCGGGAGCGGCATCCTCCGCCTGGACCTCGTCCGACGGGGTCCCTTCGCCCGTGACGCCGTCATCCGCAGGCTCCTCCGGAGAGGTTTCGGCCGGCGTCTCCGCAGGCGCCTCCTCGACCGGGGCGGCCTGTTAGCGCTAATGTAAAACCCGCCGATTCCGCAAACGCATACCCGCCAGTTGCGCCAACGCAGATGTGCCAATCCCGCCAACGTTCTTCCGCCGGTTTCGCCAACGGCGCCGCTAGTCTCTTGGGCGTCGTACCGGAC
>DBEYOB010000211.1:0-4035 GCA_048173955.1 Coriobacteriales bacterium
GTTCCTCCCAGGTGCGCTCGCCCGCCTGCGGGCCGCGCACGTAGAAGTGCTCCATCGACAAGCGCCAGGTCTGCCGCTTCGCCTCGACCCGCGGGATCACCGTGCCCCGGCCCGATCCGGCGGCAAGGATCCTGCCAGTAAGCTCGGGGTCGCCGATCGTGGCGGAAAGGCCGATGCGGCGCGGGTTGACCCCGGCCAGCCTCGAGAGCCGCTCGATGAGGCAGAGCGTCTGCCCGCCGCGGTCGCCCCGCAGAAGGGAGTGCACCTCGTCGATGACGACGTAGCGCAGATCGCCGAACAGCTTGCCGACCGCCGCGTGCTTGTGCATCAGGAGCGCCTCGAGCGACTCGGGCGTGATCTGCAGGATGCCCGAGGGGTTGCGCAGCAGCTTCGCCTTGTGCGACTGCGCCACGTCGCCGTGCCAGTGCCACACCGGGATGTCCCCCTCGGCGCACAGGTCGTTGAGCCGCTCGAACTGGTCGTTGATGAGCGCCTTGAGCGGGCCGACGTAGAGGGCGCCGACCGATGCGGGCGGGTCCTCGAAGAACTGCGTCAGGATGGGGAAGAAGACGGCCTCCGTCTTGCCCGACGCGGTCGACGCGCACAGCAGCACGTTCTCGTCGGTGTTGAAGATGGCGTCGCCCGCCGCTACCTGAACGGCGCGCAGCGACTCCCATTCATGCTGATAGATGAAATCCTGCACGAACGGCGCATAGCGGTCGAAGATGCTCACGGTCGCGACGGCCTCCCTCCATGCCGTGCCGAAATCTCACATTTCGGCCAACACCCTGTCGGCTGCAGCGCAGGCCGCCGTGCACAAAAACATCGAGCGGGACTCGCCGCATGACTGTGCCGCCTTCGTTATACGCTCAGCACTCGATTGCGGCACCTTAAACGACAGGACGACCGAAGGTTCATCCCCCAAACGAGGCCTGCCCCGTGTTACCGCTCCCCCCATTCCAGGGAGCTCTCCCCTATCCCAAGGCTCCGCCATACGTTCAAGCATCTCATCGGTTATCATGCTGCCATCTTGTCCGCAAAAACGCATCTCTACCGCCTCCCATCGCCCCCGTGGCTCATTCCAAGCTCGCGACGGACCTTCGATGTTGCAGGCATGGCATGGAAAATCCACCCCATATGCCCCGTGCGTCCCTACAGCTCGAACTCCGCAAACGTGCGCTGGGCGGGGCGCTCCGCCTGCGTGCGGACGGCCGCGGGGCCGGCCGGCAACCCTTCCGGCGGCTCGGGCTTCGCATGCTCAAACCCGTCGGAGCGCAGGATCGACGCGACGCTGGCGCCCGGGTTCTGGTAGGCGATGTCGAGCAGCTCGATGAAGTCGCGGATGACCTCGCGCGGTGTCAGGTGGCTGTCGGCACCCACACGCCCGAACTCGAGCTGCAAAAAGTCGACCAACTCGTCTTCGGTGACGGTGCGCCCGTAGTCGAAGAGGCCCGCATGGATGTCGGCGAGCTTCTCCGCCAGCACGAGCAGCTCCTCGTAGGTCAGCGGCTCGAGCTGGATCACGGGGGCGAGCATGTCGCGCATGCCCTCGCGCCCGAAGCGCCCCTGGGAGAGCCGCGAGCGCAGGGCCTCGTAGCTGTAGAGGCCGCGGCGTCGGTCCTCGACCGCCTGGGGCGTGCCTCCCATCACGATGCCCAGGTAGCGGGCGCGGCCCTGCAGCGTGTCGTTGTACATCGTCAGGATCTTCTCGTAGTTGTACTGGCGCGCCACGCTGTTGGGGATCTTGTACAGGTTCACCAGCTCGTCGATGAGCACGAGCAGGCCGGCGTAACCGGCCCCCTTGAGGAACGACGCGAACAGCTTGAGGTAGTCGTACCAGTCGTCGTCGGTGATGACGATGTTGACGCCGAGCTCCTCGCGCGCCTCGGCCTTGGTGCGGTACTCGCCGCGGAACCACTTCACCACCCGTGCCTTGGCCTCGTCGTCCCCCTCGAGGTGGGCACGGTAGTACAGGGTGAGCAGCCGTGCGAAGTCGTAGCCGTGCACCAGCTCCTGGAGCGACTGGACGACCTCGAGGATGCGCCTCTCCACCCCCTCGGCGAAGGCGGGGTCGGTCGGCTCCAAACCCGACGCGAGCGCCACATCGCCCTGCACGTTGCTGATCCAGCGGTCGAGGATCAGGGGAAGCGCGCCCCCCTCGGGCCGCGTCTTGGTCGAAAGGTTGCTGATAAGCTCGCGGTAGGTGGCGAGCCCCTGGCCTTTCGTGCCCTGCAGGCGGCGCTCGGGGGACAGGTCGGCGTCGGCCACCACGAAGTTCTTCCCCACCGCATGGTTGCGGATGGTCTGGAGCAAAAAGCTCTTGCCGCTGCCGTAGCGCCCCACGAGGAAGCGGAAGGACGCCCCGCCCTCTGAGACGAGGTCGAGGTCGTGCAGGAGCGCCTTCACCTCCGCCTCGCGGCCCACCGTGATGTAGGGCAGCCCGATGCGCGGCACCACGCCGCCCTTGAGCGAGTTGACGATGGTGGCGGCGATGCGCCGGGGCACCTTGACGGGCGCGGCGCTCGGCGTGTCGGCGATGGGCGGGGTCATAGTCCGACGGCTCCTCTCACGTCTTCGCGATAGTCCTCGATGACGGCGGGGCGGCCGCCCTCGAACTCGAGGGCCGTATCTCCCAGCACGTCGAACAGCTTCTCGTTGATGGAATCGACCAGCATGTCGAGCGTCTGCGCGCATCCGGCGAGCGCCCCGTCGAAGGGCGTCCCCTCGAGCAGGCAGCCCAGAAGGGCGAGCTCTGTGCGGGACAGGCCGAGCGGCAGGGACGCCCCCGCATCGTCGGCAGGGGCTCCTCCGGCGGCAAACCCGGCATCCGCGGGGGTGTCCGCGATGCCGCGGGTCGCAGATGCGGCGGACGTCCCGAACGCCTGCGGGGCCGCCGCGGGAACCGCGGTTGGCTGCGACGGGGAGGGCGGCACCGCACCGGCCTCGCAAAGGTCGCCGCGCTCCTCGTCGACGAGCAGCTCCTCGCAGGTCTGCGCCGCGCCCCGCCTGATGCCGCCGAGCTTCGAGCGGTCGATGGCGATGCGGCGTGGGGTGTGGGCCCGCTTCCAGGCGGCCCACCGGTCGACCTCCTGGTCGACGATGCCCTGCAGGTACTTCGGCAGCGACGGTGCCTTGAGCGGGGGCACGGACCCGCCGCAGGAGCGCATCCGGGCGTCGACCGCCTTCACGATGGAGCCGAGCCGCGTGCTCGCGCCTTTGCCCCCGGAGTACCGCTCGCACGTCCACTCGCCGTTCCTGCAGACATAGCGGCGGATGGGGCTGAGCGCGCACACCGCGTCGGGATGGGGGCGCTCCTCGTAGAACACGGCCGATGCGAACAGGTCGCAGGGCAGCGTCGCCGTGTGGCCGAACAGGCTCTCGTACAGCCCGCGCGTGCGGTTCTTGCGGTAGTAGGCCTCGAGCCTGCCGAGCACCGCAAGCACTGTGCGGCGCACGTCGTCGGGCTGCTCGCGGAAGAGCCTCGACGCCTCGATGCGGTAGGACGACAGCGTCGCCACCGCGGAGAACAGCTCGCGCTCGTCGCGCCCCTCCGGATTCTGCAGGGCCACCAGGGCCCCGTCGGCCGCGATGTCGCCCCCCAGAAGCTCGTCGCATGCCAGCAGGCCGACGTCGAGGCCGTGGTAGACGACGTAGTCGCGCAGCCACGGCCTGAGGAACCGGTCGAGCGCCGGGACCTGCGCCCTGAACTCCCCCCAGAACCGGCGCAGCCGCCCGAACCCCTCGGACGCGCAGGCGACGCCGATGCCGTTCAAGATCTCGTACACGTAGACGAACGCGTAGGACGTCGGCGCGATGCGGGGCGCCTCGCCGCGGCGGACCTCGGTGCGCCACGAGATGTAGCCCCTCAGCTGGGGGCCCGTCATGTCCTGATAGGTGGGGAAGTACCGGTCGAACGAACCGTCGTAGGGATAGTCGTCCTCCACATCGGCCAACACCTCGCCCTGGCGGCGGAACAGCCACCCGCGCGGGCGGCGGAACGCCTCGTCGGAATAGGCGATGGCGCGCGCCTCGCGG